>NZ_JABSST010000055.1 GCF_013213975.1 Winogradskyella sp.
CTATTAAACCTTTAGTCTCTGGTGATGGACAAGTTACATTGGATATCAGTGTTATTCAGTCTTCTTTTGGTGCGCGCATCGCTGAAGATGCTCCTCCAGATATTAACTCAAGAGAATTTAGTTCGCTGATAAGAATGAAAGATCAAGACCTTGCAGTACTTGGGGGTTTAGAGGAACAATTGAGCAATAATTCTGGTTCTGGTGTGCCATTTTTGGCTAGAATTCCACTCATAAAATGGCTGTTTAGTAAGCGTGTAAGAGAAGGGCGTAAGTCAAGGTTAACAGTCTTAATAAAACCAACAGTTATTCAATAATGCTACAAACGGTTTTACATAACATAAAACAAGGCACAACCTTTTATGGCTTAGAATGTTCTAAGTCGCAAGACCAAAGCAACTATTTAGTCTCGCAACTAAAACGCAAAGGGTCGGTTTTAGATATTATATCCCATTCAAATTATAGTACTAAAGAGACGCTGTTTAAGAAGCTTCCTAAACACGCTAACATTCATTTGGTATTAAATAATGATAAGGTTTTAACAAAGTTGTTGTTGGGCCAATTTAAAACCGAACAAGAGCTGGTTTATAAGGCCTTTCCAAATATTGAAGTGGATGCGTTCTATTATCAAGTCTTGCAGCAAGCAGAACATAGTGTGGTGTCCATTTGTCGTAAATCTTATGTTGATGGTCTTATTGATGATTTATTGGGTATTCAGTGTTACGTAACACATTTAAGTTTAAGTGGCCTCACTGCTGTGGCATTGAAGCCTTATATAAATGAAGCCTCCATTCAAATTTCTAATGCTTGTTTAGAATTTGATGGTCATCAATTGCAAACGATAAAGATTTTAAACCCTATTAATCATTACACCTATGAGATCAACGGTTTGCATATTACATCTGATCATCTGCTCGCAACAGCTGCCGTTTTAGTGGCAGAGTCTGGATTAGATATTACCGCTAATAATTTTGAGACTAGTATTTGGAAAGCGCGCTTTTTTCAAGGCCGATTTTCAAAGGTATTTATGAAGACGGCTGGTTTAAGTTTACTTGTTATGCTTCTCATTAATTTTCTCTGTTTTAACCACTATTTCAACAAGGTAAATGACCTCGAAGGTCTATCCCAAATGAATCAAACTGCAAAGGCACAATTATTGTCATTAAACGAAATTATAGATCGAAAAGAAAGTTTGGTAACTGACCTTTTAAAAAGTAGTAATTCTCGAAGTTCATTCTATGTCAATGATTTGGTGCAATCTTTACCCCATAGTATGGTATTAACAGCCTGTAATTACCAACCCATTTTAAAGCGCATTAAGCCAAATAAGCCCATAGACCAAGCTTTTAGAATTATTGAAGTACGTGGTGAAACCAACAGTAATACGGACTATTCAGATTGGATCTCTGCTCTCGAAGCCATGTCTTGGGTGCAGCGCGTTAGTCCATTGCATTATAGTGATCAGGTCAATTCAAAAACGACCTTCAGCATAAAAATTGAAATTAAGCATGACTAGTAAAACCAAAAACAGACTCTTAATTGTAGGTTTTGTGCTGATGCTTTGTATGTCTTATCAGCTATCTATTTCAAAAACTATAGCCGCTAAGCAGCGCTATGAGACCTTATCTCAAGACGCCTTATTATTTAATAATGCACCAAAGCAGATTTCAATGCTAAGGCAAAAGGAAAAGCACTTTGATTCTATTTTGGGTAAATACCAATTGAATGGATTGTCATTGCAAAACAATTTGCTTAAAACTATTGCCGATTTAGCCAAAAAGCACAGGTTGAAGGTCATTAGTTTTAATGAACCGCATAAGACTGAAAATGATGAGATGTCTACCAACCATTATCAATTTGGCTTGCAAGGAGATTTTAATGGCATTTTACAGTTAGTATATGTTTTAGAGCAAGAGACTAGGTTTGGGGAAGTGGTCCATTTAAATTTTGAAAGAAAGAAGAACTACAGAACAAATAGGTACTACCTAGAGGCACAAGTTCTTCTTAAGAGCTATAGCGGTTAGTAATTTAGGTTCTTGGTATATTTTTTGTGGCATTTTAGTGGTTAATACACTACAAATCAATGCTATTATGACTCAAAAATTTTTTTTCATTGGCTGCTTTTTTTATTAGGTATAGCCCAGGGTAATTCTCAAGCAAATCTAGATTGTAAAACTAAATTGTCCTTATTTCATCCCTCTGTAGTGGCGCAGAAGTATGATGAAGCATTTGAAAACTGGAAATTTGTTTTCGAAAATTGTCCGGATTTAAATTTGGCCATATATGCCGATGGTGAAAAAATGCTGAAGCATAAAATCAAAACTATTGAAGGAAATACTAAAGTCAATTTTATTGAATTGTTATTGACTGTTTGGGACAAACGACAGCAGTATTATGCGAGTCAAACTCCAATAGGCGAATATGAGGCGAAAGCTTGTCAGCTTTTATATGACCACAAGGATATCGTGGGCACTGCTCAACTAAAACTATATTCCTGTTTTGATAATGCCTTTACAAAAGATCAAAAAACGTTCAGAAATCCCAAAAACTTATACACCTACTTTTCATTGGTGTCTGAGTTGCACGATAGCGGTGAAAAATCAGATGCTGAACTATTTGACACCTATGATGATGTGGTAGGGAAAATAGCCGTCGAGGTTGAGAATTATTCAGAAAAATTGAATATGCTCATTTCAAAAACCGAGCAAGGAGAGACGCTTTCAAAGCGCGATGAACGTAAGAAAAGTGCTTATGAAAGTTACCTAAAAGCCTATGCCTTAATTCAAGAAAATATAGACAAGATTGCTGATAGAAAAGCCAACTGTCAAAATTTAGTTCCACTGTATACGAAGTATTTTAACACCAAGCAGAATGATTCCGTTTGGTTAAAGCGTTCTGTAAGTCGCCTTTACCACAAGGAATGCACATCCGAAGAGCTTTATGAAAAGTTAGTTAAGCACTATGATAAGGTAGCGCCATCAGCAGATACCAAGGTTTTTGTGGCCACCGTTTTGTTGGAGAATGGAAAAGATGAAGAAGCCTACAAATATCTTGAAGAGGCTTTTAAACTAGAAAAAAGACCATATAAGAAGGCCAATTTAGCGATACGCATTGGTGTGATTTATAAAAATAAAGGACGCTATGCTACTGCTAGAGCGTATTTGTTAGAAGCACTAAAACTCAATCCATCAAATGGACGACCGCATATCCTAATTGCAGAGATGTATAAAGAAAGTGCTAAAAACAAAAGCTGCGGAAAGGACAATTTCTTTCAGCGTGCTGTGTATTGGTTAGCTATAGATGAGGTAAAAAAAGCATCGCGTTTAGATCCTACTTTGCAGAAAATAGTGCAGCAATATGCCGATAGTTATGCATCTAAAGCACCAACTAAGGTAGAGATATTTAATAGAGATATGTCGGCGAAACGTATTGATATTAACTGTTGGATTAATAGATATACGAAAGTGCCAAAGCTTGATTAAGTTAGTTTTAACAGCCTGTATTTCAAACCAAAGTCATGTGATAAAACTTAATGACTTTTTTAGCAATATATATTGTAACTTTGAGTCATCCCAAATGAATGAATTATGTTAGAAAATTTTTGGTTTAATGTGCAATATGGCATAAACCATGTCCTTGATCCTAACGGTTATGATCACGTTTTATTTTTAATGGTCTTGGCTGTGCCTTATGTTTTTAAAGATTGGAAACGCGTTCTGCTTTTAGTTTCCATGTTTACCTTAGGACACACTGTGTCTTTAGTATTGGCGGCTTACGATATTGTAAGTGTTAATGGCAAATTAGTAGAGTTCTTAATTCCAGTAACCATTTTAATCGCCGCAATTTACAATGTATTTACAGCAGGTAAGAAAGAGCGTAATACTAAAATAAGCTTGCTGTTTTTTACCACGTTGTTCTTTGGGCTTATCCACGGTTTAGGGTTTGCCAGAGAATTTAAAATGTTTGCTGGCCCGTCTGAAAATAAAGTAGAACTTTTGGTTGAGTTTGCTTTAGGGATAGAAATTGCTCAAGTCATTATAGTTTTTGTGGTTTTATTCTTAGGGTTTCTATGCCAGACGCTGTTTAGATTTTCGCGTCGTGATTGGGTCATGGTACTTTCGGCTATAGTGATTGGATTGGTGATTCCGATGATTACAGGTAGCGACTTGTTAAATGCAGGATAATTGGTAAAACTTTAACGGCAACTAAATTGCTTATGCAATTCAATCGGTTTATATTCGTTACTAACTTTGTATGAGAATATTAATGTCCGACGAAAAAAAATTACGTTACGATAAAGCTTATTTGAGAATTGCGCACGAATGGGGAAAATTATCCCATTGCAAGCGTAAACAAGTTGGGGCTATTATTGTAAAAGATCGTATGATTATTTCAGACGGTTACAATGGTACTCCAACAGGTTTTGAAAATTGCTGTGAAGACGAAGATGGAAAGACGAAATGGTATGTCTTACATGCTGAAGCTAATGCAATTTTAAAGGTAGCGGCATCCACACAATCCTGTAAAGGGGCTACATTATATGTTACCTTATCTCCATGTACCGATTGTAGTAAGTTGATTCACCAAGCTGGTATAGTGAGAGTGGTTTACTCAAGAGCTTATAAGGACTGCTCAGGTCTCGATTTTTTAGAAAAGGCAGGTATAGAATTAGAGTTTATTGAAGATTTAGATCCGTAATGGCAACAAAGAATAAATACATACCATTAATCATAGGTGCAGCTATTGCAGGAGGTGTTCTGATAGGAGGAAAATTAAACTTCACGGACACCTCAGATAATTTATTTACCACCAATAGTAAGAAAGATAAGCTTAATCGCCTGATTGATTACATAGATTATGAGTATGTAGATGAGGTAGATACAGACAGCATTGTCGATGTTACAGTAAACGGCATATTGGATAATCTCGATCCGCATTCTACCTACATCCCAAAGGAAGATCTACAACGTATTACCGAGAATATGAAGGGTGATTTTGTAGGTATAGGAATTAACTATTACCCTTATAAAGATACCATTGCTGTAATTAAACCAACCGAAGGAGGACCAAGTGAGCGCGCTGGAATCATAAGTGGTGATCGCATCTTATTAGCTAACGGTGATACCATATATGGTAGAAATATCACTAACGATTTTATTTCTAAAAAGCTCAAAGGGCAAAAGAATTCTACAGTAAATCTTACGGTATATAGAAAGAGCGAGGACAAAACATTGGAATTTGAAATTACACGAAAAGATATCCCTATAAAAAGTGTTGATGCGTCTTACATGCTAACGGATGAATTAGGCTATATAAAGATGAACCGCTTTGCAGAGTCTAGCTTTAAGGAGTTTAAGACGGCTTTATACGAATTGCAGGAGCAAGGTGCCACAAAATTAGCCTTAGATTTACGCGACAATCCTGGCGGGTTTTTAGGAATAGCAGAGCAAATAACGGATGAGTTTTTAGAAGATGACAAACTCATTTTATTTACGCGAGATAAAAAGGGTAGAGAAGAACGCACATTCGCCACGCGACGTGGGGATTTTGAAGATGGGGAAATTTTTATTCTCATCGATGAGAATTCTGCTTCAGCGAGTGAAGTCATTGCAGGGGCATTGCAAGACAATGATAAAGGGATTATAGTAGGCAGACGCTCCTACGGAAAAGGACTCGTACAACGTGAGATGGCACTTGGCGATGGTAGTGCTGTTAGATTAACAGTATCTCGATACTATACTCCAACAGGTAGATCAATTCAGCGACCGTACACCAACGGCGATAATAGCTCATATTACAGGGATTATTTTAAACGCTTACGAACAGGGGAGTTGGCAGATGAGAATAATATTCAGGTAGATGATTCATTAAAATTTACCACTCCAAAAGGAAAAGTTGTATATGGTGGGGGTGGTATTATTCCAGACGTCTTTGTGCCAGTAGACCGTGCCTTTGATAACGAAACCATAAACTATTTGAGACGACGAGGGCATTTTGGGTTGTTTGTATTTAAAGAATTGGATAAAGACCGCAGCGTTTATCAGCATGTTACCAAATACGACTTTATTAATAATTTTGAAGTCAGTGATGATATTGTAATTAGCTTTCAAAATTTTGTCAATAGACGCGAAGGCACTAACATTACATTTACAGCCTATAATAATGAAATTAAACGGCTGATTAAGGCAACTTTAGCCAGACAATTATATGACGATAACGCCTTTCTAGAAATAATTAATAAAGAGGATATTATGGTGCAAGAAGTGATTCTTCTTAGTACAGAATACCCAAATTTTAAACAGTAATCTTATCGTGGACTTTGGTGTGCTTTCCACCATTCCAAAGCGTCAGAATATCGGTGGCCACATGTGCACCACTTCCACTGGCAATTGCAAATTGGCTTCTCCATCCTGCTAGTGTACCTGCCACATAAAGGCCTTTTGCAATAAGATGATCTGAATTCTTTAACCAGATTCTGTTTTTTTCTTTGACTGCACGCGGATGGGGTTCAATAAACTCTTCTAAACCTTTAATAGTCATTAAATCGGTATACCCAACGGCAACCACCAAAATTTTAGAATGGTATTGATTTTTATTGGTTTGCACGATGTAGCCATTGTCTCGTTTTTCGATCAGAGTGACCTTTTCTTTTTCGACTTGAACAACCTGAGGATATAGGGTTTGGAGTTGTTGCTTCCCACGTTCCAATAAGTCTCTTCCTAAAGTACCTGGTTCTAAACCTAAGACATTATTAAAAAGCGCATTTTGTAAATGCGACGTTTTTTGATGGGTAATGATACCAACGGATTTATTCTTTGCAAATGCTTTGTCTTTTGCAGAACCTAATACAAGCGCACAAGACAACCCTGCTGCTCCACCACCAATTATTAAGGCATCAAAGGTCATTAACGTTGCTTACTTAAGGTTTCGATTTTTTTCGAAATTCTTAATATTTGAAGTAAAATGATGGCGCAAAGTCCAGCAATAATCGTTAATATGGCTGTGTAACTTTCTCCTTCAAATAATGCGTTAAAGTCTAATTTCGTGGCATTGAAAATAATCAGTCACGTTGCAATTGCTGAGAGTATCCAAATAAAGATTTTCATAGTTTTTAAACAAATAAGGCTTTTATATTGGCCGCAAATAATTTAACGGCTATTGCTAGCAAAATTACACCAAAAACTTTTCTTATGATGTTAATGCCGTTAGGACCTAAAATTCGCTCAATTCTAGCTGAGGTTTTAAGGACGATGTAAATAAAGATAACATTGCAGATCACGGCAACGATAATATTTTCGGTGGCAAATTCTGCACGCAGGGATAATAAGGTTGTTAAACTCCCTGGGCCAGCAATTAGAGGAAATGCTAATGGGAATACAGAAGCTGTAATTGGATTGCTATCATCTTGTTTGTATAATGTAATTCCTAAAATCATTTCTAGGGCAATAAAAAATAAGATAAACGCACCTGCAACGGCGAAGGAATTAACATCGATACCAATGAGATTAAGTAAGCTCTTTCCCAGAAACAAAAAAACAATCATAATAAGACCTGCAATCAGTGCCGCTTTTTCACTTTGAATATGACCTACTTTTTTGCGTAAATCTATGATAATAGGAATGTTGCCAATAATGTCTATTACAGCAAAAAGAACCATAAAAGCAGTAAAGATTTCTTTAAAAACTAATTTCATGACACTTACATTTTAAAATTCGCCGCAAAGGTGCAATTAAATTACTGATTTTCAATATTAAATTACAGTAAAGTTTAGCTATTTTTACAGCATGTTTCAGCTCGGAAAAACTATAGTATCAGAAGACATCATCGCTAAGGATTTTGTTTGCAACCTATCAGCCTGCAAAGGGGCTTGTTGTGTCGAAGGAGATGCAGGTGCTCCACTAGATGCAGACGAGGTTAAAATTCTAGATCGTATTTATCCTAAGGTTAAACCATTCTTGCGAAAAGAAGGTATTGAAGTCATCGAAGCAACAGGCGCTTCTGTAAAAACTGTTTTCGGAGATTTAGAAACTCCATTAATCAATGGTGCAGAATGTGCCTATGTTATTTTCGATGAAAATAATACAGCTTTATGTGGTATTGAAGAAGCTTACAATCAAGGAGAAATCGACTGGAAAAAACCTGTATCGTGCCATCTTTATCCCATAAGAGTCAAAGACTATTCTGAGTTCTCAGGTGTTAATTATGAAAAATGGGAGATTTGTGATGATGCGTGTGCTTTAGGAAAGGAGCTGCAAGTTCCTGTTTATAAATTTGTAAAGGAGGCTTTAATTAGAAAGTTCGGTGAAGACTGGTATACCGAATTAGAGGCTGTAGCGCAAAAGAACTTCGGAAAATAAAGCTTAAACAGGAATGTTAAGTGTTACACGAGTTCCACTGGGGGAATTATGCTCGTACAAATCATCAATATTTAAGGTGTAAGAGTTTTCAAAAGCTTTGGAGAAGTTTGCTAATCGCGCTTTAGTTATATCAATACCAACAGATTTGCGTTTTAGTTTTTTACTTTCACGAATCTTTTTTGAGGCGGCTCTGCCAATACCATTATCCGTAATCTCTACAGTAATATGGTCTTTGGAATTTTTGAATACGTTAAGGATGATTTTTTTATCATTTTTTTTAGAGGATAAACCATGCCACAGTGCATTTTCTAAAAAGGGTTGGAGGATTAAAGACGGCACCTTAGTGACTTCGGTGTTGATTGCTTCATCAACATTTATTTTGAATTCTATTTCATTATCGAATCTCATATTTTCGATATTCATGTAGAGTTGCATGGTGTCTAATTCTTCTTGTAAGCAGGTTTCTTTCTCCTTTGAAGCAATTAAAATCTTACGGATGAGTTTTGAAAATTTATTGAGATAATAAACGGCATTTTCTTTCTCATTATTGATGATATACAGTTTTATAGAATTTAAAGAATTAAAAATGAAGTGCGGATTCATTTGACTTCTTAACATATCCTGCTCAAGCGTAAGGATTTTTTTACCGCGTTGCAGAGCTCTATCTCTATTTACTATAAACAGGGCTGCACCAAGAATTAATAGCGCTAATACGGAGTACCAAAATATATTTCTATTGCGCTCTAGTCGTTTGCGTACTTCTTCATTTTCTGAAGCAAGTGCTTTGATTTGGTTGTTTTTATTTTCATTTTCATAAAGAATAACAATATCATTAACATATTGTAGATTCTTTTCTGTTAAAATTGTATTTTCAATTTCAACAGCATTTTGATAGTAATTCAAGGCAGCTTTATAGTTGCCTTTTTTTTGATTGATTTCGGAAAGCAATTTATTTGAAGAGGCTTCAGCTGATTTTAAACTATAGGTTTTAGAAACGTCTAGTCCTTTCTTAATATTAATTTCGGCTTCTTCAATTTGATTAAGTGCAATCTCTAATTGCCCCAAATTATTATACGAAGAAGCAATATAGAATTGATCTTTAGCCTCAAGTGCTTTTTTTAACGCGTCTCTAATTATAGGTTCTGCATTAGAATAGTCTTTCTTTTTAAGATAAATTCCTCCAATACTATTGAAGCAAATCATTCTGCCAATCTCCGAATCTATGGCTTCATTATAAACCAGTGACTTTTCATAATTTTCTAAGGCAACATCTAAGTTACCTTTACCTTGTTCGGCATAACCAATATTATGGTAATTAATAGCCAGACCGAGTTTACTGTTTGCGTTTTTTTCTATCTCAAGTGATTTTCTAAATTGATTCAGGGCGGCATCATATTGCTCTAAGGCCAAATAAATATTTCCAATACTATTTTGTGAAACGGCAATATTATAGCTTACCGTTGGCGTTGGGTCTTTGAATTGATAAGCTATTTTTAAAGCTTTGGTATGATTGTCTAAAGCAGATTTAATAACGTCCATTCTTCTGTAGGCTACACCAATCATGTTTAAACTCACAATTCGAAACTCATTACTATTGGCGTTTTCGGCATAAGTGTTGGCTTTTTTATGAAGCGCAATAGATTGGTTATAATTTGAAAGATTTCTATTAATTACACCCAGAGCATTTAAAGTATAACTAGCACCTTCATTATATTCATTAAGTATAAAGGCGTCTGTAGCTGATTTCATTTTTATACTGTCGCGTTCAAAGGGCTTTAAAATAGCATCGATATCGGCATAATTTTTAGGCTTTACCTTGCTCAGTTTTAAAACCGCTTTGTCAAATTCATTAGTTTGACCATAAGACATTTGACTTTTTGTTAAAAACAAAAGCACCACTAGCCATTGGTATGTTAATTTAGAACGCAATACTTTTTTTATAGTTTTTCCAGAAAATCAGACTTTCGTTTTCGGGCAACAGGGATTTTATGATTACTATTCATAACCACATATCCCTCGTTTTTGATAAAGGCTTTTATCTTTCCAAGATTAATGATGTAGGAATTGTGAATCCTAAAAAAATGGTCTTCTGGTAAAATAGCATCAACCTCTTTTAATTTTTTAGTGACTACAATTTTCTTTTGATTTTGCAAGTATATGGTACTGTAATTACCATCAGATTCTACATAAATAATGTCATCAATATCAAGAAATAACAGCTTACCATCAGTATTAATAGTTATGCGTTTCTTGTCGAACTTAGAATTAAAATTTAACAGAATATTCTCGAGTCTAGAAGCGCTTATTTGACGATTGCTATATTTTTTGATTTTGTTAATAGTGCCGCTTAAATCATCAGAATCTATTGGTTTTAGCAAATAATCTATTGCCTCATGTTTTAAAGCCTTAATTGCATATTCGTCATAGGCTGTGGTAATAATAACTGCGAAATTGATGGCCTCTAATCGATCTAAAAATTGGAACCCTCCAATGGTTGGCATCTGCACGTCCAAGAATAAACAATCAGGGGTATTGTTTGCTAAATATTGCAAAGCTTTCTCAGGATTGGTAAATGACTCAATAACTTCAATTTCATTTTTAAAGTTACTTAGCTCCCAAATTAAGCTATGGATAGCTTTTGGTTCGTCATCAACAATTACAGCTTTAATCATAGTTAAGATTCTCAAGTATAAAGATAGACATATCTTTTTCGACTCAAATATTTAAATGTATATCATGTTGTATTTTTTGTGTGGATTGCGAAAATTTCAGACACTTATTTTTGAATTCCATTTATACATTTTTTTATACCAATTATACATTGCTATTGAAATGTCGCCTTATTTGTGGCTATTTTTGATAAACTATACTGGCCGATAAATAGGAGTAAAAGAGGGTTTATTCTTATATAGGTGAATTGCTATTAATCAACAAAAGTCAGAGTTTTTAAAAATTCTGACTTTTAGTTTCAGTGTTAATTTTCTTAGGGGCAATGTAGGGGTTGCTTTTATTACTTAGTTAGTTTTTAGGAAAAAGAGGGCGGTAAAAGCGCTCTTTTTTTGGTTTAAATTTTTGATAAAACAAATTTAGCAGACCTTCAATAAATACGCCTGTTAGCTCATATTTTTATACGATTACACTTACAACATTTTACTTTATTAAAATACTATAAATTCTTGAAAATCAGATAAATATACCAATAATTATCAAAACATTAGGATTTGCGGGGGATCTCTGGTTTTGTTAAAAACTTGTTGACAACGTTTACAAAATTGCCTTTTAATTTTAAAGACAATTATCAATCTTTGTTCAAGGCAAATTAGAAAGCAGATTTTGGTAGCGGTTTAAACTTTTTTAAAAAGTCTCTGATTTCGAAAAATTCACGCCTTTTTTATTCCTCTAAAAGGAAAAATTAACACAAAATAACAGCATTTGCTATTTAAATTCAGGGTAATTGATCAATTATTCCTATAGGATTTTTAGCCTTAAAAATTAAGAACCAATTTGAGCATGGAAACGAAACAACTTGAGATTACGGAGATTATAAAGAGGGATTATGAAACGAATCCTTTTGTTTTAAATAAGATTTCAAATGCTGTAGAAAAGGCAATGATGTCTGTTGGAAATGGCACAAAAGATGATGCGAAACAAGTTGCTCAAAATGTTTTAAGTGAATTATTAGTCAGAAAATCAAATGTTCAAAATTATGTGCCTACTGTAGAGGAGGTGCAAGATTTGGTTGAGATTAAATTAATGGATAGCCAGTTTTTGGATGTTGCCAAAGCTTATATTCTTTACAGAGACGAGCAAGCTAGAAGTAGAAAGACAAACATTTTCGAAAAACGGATCAACCTAAAACCTTATGAGTATCCTGAATTAAACGAATATGTCGATGCTATTAGACATTCGTACTGGATCCATTCGGAATTTAATTTTACAAGTGATATACAGGACTTTAAAACCAAGCTTACTATTGTTGAGCAAAATGCTATCAAAAATACAATGTTGGCAATTTCTCAGATTGAGGTAGCAGTGAAGTCTTTTTGGGGTGATATCTATCAAAAAATGCCAAAGCCAGAGATTGGATCTGTAGGAGCAACTTTTGCTGAGAGTGAAGTACGACATCATGATGCATACTCACATTTGTTAGAAATCTTAGGGCTTAATAATGAATTCAAAAGGTTAAAGAAGAATCCTGTTATCATGAGACGCGTGCACTATTTAGAAACAGCACTAAAGAATTCTAAGAGTGATGATAATAAAGAATATGCAGAGTCGATCCTCCTTTTTTCGCTTTTTATTGAGCATGTGTCTTTATTTTCTCAGTTCTTAATCATTATGGCTTTTAACAAGCATAAGAACATGTTAAAGGGTATTTCTAATGTTGTTGAGGCAACATCCAAAGAAGAACAAATCCATGGTGATTTTGGAATAGATATAATTAGAATCATCAAGAATGAAAATCCAACCTGGTTTGGCGATGCGCATAATACGATTGTGAAGGTCATGTGTGAAGAGGCTTTTGATTCTGAAAGCAGAATCATCGATTGGATTTTTGAAGCGGGTGAATTGGATTTCCTTCCTAAAAACGTCATTAAAGAATTTATAAAAAACAGATTTAATAACTCCCTCCAAAGCATAGGTATAGACAAGATATTTGATATCGACGAAAGCCTAATTGCACAAACTGAGTGGTTTGATGATGAAATCATTGCAACGAAACACGGTGATTTCTTCGTTAAACGCTCAATTAATTACAGCAAAAGAACTAAAAGTATAACTAGCGACGACTTATTTTAAACCATGAACGAAAAAACTAACCTAGACCTCGAAAACCAAGTAGTAAACCCTCAAACGACCACAACTTCTCCCCATAATGATTTAATAAAAGCCAGGAAAGAGGCTATAAGAGAGGCTAATACAGAACCAGAAATTAAGTGGTTAACTGAGCATAGCCGTAAATTTTTATCATCTGGTTACCTTACTGAAGGAGTAACACCTGAAGGGCGTATAAGAGAAATTGCGAATAATGCAGAGCGTATTTTAAAAATAGATGGTTTTGCAGATAAATTCTATGGTTATATGGCCGAGGGATTCTATTCATTAGCGTCGCCTGTGTGGTCTAATTTTGGTAAAAAGCGTGGTCTGCCAATTAGTTGTTTCGGGTCTCATATTTCTGATGATATGGGTGATATTTTATATACGCAGTCAGAGGTTGGAATGATGTCTAAGTTAGGAGGAGGTACTTCAGGGTATTTTGGGAAACTGCGTCATAGAGGCGCACCAGTTAAAAATAACGGTGAGTCGTCTGGTGCAGTTCATATTATGCAACTGTTTGAAAAAATGGTGGATGTCGTTAGTCAAGGATCAGTAAGACGCGGTCGTTTTTCCCCATACCTACCAATAGAACATAACGATATAAATGAATTTTTAGAGATTGGCACAGAAGGTAATCCAATTCAAGAGTTAACCCATGGGGTTACTGTAAGTGACCAATGGATGCAAGAAATGATTGATGGCGATACCGATAAAAGATCAATTTGGGCAAAAGTTTTACAGCGTAGAGGTGAGATAGGTTACCCATACATTTTCTTTAGAGATAATGCCAATAACAATGCCCCAGAAGTATACCAAGAAAATAAGCATGAGATCTACGCAAGTAACTTATGCTCTGAAATAATGTTACCAACAAATGACAGATGGTCATTTGTGTGTGTACTGTCATCTATAAACTTATTACACTATGATAAGTGGAAGAATACAGATGCCGTAGAAACAATGATCTATTTCTTAGATGCTGTGTTAGAGGAGTTTGTAACTAAGCTAGAAGTTTACAGGGATTCACCAGATCGTGATGATCAGCAAACATTCTTATTCATGGAGAAGGCTTATAATTTTGCAAAGGAAAATAGAGCATTAGGAATGGGCGCATTAGGTTGGCACTCGTTATTACAGTCTAAAATGTTACCGTTTGATAGTCAAGAAGCATTTAACTTAAATAGTGAAATTTTTAAAACGATTAAAGAAAGATCAGTAAAAGCTTCACAAGAATTAGCAGTATTATTTGGAGAGCCAGAAGTGCTTAAAGGACGCGGTAGACGCAATACCACTTTAAATGCAGTAGCTCCAACTACCTCATCAGCATTTATCTTAGGACAGGTATCCCAAGGTATTGAGCCAGTTTGGTCTAACTGTTATGTAAAAGATATTGCTAAAATTAAAACAACCATTAAGAATCCGTATTTAGTAGCTTTATTAGACGAAAAAGGAATGAATACAAGTGAGATTTGGAAGAGTATTAGAGACCACGACGGTTCTGTACAACACCTAGAGGGTCTTACAGAGTTAGAAAAAGATGTATTTAAGACGTACGCGGAAATTGATCAAATGACATTAATTTATCAAGCTGCAAACAGACAGAATCATATCGATCAAGGTCAGTCTTTAAATATCATGGTACACCCGGATATGCCTGTAAAGGATATCAACAAGATTTATGTTACAGCATGGCAGTTAGGAGTAAAGTCTCTTTACTATCAGCATAGCATGAATGCAGCACAGAAATTCAAACAGAAGAAAGCATGTGCAAGTTGTGAAGGGTAAAAATCCCCCATTCTATTATAGAAATTTAAGTGTTAAAAAAGCATCTCAATCGTGAGGTGCTTTTTTTAGTGGTCTATATAAGTGTTTTTTCAAAAACTTATTGTCTTTATTGTAATACCAAGCACGTACTTTTGGCATTTTAATACCACTGATAATAGCCACTTTAGCTAGAAAAATAAACTCGCTAGAATCTATCTATTTGTACATTATCAGAATCCTCAGTTTCTTAAAATTGCTAAAGTTCCATAGCCTAGCTTACAGGATTAAGAAAGAAATACCAGGCATCTAAAGCGTACAGCTTCATCATAACTTACTTTTGTACAAAATAATCTTTTTCATTAAAGTCTACTTTGTCTATCTTTTTAGAAAGGCTGGTAACTGAAGCCTTAAGTTTCATAAGTAAACCATAAAAAAAAGGATACCATTCTTAGACAAATGGGCCCTATTTCAATTCATATTTTTCTTGGCGGCTTCTAAACTTTCTGTAATCTTACAATTATAAATCATGCTGCAGTTATCATTAAAATAGTATAGGATGTTGTCATAGAAGTGCGTTTAGCATCTATCTTAAATTATTCACCGTGCAAATTTACAACGATCTTAGTGCTACGTATTGAAGCATTGGGTGTCTTCATTTCTGCAGTAAACGACGTATTACAATTATCTCATTTGCCTAAGAATCAAAATCCTATTTAGTTTATCAAAAAGTTCGCTTACGATAATGAATGGTTTGTCCTTTAAATAAGGAAATACAAACACAAAAAGAGGAGTGTAACCATACCATTCATACTATTTTATTTACGACAAATTATAACAGTTATAAAAAAGCAAAAAGCACTCAATGCCGAATTGTACGGGAGAGTGCTTTTTTTCACCTCTATAAAAATAATGGATTAATTAATTTGCCTCCATTAAAGCAAAGAATTTATCAATGTTTGGCATTAAAATAATACGTGTTCTTCTGTTTTTAGAGCGATTCTCTCGAGTGTCGTTATCTACTAATGGTTGGTAACTACTACGACCAGAAGCAATTAATTTTGCCGGATCAACATCGTATTTGTGTTGTAATGTTCTAACAACAGATGTCGCTCTAAGTACACTAAGATCCCAGTTATCGGCTATCTTTTCTGTGTTAATATTTCTAGAGTCTGTATGTCCTTCAACCATTACATCGATACTCTTTTCAGAATTAATGACATCTGCTAATTTTTGTAAAATGTTGTTCGCTTTACTGCTAATTCTGTAACTGCCTGAGTTAAATAACATCTTATCAGAGATTGAAATCATAACTACAGTTTCATTAATGTTAACAGCAATGTCTTTGCCTTCATCTAGCGCTGAGGTATCCATTGTTTTTTCTAGATTATATTGAACAGCAAGGTTCATAGAATCTTTAAGCGTTTTGGCTTCAGCTAATTTTACAGGATCTACATTTTCTAGAGTAGCAAGTAATTTACTCTTTGCCGCATTAGACATTACAGTACCGTCCGCATTAACATCAAGTTTAATATCGTTCTCAATTTTAAGACCTTCAACATCCTCATTAAGAGAGTTAATTTTGGCATTGTAAGCATCAACACGCGCCTGAATTTTAGCAAACTTATGTTCTAAGTCTTCTTTTTCTACTCGAGTTTTGCTTAGTTGACTTTTAATTTCACCATTTTCTTGTTCTAAGGCCATGTATTTCTTTTTTGAAACACAAGAGCTTAATACAAGTGCCGCTATTAAAAGGATTGAGATTTTTTTCATTTTTAAGTTTTAAGTTAGTTTATGCCATACACTTATAGATACGACCAAATACATTTTTTGGATGTTTAAATGCGGTAAATTTTCAGAAATTGACATAAAAAAAGCCTTAGAACATCCTAAGGCATTATTATAATATGAATTTGAACTATTCTTCTTCTTCGCTTCGTACGCCGTTGACCTTAGCTGGTTCAATATTACTATCGTGAGAATGAAAATATTCCTCTAATAAATTCATCATTGCAGTTAATAAATCTTTCGTTTCAAGTAGTAAACTGAAATATAGCGTGGTATTTTTTGGGCTGGATTCCTCACTTCTTGTACGTTCTACTTGCTTCTGAATTTTCTCTTTTACTATTTCAAATAGCTTAGCTTTATCTGAAATGACGTTGCCTATCATTTCGAAGGATCTAGATTCGAAAGCAGTTTGAGTGGTGGTAAATAAATTTTCAAGCGTCGTATCCAAATCTTTAAGTTCTTTAATTTGACTAAACTTAAGTTTCTTATGGTTGTTATTGACGTGCTTATGACTGGCTTTAGAAATATAATTTAAAGACTGGGTCATATCCTGAAGATATCCTAAAATATTGATATAGAAGTTACTGGCTGAAACGCTAGGTTCTTCTAAGTTTCTTATGAAATAAAAGATGTTATCCTTAAGATCGTCAATCTCATCAGATAATTTATCGACCTGTTTACGGTTTTTCTTAAGTATCCTTAAATCCTGGACCGCTAAGCCATTAATTGCAGAAGTGTAAATTCTGTTACCTCGACTAATTACGTTGGCAATATTAGATGCGCTTTCGTGAATAACACCTTGTGTAGAACTACTTTCTGCGCGCTCCAGTTTATCCTCTTCACGCATAATTTTTGAATTCTTGCGGTGCGACAGGTAATTTCTGATTAATAATACTATTGCTAGAATTAGAAGTCCAGTTAGTGCATAACCACCGCCATGATACAAGATGTACGCCATTATTGCAGCAGCAACAAAAGCGCTAAATGCTGTGAAAAACCATCCTCCAATAACGTTAAGTACACCAGCAACTCTATACACAGCACTTTCACTTCCCCAAGCTCTATCTGCTAATGAGGTACCCATGGCAACCATAAAGGTGACATAGGTGGTTGACAGCGGTAATTTCATTGAGGTCGCAATGGAAATGAGCACACTGGCTACCATTAAATTTACAGCAGCACGGACCAAATCAAAAGCTGGTTTATCATGAGCTTTTGCTATTAGTGTTGGTTTAACAAATTGGTTATTAGACCAATGTTTAAATGAATCAGGAAGAATATTATGGATGTTATTGTTTAGGTCTATGGTTAGTCTAACAATATGGCGTGACAAGAAATTCGGTTCAAAACGTTCTTTGACTTCGTCTTGTCTCGATAAATCAACAGATGTTTTTACTACGGCTTTGGCCTTACTACTAAACCATAAGGTAAGCACCATGATTAAACCTGCAATTAATAGTAGATAGGTTTTTGTAGGTACCTTACCAGCAAGACCTTCCATACTAAAATCTGAAGGTAAAACTCCAGTGGCTAAATAAGCTTCGTGCCATTTTTGAAATCCGTCATAGCCTGCCATTGGCACTCCTATGAAATTTACTAAATCATTTCCTGCAAAGGCAACAGCTAAAGCAAATGTTCCCACAACAATAATAAGTGTGTAAATTTTTGCTTCAAAGAATCGAACTGCTAAATATGATAGTAAGGTAAATGCCAAGAAGCTTAAACCAATAAAGGTCATTGGGTTTGTGTTCAAGAATTCTTGAATGTCAGGTGGCATAAAAGCAGCGTTTTTAAGCCCTTTTACAATGATAAAGTACATGATTGATGTGATGGCGAATCCACTAAAAACAGCACTATACCAATCAGGTTTTTTCTGAAAATTAAAGGATAATAATAAACGCGACACATATTGCACTATTGCACCAACCGTAAAAGCAACTACTACCGAGAGCAGTATGCCTAGTATAATTTCTATTGCTTTTTCGTTATTTATATAATTAGCAAGGTCTGTAATGGATTGAGAATTGTCGGCAAATATTTTAATTAAGGCCACAGCAACTGATGCGCCTAACAATTCAAAAACAATTGAAACCGTTGTAGAAGTTGGTAAACCTAAGGTGTTAAAGAAATCTAATAGGAGTATGTCGGTGAGCATTACCGCCATAAAAATGACCATAATCTCATTAAACATAAATTCACTAGGATTAAATATACCTTTTCTGGCAACTTCCATCATACCACTAGAAGTCATTGCTCCAACGGCAACACCAACACTGGCGACTATCATTATAGTTTTAAAGGAAACCGCTTTAGAACCAATAGCAGAGTTTAAGAAATTAACAGCATCGTTACTTACACCAACTACTAAATCTGCAATAGCTAAAAACGCTAAAGCAGCTAGCATATAGATATAAAGATTTTCCATGGACGAGGTCAGCTAAAAATTGATTGCAAAATACTTTAATTATTTTTAATCTGAGGTTATCTAAAGGTTATTTTCTGTGATAAATAGTGAGGTTTTAGTCAAATATGGTGTGGTGAAATGTTAGAAGCTAAACTTTAAGTATAACTGATGTATATAGAAACAACTTTTCTTCGGTATTAATATTAAAAGCTTCGAAACGGTATTCCAGTCCTAATTGTAGTTTTAAGGATTCTGAAATAAGCCAACCGATATGAGAGGTAGTTCTGTGATCTAGTTCGGGTTTATGAGCTTTGCTATGACTAAGTAAAGCTTCCATGGACGTTACGAAGTACAGTTCTCCAATGTCAAGTTTTTCACCTTCAAGCGGAACGTCTAAGGCAAATCGATATCGTGATCTCAGAATGGTAAGGTCTCCTAAAATGCGTTGTTCAAATCTAACACGATGCCCAAAACGTAATGCGCCATTGTTCTTAGTGTAATTAAATTGTTGGGTTAATCGTAGTTCGTTTCTGCCACCATCGATAGATCTAATTCGATATTGCAAGCCAAGACTAAAGCTATGATTATAATCTAAGTTCAAAGATGAAAAGTGGACAAAGTCGAGTTGTCTATTTTGAAAACTGAAATCATCATTTTGATAAAGAAAATAGCGCGATCTTACAGAGAAGTTAATTTTGTAATCACTATTAACGATATGATTAAGTGCAAAACTTGTTTCGCCTAAGCCTTCAAAATCATCTTGTGCAAAAACAGGAAAGCATAATAAACCCATACCTGTAAGCAGAACACATTTAATAAAGGACATGCGCATAAGATGAAGGTTCAACAACTCTGAAGTTTATAAAGGATCCCTTCTTATCGAAAGTAAACTCTCGTAATTCTCGTCCAGGTTCAGTTTTGACCTCAGCAATAATTTCATAATTTATGATGTCCGTGGCTTCCTGATTTAAAATCTGAGAAACAAAAGTATCTGGATTTAAGTTTTGGTTAAATACAAACTGCATCTGAATTTTAATGAGTTTATATTTAAGATATGAAGATTTAAAGTGTTCTATAATTTGATCCTGTGTGCTATTTTCAATAGCTTTCATTTTAGTACGTACTTCAATATCCTCAAGGATACCTTCTGAAGAAAATTCTAAACTATAACGACGTCCGTTGTATTTAAATTTAGCTTCAAAGCTCTGCTTATCGCCATCAGTTTCTTTGAGAAATTTTATGCGCTTACAGTCTTTAGGCAACTTAGAAAGTACATTTTGAGCCTTGGATGGAAATTCTGACAGATTAATACGTTCCTCTTTCTCTTTTTTTGTCTGACTTAAAGCCAAGTGAGTGCCTATGAGAAATGCAATAATTGAAATAAGAATTCTAAGCGTCATATGTGTAAAATAGTCCTAATACAAATTTAGGGTATGTGGCAACATATTTGTCCAAATTTTAGAATAAATGTGTTTTAATGTTACAAAAATTAAATTTATTAAAATATTGATACACAATGATTTATAGATGATATGTTAATTTAATGTTATGTAAATGTTGTTTAAAAGTAAAATAAATGTTAGATTTGTTATGTAATTATTAACGAAAAGCCCAAATAGATATGAGAAAATTAATTGCACTTTTAGTAATGTTAAGCGTAAGTTTTGGTTACGCTCAAGAACATAAAGAGCCGAAATTAGAAAAGAAAGGTGATTTGACCTATATTACTTATTTTCATGGTAATGGCGAGGTAAGTCAAACCGGAATGTTTAATGCAAAAGGTAAAGTACATGGTGAATGGAAAATGTATGATGTTCTGGGAAAGAAAATTGCACTTGGCTCTTATGATAATGGCAAAAAAGTTGGAAAGTGGTTTTTCTGGGAAGGTGAATCATTAAAAGAAGTAGATTACATTGATTCAAGAATAGTGAGTATAAATCAATGGGATAATAAAACTAAAGTTGCAATTAACAGATAGTTAATTAGTGTGTATAAATGATGAGATTAGATGAAAAAGGCTTTCCATTGGAAAGCCTTTTTTTTAAGTTAACTTTTTAATTGTTTTAGAATTTAAAAGTGTAACCCAATGATATTTCTGTGCTAGGTTCTCTTAATGAGAAAATTTGATTGCTCGTTCCGAAAGATTCGTATTCACTTAATCTTTTATCATTAAGAATATTGGATACCTTAATATCTATTGAAGATCGTTTGTTTTCACCAAACGCCTTGTTTAAAGTAAAATTTAAACTGTTAAATGGTTGTGTATATACGTCTGGCACTTCTCGAATACCAACAACTTCCAAAGTTTCACCTTGTACATTATAAAACAGACCAGTTGTTAAACCTATATCTGAATTATCATAATTAAGACCCACATTGATTAAGTAAGGGGCCTGACCCTGCAAATCACGTTCTCTTTCAATGGTCTCTCCATCTCTGGCAGAAGCTACTCTACCATTAAACTCATCATCAGACATAGTCAATTCTGATTTTATAAGAGAGAAGTTAGCGGTAACCTTAAGATTGTTTAAGCCTTCTGAGATAAACCCTAAACGCTGTCTAGCCTCAAATTCTGCTCCGTAAACAACGGCATTACCTAAGTTTGCAACAGTTAATTGAGTAGGTGCGGAAACAAAGAAAGATTGCTCAATAGGATCTGTAAAGTCTTTGTAGAATCCACTTACGGCAAACATTTGACCCTCTTCACCAAAGAATTCATAACGTAAATCAAAGTTGTTAATATAAGTAGGAACCAAGTTTAGATCACCAATAAATAATCGACTGGTAATAGGATCAAAAATCTGAGCAACAGAAGCTTCTTTAAACGAAGGTCTTGCAGTTGTTCTAGAGTAGGACGCTCTTAAGTTAGACTTATCATTTAATGCATAAATAAAGTTAGCTGAAGGGAAAAAGTCCAACTCTTCTAGAATTAATTCACGATCAAAAATATTTTCATTATCCTGACCAGTATAAAAAGAATTAAACATTTCAGCTCTTATTCCTAAAACAGTTTTAAATTTTTCAGTTAAATTGAATTCAGTTGAAAAATAGGTAGCTGCAATCTGTTGTTCACCTTCATAAGCATCATTTGGATTAAAATTATCCGTAAATACAACAAAAGTTCCAGCGTCAGTTTCTGGTGTCCAAATATTTTCAGTAGCTAATAAATTATCTGCATCTCCATTGGATATGAATGATTGATCACCTCTAATGTTAAATGTGAAATCATCGATGCTAAAATCTCTAAATTTATAGGTAAACGCACCACCAAACTTAATTTTTCCAGGGCGTCCAAATAATTCAACAGTTTTGTCTAAATCTAATTTTCCAGCCCAAGATTCTTCAATTAAATGCCTCCACAATTGAATTGGTAATGTTGAAGCCGATGGAGATAAGAATGAACTTCCATCATCTGCTTGTTGGAAAGGTGTAATTCTGTGATCCTTATCCATAACTTTAGAAAATGTTGGTGCAATTTTCCACTCTAAGGTAAATGGTTTCTCATCTAAAATACTATTTAACCGATGCTTACCAGATAATAGTATATTAGAAATAGAACGCTCAGTGTATGTAATGGAATTTTTAGTTAATGGTTCTAAACCACCACCTGTTCCATCCTGTGAAATCACTTGATCAAAAAATCCAGCAGTTGATTCTCCATTTTGGATGTGTAAAAAGTTAACCTTATATTTAGATTTCTCTGTTTTATAGGCTAATCCTAGCATACCATTTAAAATCACATTATTAATGCCTTCAGATCCTCTAGAGTCTAAGGCTGCAATTAGATCGTTTTGCGACGTGTCTTGTGGATTTTTTATATATGCTCCATCAATTCTATTTTCGTAGAAGGTTGTTTGGTTTTTGTAAGAGAAGCTAGCTTGATACCCTAATTTATCATCACCAACATCATATTGGTTACCTAAGGTGAATCCGAAATCGAAGTTCATACCACTACGCTCACGTTTTGCAGCTAGTTCCTTTTCAAAACTATTTGTTAAATTAGTTAACGTTTCTGTATTAACACCGTCCCCTAAGACTCCTTCTTCAAATTGATAACGATTTACCGGCAAATTGCGTTTTCCATCATCAAAACCTAACCAATCTGTATCACTTCCTTCAGAAGTTAAATAATTGTCATTAAAGTGCATATCTGGATTATAACCATTTCCTAATGAAATCGAATATTCTGCTTTACTAGGAAAATCTCTAGTTACAATATTGACAATGCCTCCAGTAAAATCCGCTGGATATTCAGCAGAGGCCGACTTTAATACAATTACATTGTCAAGAATGTTGGTAGGAAATAAATCCATCTGAATAGTATTTCTATCTGGATCTAAACCAGGAATGTCAATGCCGTTTAAAATTGATTTTGTATATCGGTCTCCTAAACCTCGTACAAAGACATATTTATCCCCTTGAATCGATACACCAGGAACAGCCTTGACTGCGCTTGCAACATTACCAGCACCTGAATTTTTAATCGCTTGTGCAGACAAACCGTCTAAAACTACAACGGATTTTTTCTGAATGCTTAGAACAGCGTTTTCGGTATTTCGTTTTGTAGTAGTTGTGATTACAACAGCATCTAAAGAATTAGTTTCTAAAACAACATCTAGAGTTACTACTTCACCTTCATTTACAATAACGTCGGTTATTTCTTTTGTAATATAACCAACAAACGAAAATACCAAAGTATAAGTTCCTGCTTCAATTTCTAGCTCATATTTACCGTCAAAATCAGCGCTATCGCCTTTACTTGTTCCTTTAACAACAATATTGGCAAAGGCTAAAGGCTCATTGAATTCTCCATCTATAACAGTACCCGAAATTTTTCCTTGAGAAAAAATCGAAGTAGTAGAAGAAAGAAATATAATAAGCGCTAAAGCTTTTAATATATGTTTCATATAATATGGTATTAATCTACTGCCTACATCGTAGGCAGTAGATTTATTTATGAATGAAAAAGTGTTTTTTAGAATCCTAAACCACCGACTACATTAGAGAAGGTCCAGCTTAGGTTAGAAGTTATTGCTCCAATTGTTTGAGCACCTTCTGTAACAGCAGTTGCAGTAGAACCAAAACCAGTTACCGTTACACTTTCTGCTTTGTTTACAAAGATTTCAGTTACATTTGTTACACCAGCAGGTAAAACGATTTCCCATGGTCCAAATGTTAAGTCACCATTATTATAGTTTGTAGCTACACCATCGTTATCCAATTCAACGTCTGATGAATCTTTAAATCCGTAGGCATAAACATTTTCAGTCAAACCTTGAGCATTACTTCTGTAGTCGGCATATTCACCATTTGCAGTAGTAGTGTTACCAATGATAGTAGCGTTTCTTAAAGTAAACAAACCTGACCCAGTTCCTTCTGGTCCGTCAATTTCAAAAGCGTGGTCAGAAATATCTCCTAAGACTACAACAGCATTGTCAATTGTTCCAGAATATGCTTGGTCAATATCGATAGCGTCATCACCTTGTGCCCAAACTAATAAGTTAGAAGCGTCACAGGTACCACCAAAGAATTCAATGCCGTCATCAACGTTTGCAACTACTTCAATGTTATCTATGATTGTTCCAGATCCAACACCACCTAATGTTAAACCATTAATTTCATTTCCTTCACCGATTAAAGCACCACCATGACGGATAGAAATATATCTCATACTTCCTGAACTGTCATTAGCAACAGATCCACCGTAAAGACCAAATGAATCATCAGCAGGAATACCTTCGATTTGAGCTTCTAAGATATCACCAGAAAATGAACATGGTGCGTTTCCTAATACAATTAAGCCGCCCCAAAGACCTCTATCGTCTTGGTCTAAGTTTGTTCCTGCAGTCTGACCACAAGTAATATTATCTTGAGTAGACGTGAAAATGATTGGCTCATCTGCAGTTCCATTTGCATTTAATGTACCATCTCTAGCAACGATTAAAGCAGAAGCTAAAGAACCTGTTCCCGAAGACCCTTTAATTATAGTGCCAGGATTAATAGTTAACGTTGCACCAGCAGGTACAACTACTTTTTGGTTTAATTGATAGATATTGTCATTTGTCCATACAGTACCATCTGCGATTTCACCAGTAACTGCAATAACAGGACAAGTTTCGCCTCCACCGTCTGGGTTTTCATTATTTATAATAGTAGTACTTGAAGTTTCAATGATAAGGGGAGCATCATCATCTTTAAAGCATCCAGTTAATACTAATGCTGAAAGGATTAACGTAATTGAAAGTAATTTTTTCATTGGGTTAATTTTTAATAAACAAATTTTAGTTTTTATGATGCTGCAAAGAAACTCTCATATTCTTTAAATTAGTTTACACAATAATTAAAGATTTGTAATGAAAAGGTTAGTATACTGTTAGCTGAGTATTAAGCGTATTTATGTTAAGGAAACAATTTGTTAACATTAGAATTAAGGTA
>NZ_JABSST010000056.1 GCF_013213975.1 Winogradskyella sp.
TAGTTATTGGCAAGAGATAAGCTTTGGAGATGGCTTTGACGTTGTTCCTGATAGGGATGATTCTCGTTATGGCTGGTCAATGAGTCAGCAAGGTTATGTGAGTCGCTACGATTGGCAAACTGGTAATAATTATGGTGTAAGACCAACACATCCAGATCCAGATGTTAGATTACGTTTTAATTGGAACTCTGCAATAAACATCGATCCTTTTGACAATAGCACTATTTATTTTGGTAGTCAATTTGTGCATAAATCAACGGATAAAGGAGAGACTTGGACTATTATATCACCGGATCTATCGACCAATGACCCAGAAAAGCAGAAACAATCTGAAAGTGGTGGATTAACTATGGATGCAACAGGTGCTGAAAACCATTGTACCGTTTTTGTTATAGAACCTAGTCCTGTAGAAAAGGCTATGCTTTGGGCAGGAACTGATGATGGTCGTGTTCACTATACTACCGATGGTGGCACCAACTGGACAGATGTCTCAAAAAATATTAAAGGTTTGCCAGAAGGAAGTTGGATAGCACAGATTAAAGCATCTAACAAAAATAAAGGTGAAGCACTTTTAATTGCGAATGATTACAGACGATTTAATTACACACCTTATGCCTACAGAACCAAAAACTATGGTAAGACCTGGGAACGAATTATAGATGAAAATGATGTACAGAGTTATACCTTAGCTATCGTTGAAGATGTGGAAGAACCAAATTTATTATTCCTAGGTACAGATGACGGTTTATATGTTTCTCTAGATGCAGGTGTAAAATGGACAAAATGGACGGAAGGTTTCCCTACAACTTCAGTTAAGGATTTAGTAATTCATCCACGTGAACATGATTTAGTGATTGGAACTTTTGGACGTGCAGCTTGGGTACTAGATGATATAAGACCTTTAAGAGCTATAGCACGTAATACTGCTATTATGAATTCGAACATCGCATTGTTCAATCCTCCTATAGCTTACCAAGCAGCATATCAGCAACCGAGTGGAAGCCGCTTTGGCGGTGATGCCATGTACCATGGTGAAAATCGTGGTGGTGGTGCTCAATTTACCTATCTTTTTAATAAAAAGGAACTACCTAAAAGTAATAAAGATGATAAATCAGAAGACAAGGCTTCTGAAACTAAAGAAAAAGCTGTAAAATGGGATTCTATTACCCTTAAATTGTATGATGGTGATCGTTTAATTAGAACTTTAAAGCGAAAAGCACCTAAAGAAAATGGGTTACAGAAGTGGACTTGGTATATGAATGAATCTGGTGTCGATTATCCCTCAAGACGCATAAGGGAAAGACGAGGAGAACCTGGAGGAGTTGCTGTAAAACCTGGTTCTTACAAGGCTGTGCTTCATTATGGTGATCAAACCTCAGAAGCAACTATTGAAGTGAAGTCGGATCCAAGACTTAATGTATCTCAGAAAAATACAGACGAGGTGTATTCAACTTTAAAACAAATGGAACAAATGCAGCAAACCGCTGCTGATGCAGTAAAGCAGTTAGTTGAGAGCAAAGGAATAGCAGAGAAATATCAAAAAGAGCTCTCTAAGCTTGATAAAGACAAATACAAAGAAGAGATTAAGGCCTCTAAAGAAACCGTTAAAAGTATAAATACTTTAATTGATAAATATTTAGGGAAGGTGGATAAACGCCAAGGTATAACAAGAAATCCTGAGGTTACACCTTTGCAGCGATTAGGACTCGCCAGAAGTTATGTAAGTAATAGTCAGACAGGAATTACATCAACAGAGACCACCTTAATTAAGCATGCTAAAGACGCGCTTGATAAATTATTTGGCGAAACAAATTCATTCTTTAATGAGTCTTGGAAGGAATATCAAGCCAAGATGAAACAAATTCAAATAGATCCTTTCAAAGCCACTAAAGTATTTAGTATCGATTAAATCAGAAACTAAAATCAATCAATATGAGATCCAACATTTTAATTTTAACTATGCTTGTCTTCCTGAGCGCATGCAAGGAAGATAAAGCTGAAGGTGAACTGGCACAACGCGAAGTTCAATTATATAGCATAGAGCAATTTATGGATAATGAAGCCGTTGGTGGTGGAAGCTTTTCAATGGATAACAGTAAGCTTCTCTTGTCGAGTAATCGTACAGGAATCTACAACGTTTACACGGTATCAACTAAAGGTGGCGAAATGACACCGATTACGCAATCGGACACAACGTCGTACTACGCTAACTCGTATTTCCCAGAAGATAATAGAATGTTACTTAGTGCTGATGGGAACGGAGATGAGATAGACCATTTATACGTAAGAGAACTTGACGGTAGTATTAAAGATATTACACCAGACGAAGGAGTTAAGTCTGATTTTTATGGATGGTCACAAGATAACAAATATTTGTATTACGGTTCTAATAAGAGGGACCGACGATTTTTTGATGTCTATAAAATGTCAATAGACGATTATTCTTCTGAAATGCTCTATCAAAATAATGATGGTATGGATTTTTCTGGCATGTCTGATGATGAAAATTATTTTGCACTATCAAAAACGGTGAATACCAACGATAGTGACTTATTTGTATATAATGCCACAACAAAGGAAACCGCCAAGATTAATACTAATTTAAGTGCTAATTCTGCTCAGGAATTTTCAAAAGACAATGGTACATTCTATTACACTACAGATGATGGCTCTGAATTTGCGTATCTGATGTCTTATAATTTAAACACGAAAGAAAAAACCAAGGTTATTGAAAAAGCATGGGATATTTTAGGTAGCGGATTAACTTCTAATGGAAAATACATGGTTATCTATGTTAATGAAGACGGAAAAAATGCCATTGATGTTTTGGATGCACAAACCATGAAACCAATTGAGCTTCCAAATTTTGATGGAAAGAGTATAACAAGTGTTGGTTTTAGTGATGATGAGCGTTGGATGCGAATGTATGTCGGAGGTTCTAATTCACCTTCCGATATGTATACTTACAACTTAGAAACTAAAGAACAAAACCGCATTACTAATGTACTTAATGACGATATTAATCCTAAAGATTTGGTAACAGCTAAGGTCGTGCGTTTTAAGTCTTTTGATGGTGTTGAGATTCCTGCTATCTATTATTTACCTCATCAAGCGTCAGAAGATAATAAAGTACCTGCTATGGTATGGGTTCATGGTGGTCCTGGTGGACAAACCCGACAAAATTTTAGTTCGTTAATACAGTATATGGTTAATCAAGGCTATGCTGTTTTGGCAGTAAATAATAGAGGAAGTAGTGGTTACGGTAAGACTTTTTATCAAATGGATGATAAAAACCATGGTGAGAAGGATTTACAAGACTGTGTTGAAGGCAAAAACTGGTTAGCCACACAAGCTGAAATCGATGGTGATAAAATCGGAATTATAGGTGGATCCTATGGTGGTTATATGACTATGGCGGCTCTTACCTATACACCTGAAGAATTCGATGTTGGCGTTAATCTATTTGGAGTTACTAACTGGATGAGAACATTGAAAAGCATACCACCATATTGGGAATCCTTTAGAGAAGCACTTTATAAAGAATTAGGCGATCCATTTTCGGCAGACTCAGTGCGCTTAAAGCGCATTTCACCTCTTTTTCATACCCATAAAGTAACCAAGCCTTTAATCGTTTTACAAGGAGCTCAAGATCCACGAGTACTTCAGGTCGAATCTGATGAAATTGTTGATGGTGTTAGACAAAATGGTGTTCCAGTAGAATATGTACTTTTTGAAGACGAAGGCCATGGATTCGTTAAAAAGGAGAATCAAATTGAGGCTTACAGCAAAATAATTGAGTTCTTAGATATACACCTTAAAAAAGAAAACGCACCAATAGATGGTGAAATTAAATCTGAAACCATTCAGAGTAAGAGTGAGTAAAACTCAAACTGACAGATAAATATGCCTAATTACATAAAGTATATAGCATTATTACTTGGATTATTAGTAAGCATATTTATACTATATAAATTAAATTCACAGGAACCAACAGAAGATACTACAAAGTTTTCTGTTGGTTTTAATGATTTAGTATGGTCTGATGAATTTAATAATGAAGGAGTCATAGATTCCACAAAATGGTTCTTACAAACGCAACTTCCTCCACATGGTAATTGGTGGGGCGGTTTAATTCAACACTATACAGATCGAGAAGAAAATACGTTTGTTAAAGATGGGAAGCTCTATTTAGTAGCAAGAAAAGAAAAGTTAACCGATCAAGGATATACCAAGGAATACACCTCTGCACGCATTAACTCTAAGTTTGCATTTACTTATGGACGCGTTGAAATCAAAGCTATGCTTCCTGAAGGTGTGGGAACCTGGCCAGCCATTTGGATGTTAAATACAAATATCGATGAAGATGGTGCTTATTGGGATAATCTTGGTTACGGAAAAAAGAAATGGCCAGATTGCGGCGAAATAGACATTCTAGAACATTGGGGCAAAAATCAAAATTATGTTTCCAGTGCAGTACATAATGGTTCAAGTTATGGTGACAATGTCAAAAATCTAGGTGGGCAAAAAATTAATGATGTCAGTAATTCCTTTCATATTTATACTATAGATTGGGATGAAAATAGCATGATCTTTGCCATCGATGGAAAAGTGCACTATGCCTATAAACCAAAAGTTAAGAACGAAAAAACCTGGCCTTATGATGACAATTATTATTTAATCTTAAACATTGCTATCGAACCAGATATTGGTAATGACTTTGTCGAGAGCCCTATGGTGGTTGACTATATAAGAATTTATCAGTAAGTATTGGCGTTAGATAAAAACACCACACTACTCTATCTATTTTAAGCTATTACAACGTTCAACTTTAATACGTTTTCGTGAGGTAAAAATGAGACCTTCCTTTTAAAACACAATAAAATTCTAATTGCTGATTCAGTCGCCGTACCTACAATACCTGCACAATCTTCTCTTGATAGAATTGTATTTAAATAACCCTGATCATCTGCACCAAATTTATCTTGAATATCGATTAAAATTTGCGGTATTTTAGCCTTTACAGATTTTTCTCTCACAGTAACAATGGTGTAAACGGGCTCTTATAAATCTTCAGCATTTTCCCCATTACACCCATAATCAAATTAGGATCCTTAGATAAATTGTTCAAATTTATGACTTAGGTATGAGGCACATTTCCATATCGTTTAAAGCAACAGTACTTAAGTTTGATTTTTGCTCAGGGACTCAGTATCGTTTCCCTAGTAAACCACCATTAACAACAAGTTTCACTGCTTGGTCTTTTCCATTTTCACTCAGCTTAGAAAGTTTACACACGTCATCTCTCACACAGTACACTCCATTAAGCGTTACTCCATCTTCAAAAATCACCTGACCTTTTTTTGTAGCTTGCCTGTTTTGCAAGTATACCCTCGCATTAACTCTTCTTTGATTAAGATTTTAAAGAAGCATTTAACGATTTGTTACAATTGGCTTATATCCGTAACTTTACTACATAATCTATGATAAAACCAAAACACCATGAAACATCTCAAATTTTCGCTATTAACATTTTGTATAGTCTTTGCAACTGCTTGTAAAAATGATAAAACAGAGGCAGATATTACAGAAAACAACTCAGAACAAACGGAAGTTAAAGCTCCTGATACAGCTTCTAAAATAACAATAGCACCACTAACAGACTCACCTGCTTATGCAGATGCAAAATTAAGGCTGGATACACCAGAAACGATGGCTATATCCGAAGTTGGAGAAGTTGATTTTGACTTTACTTTAGACAACTATGTTTTAGGTGACCAAACTGACAGTCCAAATGCTCAAAAATTAGCTAATTCTGGCAAGGGACAACACATTCACTTTATTTTGAATAACCAACCATATTCTGCGCACTACGAACCAAATATTAAAAAAGAAATTCCTGTTGGTGTTCATCATCTAGTAGCATTTTTAAGTCGTTCTTATCACGAATCAGTTAAAAATGACAACTCAATGGTAGTAAGAAAATTAGTTGTTGGTGAAAATGCAGAAGATACTCAAGGCTTAGATATGAGTGCACCAACATTAATTTATAGCCGACCAAAAGGGACTTATGTTGGAAAGGATGCGCAACATATCCTTTTAGACTTTTTTGTTTTAAATACAGAATTATCCGAATCAGGACATAAAGTGAAAGCAACTATTAATGGTGAAGAATTTATGATTACGCAATGGGTACCTCATGTTGTAAAAGGCCTTCCTATGGGAGAGGCAACTATTAACTTACAATTAATTGATAATGATGGTAATGCAGTACCAGGACCATTTAACTCAGTTGAGCGCACTGTAACTCTGAAAGAGGAATAATAAATACTCATAAAACGAATTCAAAGCGCATTTAAATAATGCGCTTTTTTATTGATATTTATTTAACGCAACTTAGTTGCGTTTATTTAGTATTAGTTTTAATTTTGTTTTTGAATTTTTAAGGCATTACATATGGACAAAAAACTTCCAGTAACAGTTTTAAGCGGATTTCTTGGCGCAGGTAAAACAACACTACTCAATCATATACTTCATAATAAAGCTGGATTAAAGGTAGCAGTTATTGTTAACGACATGAGTGAAGTTAATGTCGATGCAGAACTTGTGAAAAGTGAAAACACTCTTTCGAGGACTGAAGAAAAACTCGTTGAAATGAGTAACGGATGCATTTGTTGTACACTACGCGAAGATTTAATGATTGAAGTAGAACGATTAGCTAAAGAAAATCGATTCGATTATCTTTTAATTGAGAGTACTGGCATTAGTGAGCCTATACCAGTTGCGCAAACATTCTCATTTATTGATGAAGAAAACAACATTGACCTTTCGCGCTTTAGCTATGTAGATACAATGGTGACAGTTGTAGATGCGTTTAACTTTTTCAAAGACTTTGGCAGTCCAGAAACTCTAATGGATCGGGAATTAACTGATATCGATGGTGATTTCAGAACAATAGTTAATCTACTTACTGATCAGGTTGAATTTGCTAATGTCATCATCTTAAACAAAACTGATTTAGTGTCTGAAGACCATTTGGGCATATTAAAGGCTACAATTAAAAAGTTAAATCCTTCAGCTAAGATTATTGAATCTAGCTTTAGTAAAGTTAATCCAAACCAAATACTAAATACAGGATTATTTGATTTTGAAGAAGCAGAACAAAGTGCTGGATGGATAGAAGAATTAAATAAAGAAGAGCACACCCCAGAAACTGAAGAATATGGCATCTCTTCCTTTGTCTATAGAACTAAAAAACCATTCGATTCTCAGCGATTCTTGAGCTTTGTACAAGATAAATTTCCAAATAATGTTATTCGAAGCAAGGGCTTATTTTGGCTATCTTCAAGACCAGATCAAGCTTTAATTTGGGGTCAGGCAGGGGGATCTGTAAAAGCCGATAGCGCTGGTGTTTGGTGGTGCAGCATGCCTTTTGAAAGTCGCATTCAACAATACGCGTTTGTAGAAAACAAAGACGAGATTGAAAAGGACTGGGATGTTACTTTCGGGGATCGTAAAAACGAGATTGTTATTATTGGACAAAATCTCAATGAGCAACATATCACAGCACAATTAGACTTATGTTTATCTACAGATGAGGAATTAGCAACTCAACAATGGCAAGAAGGTTATGAAGACCAGTGGCCAGTAGAACGCACTTTTGCTTTATAGATGTGTTAAAAATTTAAAAGCATCAAGCGGCGTATTACCATTATTAAAAATAAGTTATTAAACATTTAATAACCTCATTTTTTTCATAGTAAAATGTGAAAAGATTAATTTTCGTTTTAGCCATTATTTTCAATTTGGTTCATATGAGTTATAACAGACGTCAATTTATTTCCTTTTTAGGTAAAGCTAGCGTTGGAACAGTATTGTTTCCGCATTATTTAACTTCTTGTGGCAATACAAGTACACCAATTAAAGTTGAGGACATTACTCAAGATCGCATTGATGAATTGAGAAAACTAATTCTAAAAGCTTTGCCAGCATCGGATCGGGACGATTTGTTACTCGTAGATGGCTTAAATTACCATACCATTATAAAATGGGGTGATAATATTAGTAATAAAGAGACTTTTGGATTTAACAATGATTTTACCTGTTTTATTCCGTTAGACGAGTCTAATCCTAAAGATGGCCTTCTTTGGGTAAATCATGAATATATTAATCCGCTTTATATAGCACATCAGAACGGGTTTACTAACGATCAAACAAAAAAGTCTATTGCGCAAATTGACAAAGAAATGTATAATGTTGGTGGAAGTATTGTTAGAATCAAAGAAGAAAATGGGCAGTGGAAAATTGTAAAAAATGATCCTTATAATAGACGTATTACAGCAAAGACACCCATAAAACTCAACTGGGATTATAAGATTAAAGGAAAATCTACAGTAATGGGAACGTTGGCCAATTGTTCTGGTGGTATTACACCATGGCAAACCTTTTTAACATGCGAGGAAAACTATGACGGTTTTTATGGCGAAACCCTTTACGATGCAAATGGAGAACCCCAGCATAAAGAAAGTTATTACTACGGTTGGGAAAATTATTATGATAATCCGCCAGAACATTATGGTTGGGTCGTGGAGGTTGATCCTAAAACTGGAAATGCCCAAAAGCACATTGCTTTAGGTAGATTTGCGCACGAATGTTGTACCCTTTATGAATTAGAAGACAAACGTATTGTTGCCTACACTGGAGACGATAGTAATAATGAACATTTATATAAATTTGTCTCTTCAAAGCCAAATTCGTTAAAGGAAGGTGTACTCTATGTTGCAGATACTATTAATGGCAAATGGTTAGCACTTGACTGGGAGACTCAACCAATCTTACAAGAAAAATTTAAGGATCAAACTCAAGTTCTTATTAGGGCACGAGAAGCTGCTAAACTATTAGGCGCTACTCCACTTAATCGTCCTGAAGATATAGAAATAGATCCTATAACAGGTCATATTTTTGTGTCGCTTACTAATAATAAGCGTAAAAATGATTTTCATGGTTCAATTCTAAAAATTGAAGAATCTGAGGGTAAATTTGACGCTTTAACCTTTAGTGCATCTACTTTCATGGCAGGTGGTGAAGCCAACGGTTTTTCTTGTCCAGATAATTTAGCTTTTGATCATTCCGGAAACCTTTGGTTTACCTCTGATATGTCTGGTAATGCCATGAATAAAGACGGTAAGCCTTATTTAGCATTTAAAAACAACAGCCTATTTGTTATTCCAAGATTTGGAGATGATGCTGGTAAAGTATTGAGAGTTGCCTCTGCACCAAGGGACGCTGAGCTCACGGGACCATGGTTTTCACCAGACGGAAAAACTCTATTTTTAAGTGTTCAACATCCTGGTGAGCAAACTAAAGATATCAATAACCCAACTAGTAAATGGCCTTTCGATAAGGATAATATTCCTAAACCAGCAGTCGTGGCAATTACTGGAAATTTAATTGAGAAAATGAATCGATTAAATGAACTTAATATTTAAAGTACCGTTTAAATCTAATTGGAGTACTATTCAAACAATAAAGAAATCGTAACGATTTATTCTTTTTCTTCAGTCTTATAAGCATTTAAATAACGTTCAGCACGCATATTATTAGGATTAAGCTCTAAGGCTTTTTTGTAATTATTATAAGCCTCTAGACTGTCACCACTTTTAAGGTAGGCTTCCCCTAAACTGTCGAACACATTTGGACTTTTTGGGTGTAATTGTGCATTCATATTAAGTACTCCAATGGCTTTATCATATTCCTCATTTCTAATATATCGGTAGCCTTTACTATTAAAACTCCACTCATTAATGTACGAACTGGTGGAATCCTGTGTTTTTATTTTTAAATACCCAGATAAGGCATCGTCATAATTTCCAGCCTCTAAATGTTGACTCGGAGTTTTATAGGCGTCGTTAACTTTTAAATAATCATAGGTTACTTTCTCTTGATCTTCTTCGTCAACGATTGAGAGATAGCGCTCTTTGGTATCTGGATGTTGTACAAATCGAAACTTCTTGTACATATCTGGCACAAAAAATTCGTTTTCTTCTAATGTTACTGGAGCAACCTTTCCACCTTTCCAATTGAGATAAAGCTTGTTACCTTCATAATACACCAGGATTAATTCATCTGGATTGTAAAGGTATTTTCCTGAAGTATCGTTTTTAAATGTCTCTGAATATTCAATGGATTTTGAGCAACTCACCAGTACCGAAGCCACTAAAAATAATGCAATGGATAATTTAAATTTCATTTTTTGATTGGTTGAATTAATAAAAATAAAAAAGTCTCACTTTAAAAGTGAGACGATTCTATTTCTATTTTGTTACGTAAAAGGGCTTATTTAACCTTTAATGTCCATTAATTCTACATCAAATATCAATGTTGCATTTGGTGGAATAACACCACCAGCGCCAGCAGCTCCATAGCCTAAATCACTAGGAATAACTAAGCGTGCTTTATCACCTACATTTAATAGACAAATACCTTCATCCCAACCTGGAATTACTTGTCCTACTCCAACTTGAAAATCTAAAGGAGAATTACGCTTGTATGACGAATCAAAAACAGTCCCATCAGCCAATTGGCCTTTGTAGTGTACAGATACCATATTACCTTTCTCTGCCTTTTTTCCATCACCTTTCTGAATCACCTTGTAACGTAATCCTGACGCTGTTTCATCAAAACCAGCAGCTAATTTATCTAACTCTGCTCTTGAAGCTTCACGTTCTGCAGCGATGCGTTGTTCTCTTGCGCCTTCAAATACTCTAAAGGCTTCCACAGCATTAAACGCTTCAGCATCTGCACCAACTCTCACTATTTCTAAGCTTTCAATTTTATCACCTTGGGCTACAGCATCAACTACATCTTGACCTTCAATTACATTTCCAAAGACGGTATGCTTACCATCTAACCATGGAGTTTCAACATGTGTAATAAAGAACTGGCTACCATTGGTCCCAGGACCTGCATTTGCCATAGATAATTTTCCAGGAGCATCGTGCTTTAAATCTGGGTGAATTTCGTCATCGAATTTGTAACCTGGGTTTCCAGTACCTGTACCTTGTGGGCAACCACCTTGAATCATAAAATCAGGAATAACTCTATGAAAGTTAAGACCATCATAATATGGTGTTCCTTGGGGTTTTGCAGAGTTCTCTAAATTTCCTTCTGCTAAAGCCACAAAATTACCAACTGTACCTGGAGTTTTTTCAAACTCTAAATTGATTACTATTTCGCCTTTCGAGGTATTGAATTTTGCGTATAATCCGTCTTGCATTGTGTTTTCTTTTAATTAAGGCTGCAAAGATAATCAATGATTTACGATTTACGAATTATGATTTGAGAATTGATTTATTAAACCTAGTTTTGCCAAAAACACAATTCATGGGATTTTCATTTTCTAAGTTATTCAACAAATCGGGTGAAGCAACGTCTAATGACAGTATTGAAGCTATTATAAATTCTATAGAACTAGAGCCTTATGGTGTGTCAGAACATAATGTGCTCTTTTCTGGACTTAACGAATTAGGTGGTTACTTTTTCTTTCAGACGGTTGTTGTTGGTGCGCTTAATGTAAAGTGTAAAAATGGTGCCCAATTGATGTTTAAAGGCCAGGATTTTGAATTAACACTGAACTCAGATTCGCTAGAATTTGAAACCAACCCAACAGAAACAAAAGGCCGTTTTGTAACCAATATTGATTTTCAGATTGAAGAATCAGACATTAAACAACTTGAAAAAGCTAAATTGAAAGAAATTGTATTGACAGTAAAAGGGAGAGAAGTTCTATTTACTAAATACAAAGACGAATAATAAACTATAAATTACTCTTATCTTCAAAAAAATGTAAGTCTCTTTTATATCCAAAAGCTCTAAAGGATTTACTGAGAATCAATCTGAATATTATTTTAGAACCGTCTGTGATGGATGTAGCATCAATACGATAATATGTTTTGTAAGGGTAGAATTTAGATATAAGACTCTCTTCAATTTTATAAAAACCATCATCCTCTATTTCCTTACTGCTAATAAATTCATAGCCATGAGAAGAAAGAAAGTCCTTTGCATCTTCTTCTCGAAAGAATGGTATTAAAAATCATGAATTGACATAACCAACAAGCCAAACAAAAAATGGAAAGAATAGAATTATGAATATAATGCAGAACACCTTCATTAACATAACTAAAAGAAAAATGCACGAAAATATTTAATTAGCCACCTCACTCATAAACTTAATGCGGTATAAGCGCAGCTCTTCGTCTTCGTAGTCACCATCGAATTCCTCTACAGCATCAGCAATCTTATCACTTTCAGATTCCATAAAATACTCATGGATTTCTTCTTGCTGATCTTCGTCTAGAATGTCATCGATCCAATAGCTAATGTTAAGTTTTGTTCCAGAATAGACTATGGATTCCATTTCGCCTATAAACTCAGACATTTCCATGCCTTTAGCAGAGGCAATGTCGTCTAATGGTAATTTACGATCTACATTTTGGATGATATACAACTTTAAACCAGAATTAGAACCCGTTGATTTTACCACCATATCATCTGGTCGCATAATATCATGTTCTTCAACATAATCGGATATTAAGGCAATAAAATCCTTACCATATTTCTTAGCCTTACTCTCACCTACTCCATGTACATTTGATAGTTCTTCTAAAGTAATTGGATACTTTAAGGCCATATCTTCTAAGGAAGGATCCTGAAAAATAACAAATGGTGGTACTCCTAAACTTTTGGCATTGCGCTTACGTAAGTCTTTAAGCATGGTCATTAAGCGTTCATCTGCTGCGACGCCACCGCCTTTTGAGTTGGTAATGATACCGTCATTAGATTCCTCATCAAACACATGGTCCTCGGCCATCATGAAGGATACAGGCTTTTCTAAAAAGTGTTTACCCATGTCACTTAATCGCAGCACACCATAGGTTTCGATATCTTTTTTAATGTATCCAGCAACAATAACTTGACGAATTAAGGCCATCCAATGCCGATCTTCCTTATGCTTGCCTACTCCAAAAAATGGTTGCTGATCCGTTTTATGTGACGTTATAAGCGCATTAGTCTTACCAATAATAACCTGAACTAAATCTTTAGATTTGTACTTTTCATTGGTGTTCTTAACGGTTTCTAGAAGAATCTTTACATCGTCTTTAGCCTCTACCTGCTTCTTAGGATTACGGACGTTATCATCCATATCTCCACCTTCGCCTGTTTCATTGTCAAAAGCTTCACCAAAATAATGCAAAATAAACTTTCGTCTAGAGACGGAAGTTTCTGCAAAGGCTACCACTTCTTGCAATAAGGCATGACCAATTTCTTGTTCTGCCACCGGTTTACCTGACATGAATTTTTCGAGCTTTTCTATATCCTTGTAAGCATAAAATGCTAAACAGTGGCCTTCTCCTCCATCACGACCTGCACGACCAGTTTCTTGATAATAACTCTCAATACTCTTTGGGATATCATGATGAATCACAAACCTAACATCTGGTTTATCGATACCCATACCAAAGGCAATTGTGGCCACAACGACATCACAATCTTCCATGAGAAACATATCCTGATGTTTCACCCTCGTTTTAGCATCTAAACCTGCATGATAAGGCACTGCTTTTATGCCATTAACCTGTAAAACCTGAGCTAATTCTTCTACACGTTTTCTGCTTAAACAATAAACGATACCCGACTTGCCTTCATTTTGCTTGATAAAACGAATAATGTCAGCATCGACATTTTTTGTCTTGGGCCTGACTTCGTAATAGAGATTCGGTCTGTTAAATGATGCTTTAAAAGTAACGGCATCACTCATTCCTAAACTCTTTAATATGTCTTCCTGCACTTTCGGTGTTGCAGTAGCTGTTAAACCAACGATTGGAATATTATCACCAATACGTTTTATAATGTGACGTAAATTTCTATATTCTGGTCTAAAATCATGTCCCCATTCACTAATACAATGGGCTTCATCTACTGCCATAAATGATATTTTCTGCGATTTAAGAAAGTCTACATATTCTTCTTTAGTCAAGGACTCTGGGGCCACATAAAGTAGTTTTGTAATACCCCTAGTAATATCATCTTTAACACGTTTTACTTCAGTCTTATTCAACGATGAATTTAAAACATGGGCTACACCTTCATGCTCAGATACTGCTCTAATGGCATCCACCTGATTCTTCATTAATGCAATAAGTGGCGATACAACTATGGCTGTACCATCTTTTATTAATGCTGGTAATTGGTAACATAGCGATTTACCACCACCAGTTGGCATTATAACGAATGTATTATTTCCTGCAATCACATTCTTTATAACCTCTTCCTGTAGACCCTTAAATCCTGAAAATCCGAAGTATTTTTTTAACGAGGAGTGTAAGTCAATTTCTGCAATACTCATTAATCCCTATTAGTATTTTATTTACTTTTGCATATGCTTAAAGATAATAATTTCTTTAAACTTTGAAAACACTAAAAATAATTAGTTTTGAACACCTCAGCGTCTATTCTCAGTATCGCTAAAAGCACTATAGAACTAGAAAGTAAAGCGATAGCACATCTATCTGCATTACTGACTGAAGACTTCGCAAATTCAGTTGAATTAATTTATAATTCTAAGGGTCGCGTTATTATCACAGGAATCGGTAAAAGTGCCATTATTGCTAACAAAATTGTAGCCACTTTAAACTCGACTGGCACACCAGCTATTTTTATGCATGCTGCAGACGCCATTCATGGTGATTTAGGATTAATCCTTGAAGATGATGTTGTTATTTGTATCTCTAAGAGTGGAAATACACCAGAAATTAAAGTTTTGGTACCACTTATCAAGAATGCTAAGAACAAAATGATAGCTATAACTGGTAATAAAGACTCGTTTTTAGGTCAACAAGCCGATTACATTCTTAATGCATATGTAGAACAGGAAGCTTGTCCAAATAATTTAGCACCAACAACAAGTACCACCGCTCAACTCGTTATGGGAGATGCTTTAGCTGTGTCATTATTAGAGTTGAGAGGATTTTCAAGTAAAGATTTTGCCAAATATCATCCTGGTGGAGCACTTGGAAAGCGCCTGTATCTAAGAGTAAATGATTTATCGTCTCAAAATTTAAAACCTCAAGTGACATTAGATGCCAGTCTAAAAGAAGTTATTGTTGAAATTACAGAGAAAATGCTTGGGGTTACAGCTGTTGTTGAAGACGGTAATATTCTTGGAATTATTACTGATGGTGATTTAAGACGTATGCTAAGCAAAAGTAATGATATTTCTGGGCTAAAAGCCAAAAATATTATGAGCAAAAACCCAAGATGCATTGAAGAAGATGCTATGGCTGTTGATGCAAAGGAATTGATGGAAGAATTTGGCATCTCACAATTGCTGGTAAAACAAAACGGAAAATACGCTGGTGTTGTTCACCTTCATGATTTAATAAAAGAAGGCATTATATAATGGCAAAGAATATTGATGAGATGTCTTTTTTAGACCATCTTGAGGATTTAAGATGGCATTTAATAAGAGCAACATTAGGAATTGTTATTGCGGCAACGATTGCAGCAATTTTTTATAAATTCATTTTTGACGTCATCATTTTTGGACCTACAAAAATGGATTTCCCAACATACAACGGCCTATGTCAAGTCTCAAAACTAATTGGTATTGAGGATACCACTTTCTGTGCAGAAAAGTTCCCATTTAAAATTCAGAATAGAACCGTCGCCGGACAATTCTCTGCCCATATCTGGACTTCTATTTACGTAGGCTTTATTGTGGCCTTTCCTTATGTCCTTTATCAGTTATGGAGTTTTATAAGCCCAGGTCTAAAAGACAATGAACGTAAAAGTTCAAGAGGCTTTTTGGTAGTAGCATCACTTTTATTTTTTACAGGTGTACTTTTTGGGTACTACATCATTACACCACTTTCGATAAATTTCTTAGCCAATTATCAAGTCAGCGAATTAATATCTAATGAATTTGATATTAGTTCGGTTATTGCCATAGTCAGATCGTCTGCAATTGCCTCTGGATTTGTTTTTGAGTTACCAATTATTATTTATTTCTTGACTAAAATCGGTTTGGTAACACCTCAGTTCTTAAAGAAGTATCGTAAATACGCCTTGGTTATTGTTTTAATTTTATCGGCAATAATTACACCACCAGATATCGCAAGCCAGGTTATTGTAGCCATTCCAATATTAATATTATATCAAATAAGTATATACATTTCTGCCGTTGTTGTTAGAAATCAAAATAGAAAAGCAAAACATGTCTGATAGCGTTAAAGAGTTTAATGATTACCGTTCTAGAATGAACGACAAAATATTAGCGGATAACAATAAAATAGTAAAACGAATTTTCAATTTAGACACCAATGCCTTTGCTGAAGGTGCGCTCGATAAAAAAACGAAAGAATTGCTTGGATTGGTAGCCTCAACAGTTTTACGATGTGATGATTGTGTTAAGTATCACCTAGAATCTTCGTATAAAGAAGGATTATCCAAAGAAGAAATTAGTGAAGCTTTAGGTATTGCAACATTAATTGGAGGTACTATAGTCATCCCACATCTCAGACGTGCTCATGAGTATTGGGAAGCCTTGGACGAGCATTACTCTTAAGGTTAAACTTTTAATAAAAATAATAAGCCAATCATAGATTCTGATTGATTTTACTATTTTTATTGACTTAGACAAAACACCTATGAAACTACGTGCAGAAAACTTAATGAAATCCTACAGTGGACGGAAAGTTGTAAAAGATGTTTCTCTTGAGGTAAATCAAGGTGAAATCGTAGGGTTATTAGGTCCTAATGGTGCTGGCAAAACCACTTCATTTTACATGATTGTCGGTATCATAAAACCAAATGGTGGAAACATTTATTTAGATAGTACTAATATTACTAAATACCCAATGTATAAGCGTGCTCAAAACGGTATTGGCTACCTTGCGCAGGAGGCTTCTGTTTTTAGAAAACTGAGCATAGAGGATAATATTTTAAGTGTATTACAGTTAACCAAGCTTAGTAAAAAGCAACAGCACGAAAAAATGGAATCCTTAATTGAAGAATTTGGTCTTGGTCATATCAGAACAAACAGAGGGGATTTGCTTTCAGGAGGAGAAAGACGCCGAACAGAAATTGCTCGTGCACTTGCCACGGATCCAAATTTCATTTTACTCGATGAACCATTTGCAGGTGTGGATCCTGTTGCTGTAGAAGATATACAACGTATTATTGCCAAACTTACCAAGAAGAATATTGGCATCTTAATTACCGATCATAACGTTCAAGAGACACTTGCTATTACAGATAGAACCTATCTTATGTTTGAAGGTGGTATCTTAAAGGCTGGTATCCCCGAAGAATTGGCAAATGATGCAATGGTTCGCAAAGTATACCTAGGACAGAACTTCGAACTTCGTAAAAAGAAGTTAGAGTTTTAAGATTTTTCGTTTTTAGCAATCTCTTCTTTTATCAATTTCTTTTGGTAACGTCCTTGCACAACATCCACTACAACTAAAATCGCAATTACAAAATAGAAGGTTGTTTTACTCATTGGCACAATCTCATTGCCAAAAATCTTTAGATGCGCTAAATGTCCCCCTTCTGTCACTAACATAATACCAACAATAAAAAGAATAAATAGCCCAAGAACTTCATACATTCTGTTTTTAGCCAAGAATATAGAAATTCTATCTGCTAATAGTAACATTAATAACCCACTTGCCACAATAGCAATGGCCATGATAATAAATGCTGTTGTAGAATTATTAATATCACTAGTTAATCCGATAGCAGCTAAAATAGAATCAAATGAAAATACTAAATTCATAATAACGATACTCACAATTGCAGCATTTGCAGATTTACTGCGTTTGGTTTCTCCAGCAATCTCAATATCATGATCCATATGACTTGTTGAAATCATGTGCCAAATTTCTTTTAGAGCTGTATAAATTATGAATGATCCACCTGCCAAGACTATAATACTGTGGCCATTAAACGCAAAATCTAAAACATCATCAATACGGCCTGTTAAAAATGAAAAAGGTTCTTGAAAGTATTCTATAACAGAGACCAAGATAAAAAGTAACACTATTCTAAGGACTATCGCAATTAATATACCAACCTTTCTAACGCGCTTTTGATCATCTAAAGGTGCCTTTTTAGATTCAAGTGAAATGTAGAGTAAATTGTCAAATCCTAATACCGCCTGTAACATAACAAGCATTAATAGCGTAAATATAACTTCTGCCATAACTGTTCTATATAATAGTATTTAGTGAATATTTTTTCTATCCAATAAGGAAAGTAGAATGTAAAGTGTAATAATTAATGAAATTGCAGCAAACTTTAAGATGACTAAGGAAACCACACTCAGTATCAAAAACACATATCGTACTCCGTTATTCTTAAAGCTCCAATCCTTAAATTTTAGCGCAAATAATTTTATATTAGAATTTAATAAATAGCAGCTCAAAAATGTTAATACAACTAAGAACCATTTATTTATAATTATTGAATTGATGATGTCACTATTTTGATATTCTAATATCAACGGCAAAGACAAAATCAATAACGTATTGGCTGGCACTGGCAAACCTTTGAAATAGGTTTGTTGATCTTCGTCTAAATTAAACTTTGCTAAACGATAAGCTGAAGCCAGTGGAATAAATAATCCAATTAAAGGTACTAAAGACATTTTGAATCCTTGCCAATGAAAAATAGAATTCCAACTATCATTGTATTCAGAATAGTCAGGCGCATCAACAGTTAATGAAATTAATTTAAACACTATTACTCCTGGTACCACTCCACTTGTTACCAAATCCGCTAAAGAATCGAGTTGAATACCAAGTGGACTTTGCACATTAAGCTTGCGTGCTAAAAGCCCGTCAAAAAAGTCAAAGAAAATTCCAATAAACACAAAAATAGCTGCAGCCACAAAGTTTCCGTAAACTGTAAAAATTAAAGCAATACAACCACTAAATAAATTAAGAAGGGTAACCATATTGGGTATATGCCTTTTCATACTCATGAATTTAATTTGTGTAAAAATAAAAAAGTATTTGAGCTTGACTTATAATTTTTTCCAATTTGCAGATTAGCTGAACAATAAGAAGGATATTTTAGAGTTAAATAGATAGAAAAATTATGCATCTTTGTAAAAAACTTTGCTGTTGAAAAATTACCTTGTAATTCTCTTAACACTCTTTACACTTATTGTAACTGCGCAATCGACCAGAAAATATTCGAACGAATTTATGAATATAGGTGTTGATGCCGCTGCATTGGGTATGAGTAATGCGGTTGTTTCTCAAACTTCCGATGTTAATTCTGGCTATTGGAATCCGGCGGGATTGGTACAACTTGAAGATAGCCAGCTTGCACTTATGCACTCAAGTTATTTTGCCAATATTGCCAATTACAATTACATCGCTTATGCAATGCCTTTAGACGATAGAAGCGCAGTTGGCATTTCACTAATCAGATTTGGAGTCGATGATATTTTAGATACCACTCAGCTCATAGATGATCAAGGTAATATTAATTACGATAGAATAAGTACGTTCTCAACAGCAGATTACGGTTTAACCTTCTCCTATGCTAGAAAATTACCTTTGGATGGTTTAAATTTTGGAGTAAACGCCAAAGTAATAAGAAGAATTATTGGTGATTTTGCGTCGTCTTGGGGATTTGGGTTAGATGCAGGGATTCAATTTGAAAATAAAAACGGATGGAAGTTTGGACTGATGGCAAGAGATATCACCACAACTTATAATGCTTGGTCGATAGACGAAGAAAAGTTTGAACAAATTAGCGGTGCCATTGAAGGTCAAAATCAAGAGCTACCTGAGACTACTGAAATTACCATTCCAAAACTTCAACTTGGCATGTCTAAGACATGGATATTCCATTATGATTATTCCCTTGAAGCAGCAGTAAACTTAAATTTAAGATTCGAAGAAAACAATGATGTTTTTTCAACGTCCTTTGCTAGTATTAATCCAGCGTTAGGTTTTGAGTTTGGTTATACTGATTTAGTATTTCTAAGAGGTGGTGTTGGTAATTTTCAAAACGAACTACAAATAGACAACTCTGAAAATCTAACCTTTCAACCAAATTTTGGGGTTGGCTTTAAATACAAAGGTATTCAAATAGATTATGCCTTTACGGACATTGGAGATCAAAGTGCTGCGCTATATTCGAATGTTTTCTCTTTAAAAATAGATTTTAGCGTTTTTAGATAGTAAATTAGACCTATGAGATTAAAACTATCTTTTTTACTAGTTCTTTTTACAACTTTATCTTTTGCATTGCAATTGCAATTGTCGCCTAAGGCAGAAATTTCGGTGCTTACTTTCGGTCCAGGAACATCTCTAAATGATGCCTTTGGCCATAATGCGTTTAGAATAAAGGATCAAGGCATAGACCTTGTTTATGGTTATGGTGAATATGATTTCGATGCTCCGAATTTCTATCTTAAGTTTGCAAGAGGAAAACTTAATTATCTTATTAGCAGGCATCGATTCTCAGATATTTACAGATACTACTCGGGTCAAAACAGGTCAATTTCAGAACAAATTTTGAATCTGTCCGACGAAGAAAAACAAAAACTCTTTGAATTTTTAGAAAATAATTATAAACCTGAAAATAGAGCTTATCTCTATGACTTCTTCTATGATAATTGTGCCACTAAAATTAGAGATATCGCTCAAAAGGTGACTGATCAAAAAATTGATTACGTACTTCCTAAAAACTTTGAGCAAGCCACGTTTAGAGAACTCATTCATGAACATTTAAACAGGAATACTTGGGGAAGCTTAGGAATTGATATTGCATTAGGATCAGTAATTGACAGAGACGCAATTGCCTATGAGTACATGTTTTTACCCAAATACATCTATAGCTTTTTTGAAAAAGCTAAATTTGAAAATGGAACCAATGTTATAAAGAGCTCATCGGAGTTGTATTCTAGTCGATCAAATGCATCAAGCTCAAACATTTTATTAAGCCCACTAGTAATATTTAGTTTACTCGCCATATTTATAATATATATCACGCTGAAAGACAACAAAAGAAATGAAAGAACGCGATGGCTGGATGTATTAATTGCAATGATTACAGGAATAATCGGTTTGTTATTAATGTTCTTATGGTTTGGTACAGATCATTCGGCAACTGCTAATAATTATAATCTTTTGTGGGCTTTTCCATTTAATATTCTAATAGTACATCAGTTAAGAATGCAATCGCCTAAAAAATGGATGAAAGGGTATTTAAAGTTCCTAATCATTATGATGGTGCTATTAACCATGCACTGGTTAATTGGTGTGCAAGTATTCGCCATTGGATTAATTCCCTTGTTACTGGCTATAGCATTGCGTTATATTTATATTGTGAAAATTTTGTAAATATAACTTCTATTGCCCTCTATAATATAGAATAGTGCTTAGCGTCTTTATAGCAATATTGAAGTCTAGAAAAACACTGCGGTGTTTTATATAATACAAATCGTACTGCAACTTGGTTAAACTATCCTCGATTGTAGAGCCATAACTTGTCTTAACTTGTGCCCAACCAGTCAATCCTGGTTTAATTATATGTCGCGTCTGATAAAACGGAATAATACGTGATAACTCATTAACAAAAAAAGGCCGTTCTGGTCTAGGTCCAATAATACTCATTTCGCCTTTTAGTACGTTATAAAACTGAGGAAATTCATCCAATCTGGAACGACGTAAAAATCGACCAAATGCAGTTACTCGTTTATCATCCTTTTGAGCCCATTTAACACCATCTTTCTCGGCATTAATTGTCATGGTCCTTAATTTAATAATCCTAAAACTCTTGCTATTTCTTCCCACCCTATCTTGTGTATAAAATAAAGGCCCTTTATTACCAATCATATTCCCAATAAGAATAAAAGGTGTTAAAAATAATCCAGCAATTAATCCAATAATAGCAATTATTATATCGAAAGTACGTTGAAAAAAAATATACAGTTTATTCTCATTACTACGACTGAAGGGAAAATATTTGTAAAAATCTTTACCTACAAATTGTATAGGAACACGATAAAGCAACTCTTCATAAACCTGTGTGTATTCTCTAATTTTAAATCCTCTTTCCAACAAGAGCATAAGATCATGATAAACTTCAGCAATTATAGACTCTGAATTAAAACTAGCTACCAGTACTTCGGAAATTTTCTCTTTATCAATAATATCTAAAAAGGCATTTGCTTCGAATTCTTTAAGCCCCTTAAATTTAACTGATTCTTCAGTAGAAGCTTCACTATTAATAAAGCCAACAATTTTATAATTTGGATCAGAAGTAACAAGAGCATTGACTAACCCATCAATATTGGTGATTTCGCCAACTAAAAGAACTCTTTTATAAAATCTCGGGGATTCAATTAGGTTAATATATACTAAACGCCATATCATTATAGAAAGTAAAATGATTAAAAAAAAGTATACAATTTGCATACGTTCTTCTGGTAAATACGGCGAAAGAACAGGTGTTAAAAGATAGAAAAGAACAACAGTTGATGATGCTATTACAACATTTCTAAAGGTTGTATCAATTTTACTCGCTTTTTGAAGATCATATAATTCGAAAATAGTCCCAAATATTAAAATATATAAGCCAAGAAGAATTATAGCTACTATATTGTTAGCATCAAACTGTACATAGTCAAACTTTGGATAAAAATTTAGCGCATAAACGCCTAAGTAAACCATGACAAGGTCCATGATTCTCAGAAGTATCTTTCTTTCAGAAACTTCGAAGTGTATACTTTTTTTACGACTCATTAACGGGACTAATGGCTGTAAAGATAATAAGTAGAATTTATATATTTAACTTTTTTTTAAGACAAAAGCTCTTTCCATTTTGCCTTCACTACATTCCAATCAAATTGTTCAACCTTATTTCTTGCATTACACGTCAGTCGCTTGACTAATTGCTCATCCTGAGACAGTCTTTTAATCTCACTAACCATATTATCAACATCATTGGGATCTACTAAAATCCCATCCACATTATGCTCAATTAAAAATGGCATACCACCAACATTAGTAGAAATAATTGGTAATCCTAATGCCATAGCTTCAATGACACTAACTGGAGTGTTATCATAGTTCGTGGTATTGATAAATATGTTATACTCCTCAGATAATTTTATCCATTCTGACTTAGTTAATTTGCCGGTGAACTTTACATCTAATTTCAATTCTTCTGACAACTTTTTAACTTCAGATAAGCTTCCATCACTATCTGGTCCAACCATACATAGCTCTGCATTTGGAAATGAAACTTTTAAACATTTAAGCACCTTAACAGCCAATTGGGGGTTATATATCTCCGAAAAAGATCTCACCCACAAAAGTTTAATACTTTCAATTGTCTTTTTTTGAAATACGAAATTTTCGATTTTAATGGTATTTGGAATAAATTCAATATTGCGATAACCATATTTTTTAAATGTATATTTCATGAAATTTGATGGCGATATTAATTTATAAGCGCCTTTAAAAACCTTAGCACTAAGTTTAGGGCTATTTTTTAGACGACTTTCAAGATTTCCACCATGCAGGATAGGAATGTATTTAATCTTAAAGTATCTACACATCCTACTTATAACCACAGTATAATAAAAATTAGTAGTACTATAGGTATCGATCAAGACATAATCTAAATTCGACCTTCTTGAAAATAGAGTCCATACCATATCTAGTAATCGTATAATTTTACTCGATTTATCAGACACTATTTTGACCAAAAAGAACTCACCTAATTGAGCTCCTAAGGTCTCTTTAGTGGTAATG
>NZ_JABSST010000057.1 GCF_013213975.1 Winogradskyella sp.
TGGAGTAGGATTTGGCCTTGGCATAGGCTTTGGAGTAGGATTTGGCCTTGGCATAGGCTTTGGAGTAGGATTTGGCCTTGGCATAGGCTTTGGAGTAGGATTTGGCCGAACATCTCTTCTTCTATAAGGACTCACCCCGTCTCTTCTGTGATACGGAGGTCTGTAATGGTGATGGTAATAATGACCACGATGATAATATGGAGGTCTGTAATAATGAGGACCCCAGTTATACCAACCAGGATGCCAATAGTTATAACCCCACCAGCTAAAAGGTGAGCCAAAGCTAAAGCTAAAACTCCATCCATTCCAGTAGTTATATCTTATATTAAACCCATAAGTATATCTCCTATGATAATAGTATCCGTTATACCAAGGGTTATAATAATATCCTGTGCCGTATACTACAGTATTATGATATATATAGGACCCTGCATAACCAGGGGTATAACCCACATAGACCACCGTTGGAGAAGTTTCATATATATAAACGTATTTAGTATGGTAGCTTGGGTTAGATGCCGGAATTTTGTTAACCTCCTTTGGTCTGTTATCAGAAACTTCCCAAGGGCCTTCAGGGGAATTACTAACAAACCAAATACCGTTATCACAGAGGTAATAATTTTTACCATCTTTAAAAACCGAACTCTCTGTATTTACAGCATGCTCTAAATTTAAGCCTTGAATTTTTTCAAATTCTGGTTGTCCATTATATTCAATATCCGAAGCTTTTGTAGTGGCTCTATTAACTGCTGCTGTTTGGGGTATTTGGGCATCATAAATAGCATCTTTAGCTTCTTTTGTGCCAGCAATACTAGCTAATGTGTGTCCTTTGTTACTTTCAGGGTCAATAGATTTGAAGTCTATTGGGAGTTCATCAGATAGCAGATGAGACCAAGGCCCCTTGATATTTGATGAAGTAAACCATCGGCCTGAAGTAAGAATATAATATTTTTGTGTTTTAACATCCATGAAGAGGTCTGAGTCGGAATTTTTCACGTATAGGAGGTCTGTGTTTTGAAGAGGGGTGTAAGCAGGCTCACCTTCAATATTAATTAATTCGCTACCAACACTACCAATAATAATTTTTGGAGCTGATCCAGCGTAAGGTGTTTCGCTATTCTCTATATTTTCCGTAACAGACTCGTTGGCGATTTCTTGAAGCTTCTTAGGTACCTTAGCGCCTGATTTCCATGGTCCATTAATGTTTTGAGAACTGTACCAAAAATCCCCACCTTTCAGATAGAAATTTTGTGTTGACTTATCTTTAGCAATAAATGCAGAGGAGTTTTGAAGCAGTTCATAGGGTTTAGTAATAGCTTTGAATTTTGGTGTACCATCTATTATTACTAATACGGCAGGCTCTGTGGTAAAAATAAAATTTGGAGCAACTGCTTTTAGATCATTTACGTGGGCACTAACTTCTTTTAACGAGTTTACTAAGTCAGGAATAGAAACTTCAATGTCCCACTTAGGTATTTCAGTTTCAAGAAGATTTTGTAATTGAGTTTGATTGGATTCTGAAACAGAATCTGGAAAGCGAATTTCGTCAATCTCTACAGATAGTAGTTTGGCCATTTTATTATCTCTATCGGCATCTAATAGTGCCGTTGTCCAAATCATACCAAAAACTGGTGTTTCACTATTAGGTAATTGAACTGATATTGCTGCTTTTGATTTTACTTTATGATTGATATAAGTTTCATTTTCTGGCTCGTAAACTTTTATGACATAGGAATTCTTTCTAATTTCATAAGGCCAAGACGACTGTTGACTAAAACCTTTAACATTTATCATTACTAATAGTAGTAATATATTAATAGTGTATTTCATTTATTATAATTTTATTTAAGCTTATTAGAGGCACGGCCCATTTTCGCAACAGGGTCCGATACGACATTCAAAAAAGGTGGCTATTATATTTAATAAAAGGAGTGTAATTGTGAAAGCAATCGCAATTTTTTCTATTTTAAATATTTTGCTATCAGAGGTTTTAATTTTTGAAATAAATAATAAAAATAAAGCTGCACCAAAGATGCAACATAAAAAAATTATAACACTCCAAGAATATAAATACATTCCAAAAATTGGTGACCCATAGCCAAGAGGCTCACCAGGCTTTGGGCATATATGTAAAAGTACTTGACGTGTTGCAAAGATCAATCCGGTTAATGCCGATATTATAATAATAGCGAAGTGACTGGGTTTAAAACTAAAAAAAATATTGAATGTTAAACCCGTCAAAACACCAAACATACTGCATCTTTGAAGTAAACAAAGGGGACAAGGATTTTCTTTTAAATAAAATTGAAAATAAAAAGCACCAGAAAGAATACAACATATAATAATTATACAAATAGCATTGAGAATTTTAAAGCGAGTGAGCATTTCAAAAATTAAGATTCAGATCTGATGTTGCGTGATAGGCATATAATAATAGGGTTACGGCCGTTGTAATGTAAAAGAATAGTAAAGCTTTTATTTTATTCTTTCTTATGATATAAAAAACACTTAATAAATATCCTAAAAATGTAAATATCATAATGCTTACTTTCTTCTAAAGGTACTAAAAAAACTTTATTAGGCTTGTGCAGATCTAAAAAGTTATGTTTCGTTTCTACTTTATTACTATAAGAAAATATAATGCGATTGGCATGTATTTGTTACAGGCAATTATTAAAAAATTACAGTATAAGCTAGTAGGTCTCACCTATTAAAATAAATACCCCAATTATAGCTGTCATAAGAATTAAATTCATAAACAGCCTCTAAAACATCCAATCCTATACTCGAAACCCAGAAGTAAATCATACTTTTCATCTCGTAAGATTGGTTCAATTTTATATTAGGAAATTAATGGGGCATTACTAATGGTTATTTCATATCTAAAGTCTTCTTGATATGATATTTCCAAGGCCATTGTGGTGAAGGCGCCAGCAGAGGCTCCTCCGACTGTCATAAATTCTATACTTATGTTGGTATTTCTATAATTTATCAGCCGTAGTTATCAATATTCAATGACTTTATCAACTTCTAATTTTCTCATAGCCTCACCTTCAACTAGTTTATACGAAACTTGTCTTATTCCTCCAGTTGGATGAGTATTTGCATCCCCTTCGTTATAAATTGGAAAACGTTGATCTAAAGTATTTTCAACTAGCGCAAATTTATCCTGCCCCATATAACCTCTGTTTATTTTACTATTCTCTGCTGTAGGCAGAAAATACACCTGACTCATTGATTTCTTATTGTTAACGGAAAAAGCATATACATTTCCGTAACTGCCACGTGCAACTGACTGTGTAAAAACAAAAAGTTCAGGAGAGCCGTCTGAATTAAGATCTTCAACTTCTGCATTAATAACTTCTTCTCCATCAATCTCAAATGTTTCACTGTAATCACGCTCTTGTAAACCAAATGTAAAAATTGTTAGAGTGTTTTGGCCATCTTTCTCGATTGAAGAGACACTAAATCCAACGTCTTGTAAATTTAGAATACGATTAAATTTTGTTTTATCAATTTGGCTTTGATCAATGGGCTCATTTATTTTTAGGTATGTCCCAGCAATACTTGCACCACCAGAACAATAAAAATATAGTAAGCCTTCGTATTCATCTTTTTCTGAAGCAATACTGATTTGACCATCAGCAAATTGAAACAGGATGGATTTACCATCAATCTGAGTTTGGTAAACATTGTCATCCACTTTTTTAGCAATTGCATCAAATGTACACGTCGGCTTTTTCTTGTCTGCTCGTGAGCGGATTGAAATATTTAAACGATCACTTTCTTTTTCTGTAACCGATATGGCTACCCAATCATAGCCCTCATTTCTCTTTGAATAAGCGTCAGAAACATAGCTACCTAATACATCTAATTCTTTAATAATTTCTGTTTTTGAAACTTCCTCAACCTTTTTTGTTTCAGTTTTGCAACCACTTGCTAGAAAATGAACAAGTAAAATAAGATATACTTTATGAAAATTAGATTTCATTATTTAATATTTAATCTAGTGCTCAGAACTAAAGTCTTTTGTCAGTACTTTCTAGTATGAAATTTATAATAGTAATATAATAAATTTTGCAATAAGAATTGCAGAAATAAAAATTGACATATACTTAAGTTACTGACAATAAGTTAGGTTCAATTTAACAAAGTCATCTTTAATAGAATAAAGCAGAGTAAAAAAGGAAGCATTCATAAATCGCTATTTCATGAAATGGGGCATAGATAAACTAAACATATTCTAAAAGATAATTTTATTAGCGGTGACTCCGAAGACTATTAAATTTTAAGAATTATGAGTAATTAGTAGGCGCTAATTTCAATAAATCCTATTTCAAAAGTTTTTATTTATTTTTTAAAAAACATGACGCTATGACAATTCTTTCTTTTCGCTATAGTCAAATAACTAACCTAATAGTCATATGGATAAGATGAACTAAAGATACACTGTAATTTCAGAAAAATATATAAGGATTAAATCTTTGTTTGCCCTTGATTATTGTCTACCAGCGTTACCAAATCTATTTTTTCTTGTTTCCCCCGAAGCATGATGCTACCTAGAGACTTGAGCCTTTTATTTAAAAAATTCAGATCAATACGTTGCATTAAATTTTTAGACACTAAAAGTTCTGTATTCATTTCGTTACAGAGTGATTGAATCCTCGATGCGGTATTTAAGACGTCCCCAGAGTACACAATTTCTCGCTTTACGATTCCCATTTCTCCCGTAATTACATTACCAAAATGTATTCCAGCCTTAAATTCAGGCTGTGTTTGGTATGTTTTATTGAAATACGCAGCTTTCTCCTTGAGTAGTGCTGTCATATTGTAAAAGCAGCGAATACAATGTGCTCGATTAACACCATTCTGTGTCAACCAACTAATTACAATTTCATCTCCAACATATTGGTAAATTTCTCCTTTAGTAGCTAATATTCCTGGAGTCGCAATACTAAAGGTATCGTTCAAAAAATTAAAATAGCGCTCCTCACCCAGTCGTTCAGCAATAGTCGTAGACGACTTTAAATCCATAAACATGAAAATACGTTCTTCGCGTTTTGGTCTGAGGTATTTTCCTTTTAAAAAATTGACGAAGGTAATAGGGCCAAACTTATCTCTAATAAACAAAAATAAAATGGTCATAAAAGTAACCACGAGCCAATAGATATAGTTCGTCAAAAAAACCAGATTAATTCCTTCTTTGAATTTAAGCGCAAGGACCTCTAAATCCATATCTTGATTTGTGTTACTCAGCTGAATCATTCCTTGTTCTAAAGTGAATAAAATAAAAAACATCAAGGAGTAAAACAGCATAATAAAAAATACGGCTTTGGAGTAAGCCATTCTTCTCAGCCAACGCTCCCATAGAAATACTAAACTGGCTCCAACAAATAAACCTGCAACTATAATAATAAGAATACTCAATACTACCACTTTATTAATTTCTATAGAATCCTTATTGCCAGCATAGGTCTCAAAAATTCTAAACAATCGTATTAAAGTCCAGATTAGCGTTATCCATAAAACGGTTATTATTTTCCCTTTAATGCTGTAATGAGAAAACTTTTGTTTAAGGCTAGTGAATAAACTCATGGATAATTTTCAACTATTAAATATCTATCTAATGTTAAAAATACTAATTTTAGAATAAGAATGTGGTAATCATTTAAGGTATATATAGTTTAGTAATGTTTTGAAATATAATGACGTATTTGATCCATGTACAACAGTTATGAAAATCGAGGTTATTTTAATGCTTACAACAGCAATTGTATCCAAGAGGTATAGAATTAGTCGCGTTTTGAATATTCAATGCATTCTTCTAAGTAATAAAATCTTTTAGAGGTTCAGCGAGCTTGATAAACATTTTGACGATAAGCAGATAACCACATCTCTTGCGCGTCAGTGCGGTAACCTCTAGGATTAGTAATTGCTTTACCTATATATTTCATTGTTCGGGTCATAAAGATTACAGCATTTACAGTTTCTTCCCTAGGCAGTAATATCTAAGCATTTTAACTTTGATTTCCAATTCTGATACCTCAAGTTGTCTAATTGATCTCACAGGTCCACTTTTTACCTGCTTGCAAAAGCGAGTTATATTTAGGGGTTTGCTAGTTTATAGCTTGATAATACTCGTAATAGGAACAGAGCTATTGCCGATAATCATACATAGAAAACCACCAATATTAACCATTTATCTTGTACCTTTTCCTTGAGAGTAAACTCTTCCTTCTTTAGTAAGGCTTTTATAATTTGAGACGCATGGCTCACCAATCTGATTAACTACCAGAGCCGTTGAGCGGTCTGCTTTTAGGTTTTTACAAGGTGAAACTAAATAATCACTAAATTTTTGAGTTATATTTACTCGTTTCATTGAGCCTTAGAAATACTAATCTGCTAATTGAAGAAATAAACCAGCACCAAAATATCCTCGCACCTTGCCCGTGTCATTTAAGAGAGAGATGTCTAGGTTAACTGGCCCTAAAATAGAATTGTATGAAACGGTTGTACCTATGGAAATTAAACTGCTTGGCGCAAATGATTCAGACCAATTACCATCTGGTAAAAATGCACTTTTAATATACTCATTAAAGTTACTAAAGCCGATAGAAGCATAATTAAAGTGAGGGGATATATATATATTATGAAATGGATTTGTTTGTAATTTGATATGAGCTTTTATAGCTTGAGTAACTGGAACATCATTTTCATTTAAACCAGGAAATACAAGATTGTTTATTCTTGTGCCAGGTAAATACCCACCTAAATAGTAATGTGCCCCAATCCCAAAAGTATCAAAAGGAAGCTGGTTAGCTGTTATTTTATCTTGAAAAATAAAATTCACACTAGTCTCTACAATGATAGCTAAACGACTATTAAATGGAATTCGTTTTTGATAAGACGCCATTAATTTTGTGAAATTATTTGTTTTTCTATCTTCTACAGCAATTCCGCCATTTGACGACAGGTAAGTGGCATTGTTATAGATAGATCTCATGACGTTCGTTTTAAATAGCGATCCTTTAGTTGCAAAAAACAAATTACTCAAATTATTACTAACAATGTGAACATCTAATAATGCATTTTGGAATTGATATTTTTCAAAGTCAAATAAATTATCATTTATTTCTGCATTCACTCTTGGCTTTAAACGAAAACGTTCATAGTTGAGACCGATTCCTACATAACTTTTAAGCGAAACAATATTTTTATTGATTTCATTTTTGAATTGGAAATAGTCAAAGTTCAGTTCACTTGTATATTGACCTTGTCTATAAATTTCTTGGTTAAGAAACTCTCCAAATATTTCATTTCGCAACCACCAGGATTTATCTTTACCAAATTGCTTTTGATATTGCACTCTAAATCTTGGCTGTTTTGCAATGTCACCCGTTATCACTAACCTAGAAGATTTACCTAAGATATTTCTTCCTGTATAGTTTAAAATTAAGCCTATACCTCTATAATCGTCATAGTGGAAGGATGTCCTTAACAGATGATTAGAGTTTTCTTTAGCCATTACTTCTAACCCTGTATAACTTTTGTCTTTTATTATTCTAGCATCTATTTGACTAAATATTGAGGTACCCATTGATCTATTTAGACCATCTATAACCTCATCAACAGAATATGGGGTTTTCTCTATTAATTTTGAACGCGATTTTACTAAATCAATATTCGATGGTTTAATACCTGTAAAGTAGATACTGTCAAAAATAATTTCACTTTTACTTTTGGGTAATACTATTTTTTTTTGATTATAATTTTCTAATCTCTTGGCTAATTTCACCAAATTATCCAACTCAAGTTTTGTCGCAATTAAGCCTTCTTTGTATATAGCTTCGTGATTCTGAAAATCTCCAGTTGAATAGGTGAGATGTGGATAATGATCTACTAAAATATCACACATGGCTCTACTTTCAGGATTTTTTTTATTACTCACAAGCATTGCTGCTTGAAATAAAATAGGAGTAATCCCTTCTAATTCTTCTTTTGTTTGCATTCCGCCGCTAACGTCACTTCCTATAATGATATCAGCTCCCCATTCTTTTGCAATATCTACTGGAAAGTTATTTAAAATACCGCCATCTACGAGTAATACATCACGATAAGGAACGGGTTGAAAAATACTAGGAATGGACATACTAGCCCGCATTGCAAGAGCTAAACTACCATTACTTAATACCACTTCTTCTCCGTTAACAATATCAGTAGCTATAGCTCTGTAAGGTATAGGTAAGTTTTCAAAATTTAGTATATCAAATACAGGATTAGTATAAAGCATAAAAAATTCTCTCAGGTACTGATCATTTAGAATAGCAACCTTACTCTTTATCTCTTTATTTTCTATTTCAAAATCTAAAATATATCTCCCGAATTCGCTTTTTTCTTCAATACTAACATCTCGCAGAGATAGTTTCCCTCCCAGTAATTGCTCCCATTTAGCATTATGGGTAATATTTGCAATACTGTCACCTGAGTAACCCATGGCATAAAAACCACCGACTAAGCTACCCATACTGGTACCTACAATAAGATCAGGTACAATGTTTAAAGAGTCTAAAGCTTGTAATAAAGGGATGTGTGCAATGCCTTTAGCACCGCCACCGCTTAATACAACGGCTACTTTTGGTTTATCATTATTTTGAGCATACACGCATTCTGTTTTAAGAAAAAAAACGAGAAGTATACATAAGAGTGTTTTAAAAGTTCTCATAAAATGATATTACTGCGTATAAAGTTAATAAACTAGAATAAAACAAGCAGTAATGATGGCTTTTGCGGCAATTTCAATGATTTTGAAATTTAGTCTTAAGTTTGAATGTCGTGCAGAAGCTTAAGATCATATGTAAAAACGCACGTACCTTTGCTTTTAGACTAATTATATAACTAGAGGCTATTTAGAATGAAAGGGACCTCCTACTTAAATACTAATTTAGGATTTTATTTAGTCATTTTAAGATAAGAATATTTAAGATCGTTAAACCTGTTTTTTTACGATTAGAAGTCCTTACCTAAAGGCAAGGACTTGATTTGATTGATAAAATAGCGATTGGTTAGATCGTAATCTCTTGCTCATTCCATATACCTAACGCTGCCGATTCTTCAGCAAATTCTCTGAACGTTTTCGGAGCTCTACCCAAGAGTAAATTAATATCTTCGGTTACTATTGAATTATTTGGATTACCCAATACCACATCGAATAAGTAATTGATTAACCAAATGAAATCTTCTGGTAATTGCATGTTTTTCATTTCAGCACTATAAGCTTCTAAACGCATTGGAATAAACGAAATAGACCTATTTGTAGCATTTGCTATAACGGAGATAGCCTCTTTAAAGGTTAATGTCTCAGATCCTGTTAGTTCAAAGATTTTACCATTATAAGTAACATCATTCAATACCTTAACAGCAACGTCAGCAATGTCTTCTGCATCTACGAATGGAATTTTGACATGAGCTTGTGGTAAGGCCACTACTCCATCTAATATAGGTTCTAGCAAAAAATTTTCACTAAAATTTTGATTAAACCAGCTGGCTCTAATAATGGTGTAATCGATTCCTGAATTTATAACAATATCCTCACAAAGCTGAGCTTCGCGTTCACCTTTACCTGATAATAACACCATTTTGCTAACACCAGCTGTCGTAGCTCGCTTAACCAATTCCGAAATGGCTTCTTTAGCACCTGGCACTGCCAAATCTGGCTGATAGGTAATATAAACTTTGTCAATACCTTCGAGCACCTCATCCCAATTAGTTGGATCATTCCAATCAAAAGGCCGTTCAGCAGACCTTGATCCAATCCTAACCTTATATCCTAACTTGTTTAAGCGTTGTACTATTCTGCGCCCTGTTTTGCCTGTTCCGCCTGTAATTAAAAATTGTTCTGTTTTCATAATTATTAAATTGTTGTTGTGATTTGTGTTGTTGTTATAAGTAAGCTTATAAATGAAACGATTGCACTTACCATTCTGATAACATGGAACCTATTCCATTTGTTTTCAAAGGCTTCTCTAAGCGCTTTTAATTGATTCTTATCTAAGGTTTCTAATGCATACTGGTCTATCATTTCATTAAGTGGTACATTACCCAATACAGTTACAAGAATAACACCAAGTCCATATAAGATGACTGAACCCAAAAGCAACCACCATACTACCCCATTGGTGTTCTTAGAAAGAAAGAGATTAATAATTCCTAAAAAGAAAGGTCCAATAAAAACGAAAAAGAATGTGGGGTTTAAAATGACACGATTCATTTGTTGAAATGCCATTAGAAATCCTAAATCGTCAAGTTTACCTATTCCAGGTGTTACGGCATTTCCCCAAGTAAAACACAGTCCTGCACTAAGGCCTGTTAATATCACCAGTATGACATGTATTATATGTTGTATCGAGATATCCATAGTTCTATTTTTTAAGTTTTACAAATTGTTTAAGGACTCTTAGATGATAGTAAAAGACCACTACAATCTGGAATACTAAAGCAACACCCCAAAATCCGAGATCTGTAAAAAACATTATGTGTGTTACACCATTTGGTTTCATAAAAACAGGCACCGTAATCAAAGCATCTAAAACAACGCTAACTGCTAAAAATATAAGACCAATGCGAAACCCATGTGTGTCCTTTTCTTTTTTGTAATAAAAAGCACTTCCATACCATACCAAAGGAATTACTGTCATGAATAAGATGATATTGGCTTGTAGTTCTTTATCTTCCAGTAATGGTAGATAAAACGAAATCATATAAACAGATACTCCCAGTACCCAAATGATTATACCTATTAAAATTGCTCTAGTTATTATCATGTCTTTATAAGTATTAATTACAAGACAAAAGTATTTGTACTTAAGAGCATTAACTTATTTGAAAAGATTTTTGATTTGTTTTAAAAGACGACTACCTAATCTGACTCGGTCTGTAACCAAACTTATTAGCAAAGGCATTAGAAAAGGAACTCAGGCTGTCATACCCTACATGCCATGCAGCTTCCTGAACAGTCGCTTCTTTATTACTAATTAAATCATGTGCCGTTATTAAACGCTCATTTTGGAGATACTTAAACACAGGCACACCAAAAACTTCTTTAAATTCTTTCTTGAGTTTGGTTGCGTTCAATCCAATAGCTTTAGATAGCTCTGTTAAGGAGGGGGGATTATTTAAATTATTTGCAAGGATGTCTTTAACCTCCTCCAAACGCGTTCGATCTTTAGTTTTAATCTGCTTGGACCTGTTAATAGCCAATTGACCAAAAAAATGAGAAAGTAATGCTGTAATCTGACTTCGAAAAAACATCATTCTTGCCTTACCTTCATACTTCATATTAAAGATATCATTGACGATTTTTAGCATCTCTGGAGTCATAAAAAAACTAGGACCTTCAACATAATGATCTTTAGGATTAACAAGTTGCTCCAATAACTCAGAAAACAATTCACCCTCTTGATTTGGCAGTCTATTTAAATGTCGCGTTGCTGTAGCAATAACAACACACTCTAAAGGATTATTTTTGGAAACAGTGTGCTTACATAAGACCTTTTCATCTGAATAAAAGGATAGTGCTAAGCCCTTTGTATAATTATAATGTTTAGATGTGGTTGGATACTCAAATTCTAAATCTACATTTCCAGCACCATAAAAAGCGACTGCAATGACTGGTTCATCAAAAAAGCAAGTATCCTGAATAACCTTATCCGAATTTGCAGTTTCAACTAGGATAGTAAAATCATTAATATCTATAATATCTCTTGTCACATGACTAAGATACATTTTTTGATTATTCAAATTAAAAATAATAAACGTGATTTTAACATCCTTTAAGTTTAGCTCTTATTGTTATGTTAAGCAGCTGAAAATTCTGAGACAATCACTTTACAATTATCAGTATAAATAGAATTAAAAAACCAAACAATAGCATAAAATTTATATGAGAAAAAGACACAAAGCGAAGAGGTGATCTTTTCCAAAAAGATCGCATTAAAAATAACCACTTTCGTATCAACAGCATTAATCATATTAATTTTGGTAGCTTCAACCACATCGTTTGTTACGAATTAATCGCAGTAGACTGAACTCAATTATAAAGCCAAATAATACGTTATTATTTGACCTTTATTACGACTATCTTTGTATAAAAAATAAAGTTATGCTCAATTGGAAAAATGTTATTGATTTTGCCGTCAATGGGAATCCGAATCCTGATAGACGTGTTGCGAAAACCGAAGCAGAGTGGAAAGCACAATTAACACCTGAACAATACCGTATTACAAGAGAAAAAGGAACAGAACGTCCGCATAGTGGTGCTTTATGCAGTGTTTATGATTCTGGTAAATACAATTGTGTTTGCTGTGACACACCCTTATTTGATTCGACTATAAAATTTAGTTCTGGTACAGGCTGGCCTAGTTTTACACAACCCATTAAAGCGAATGCCATAAAATATGAAAGGGACACATCATATGGTATGGTGCGTGTTGAAGTGATGTGCAATACTTGTGATGCACATTTAGGTCATGTATTTCCTGATGGACCAGAACCAAGCGGACTGCGCTATTGTATTAATTCTGAATCCATGACCCTAGAAACGGAAGTCGCCTAATGGAAACAAAATATATACAAATAGCTACTGTTGGAGGTGGTTGCTTTTGGTGCACAGAAGCAGTTTTCCAAGAAGTTAAAGGTGTTGAAAAGGTGATGTCTGGTTACTCTGGTGGCAATGTTCCAGGTAGACCAACCTATAGAGAAGTTTGTTCTGGATTAACTGGTCATGCTGAAGTGGTTCAAATTACCTACGATGCTAATGTGATTTCTTATGAAGATATATTAGTCATATTTATGACCACGCATGATCCAACAACACTGAATAGACAAGGTGCTGATCGAGGAACTCAATACAGATCAGTAATCTATTATCATGATGAAGATCAAAAAGTTATTGCTGAAACAGTTATTTCTAAATTAGCAAAGCATTATAAGACCCCTATAGTTACTGAAGTTTCTAAAGCAGTTCCCTTTTATGAAGCTGAACAAGAACATCAAGATTTTTATAAGAATAACCCTGATTATGGTTATTGTAGCTTTGTAATTGACCCGAAATTAGCAAAGCTTCGTAAATTGCATGCAGACAAACTAAATGATGCTTAAAATTTACACCATCGGAATTTTTATTTTAATCATTGCTATTGTTGCGAATGCAGTTGCTCTTAAATTAAATATCGCCACATGGTATGATTTTATAAATGCAATTACGAAAAATGGCAACAGGGTCTTCGAAACCTTATCAATTATTGACTATTTATGGCTTTTTATCGGTTATCCATTTGTGCTTGGTTGCGCCTATTGGCTGGGTGATAAATGCTACTCAATCTTATTTTAAAAATGGAAAAAACCGTTTCTGAAGCTATAGCGTACAGACGCTCTACGCGCGTTTATAAAGACGAAGCTATCGATACTAAAAAAGTGAAGCAATGCTTAGTAAACGCATCCTTAGCACCTACCAGTAGCAACCTTCAACTTTGGGAATTTTATCATGTTACTGATAAAACTAAACTGAAACAACTTACTGCAGCTTGTTTTAACCAAAGTGCAGCTAAAACTGCACAACAATTAGTTGTGGTTGTTGCTCGCAAAGATTTATGGCGTAAACGCGCTGCAGCTAATATTGCATTTTTAAACAAAGTTTATGACAAGGAAGGCTTAAGTGAACGTGATCTTAAGCGCAAGGCAATGGCTACAAAATATTATAAAAAACTAATCCCAACGGTTTACGCAGACTTCCTTGGTATTTTTGGACAGATTAAATATTTTACATTTCAGATTATTGGGTTATTCAGACCCATTTACAGACAAGCGCGACGAAGCGATATGCGTATTGTTGCCCATAAAAGTGCTGGTTTAGCTGCACAAAATTTTATGGTAAGTATGGCTGCTATAGGCTATGACACCTGCCCTATGGAAGGCAGTGATACCTTAAGAGTAAAACAAATTCTAGACTTACCAAGGGGTTCAGAAATAAATATGGTCATTGGATGTGGTATTAGAGATGATAAAGGCATCTATGGGCCACGTTTTAGAATCCCGTTTGAAGATATATACTACGAAGTTTAATTTGCTTTAAAATGATCTAAACCAGTCTTAAGCCATTGATAATACTCATCTTCATCTGGAGTATTGCCTTTAGGGTAATTTAAAAGGCCCATGTCGTGGTCTAATAAGACATAAAAGGGCTGTGAGTTATTTTGAAAATTAATGGTTTGTAGCGTCCCCCATTTATCGCCAATGGTTTCAATATCTTTTACTGTGCCATTTGCTCTTAAATATTGAAATTGCTCATCCTCAGGTAAATCTTGCCTATCATCTACATATAGTGAAATAATCACATAATCATTAACCAGAATGTCCTTAACATTATCTTCTGTCCAAACCTGCTCCTCCATTTTTCTACAGTTAACACATGCCCAACCTGTAAAGTCAATCATAATGGGCTTGTTTAATGACTTCGCCATGGCTAATCCTTCATCAAAAGATTTGGTAATGGTAAGTTCTTCAACTTTATCATACAGACTATAGCTCAACGGTGGTGGAAAACCACTTAGCAATTTAAGATTAGCCCATTTTGTATTGGTTAATCCCGGAATCAAATAAATCACGAAAGCAATAACTAAGATACCTGTTGTAATTCTTCCTTTGCCTAGCTTTAATAGAGGACCATCATGAGGAAATTTGATTTTTCCGAATAAATACAGAATTAAACCTATACCTAATAACATCCAAATTCCAATAAAAATTTCACGTTTAAGAAAGCCCCAATGCTCTACTAAATCTGCATTGGATAAAAATTTAAGAGCCAAGGCTAACTCAACAAATCCTAATACCACCTTTACTGTATTTAACCAACCACCAGATTTAGGTAATGAATTTAACCATTTAGGAAACATGGCAAATAACGTAAAGGGTAAAGCGAGAGCAAGTCCAAAACCACCCATTCCCATACTTAATTGCATAGCACTAGCATCTGATGCCATTGTACTTCCTAATAATCCACCAAGAATTGGCCCTGTGCAAGAAAAGGAGACAATTGCTAAAGTCAGCGCCATAAAAAAGACACCAATAACTCCACCAATTTTATTGGCTTTATTATCCATTGCAGCACTCCAAGATTGAGGAAGTGTCAACTCAAAATATCCGAAGAACGAAAATGAAAATACCACAAATACAATAAAGAAAATGATGTTTAAGGTGACATTAGTAGATATGGTATTTAGAATGCCTGAATCTAATGAATCTATAACATGGAAAGGGATGCTTAATAACACATAGATCATAAAGATAAAGAGCCCATACAAAATTGAATTAAAGAGTCCTTTTTTAGAGTCTCCTGAACTTTTTGTAAAAAACGAAACGGTTAACGGTATCATTGGAAACACACAAGGTGTTAACAATGCGATTAAACCTCCGAGAAAGCCAAGTAAAAAGATGCCAATATAACTCTTACCTTCTGCGGACTGATCTTCGAACTTTTCCCAACCCGTAACCCTAAGATCTAGTGCTTCTGAAAGTTGCTTACTACGGTCATCAATCTCAATTGCCTCTTTCTCAATTACAGATCCGTCTAGAGATAGATTGAATGTGTAATCACCAGGAATACATTTAGAATTATCACAAGTTTGATACTCAACATATACCTCGATTTGCTTTAAACTTGGGTTAATAAGACTTATAGTTTGTTTAAAAACAGCTTCATTTTTAAACTTCACAACGTCTTCTTCAAAGATCTTATCATAAACAGGTGCTACGGTTGGCTCAGATGTCTCACCTTTTAATTCATAATTATTCTCTAGACCATTAAATTCGAAATAAGTAATTGGAGCAAAACCATCCTCATCTATTTTATGCTGAGAATATATGTACCATCCTTTATCTATGGTTGCTTTAAAAGTTATATTGAATTCTGTGTCAGACAGCTTTTCAACGTCAGATTCCCATTTTACGGGTTCTAAAATTTGAGAAAAAGAATACAAGGAAAAACAAAAAACCAATAGGCTAAACAGCAATACTTTTTTAATAGTCATAGATAAAACATTAAAACACAAATGTAATTGTTGTGCTTTTATTATTTCTTTAAAGTCGTCTAATTTATAAAAACCTTAAGAATAAAAATAATCAAGTATATTCACAAAAAAACCGAGGCTAGAGCTCGGTTATCTTTTTAAGATTTTACTTCTATCTTTATCTTATCGGAATGCTTCCACTTGGAGATACCTCCTTCGAGATCGTACACTTTTTCAAAACCGGCCTCTTTTAGTTTTTTAGCGCATTTTGCACTTCGCCCTCCACCTTTACAGTATAAAATTACAGGTTTACCTTTATCTAGCTTAGCGATATCGTCATCAAAGGTCGGTGATGAGAAATCAATATTCTGGGAATTAACAATATGTTCTTCTTCATATTCTTGTGAGGATCGCACATCAACAAGTTGAACATCCTCTAGTTCCAAAATAGATTGCATTTCTTCTGCTGTTACTAATTTTACATCTGTTGTCGCATCTTTTGTATCTAAACAACTCGTTAATACCATAGTCATCACCAATAAAAGACTAAATACTACATATACTTTTTTCATAATAAAACGATATTTAAATTATAAGTAAGAAATCTCACCTTGCCATTCACTAAAACCACCTGTAAGATTGAAAGCATTATCAAAACCCAATTGATTCATTACGGCACATGCCTGAGCACTCCGCCCACCAGACTTACAATACACGTAATAATTTTTTGTTTTATCTAGTTGATTAATTTCATCAACAAAGCCCTGTCCCTTATAAATATCAATGTGAATTGAATTTGGAATTACTCCAAGCTCTACTTCTTCTAATGTTCTAACATCTAAAATGACAGAATTATTGTCTTCTTGCAGTTGTTTTGTCCAATCTTTTTGGGATAAATCAGCCATAATTGCCTTTTAACTTAAACAAAATTAACATTTCTTTATGAAATAGACGTAAAAAAATCCGAAGTGTTACACTTCGGATCAATTATTTATCGTTAAAATGATTTAAACCTTAATTGAGCAACCAATAGCTCGAGTTTCTGTCGTCTTAATTTCTTTACCTGCTAGCAATGCATCCACCGCATCTTCAACATATCTTTCTTTAACCGCTTCAGGATCTTTATAATTATCATCGATAGCACCTATGTACTTCACAACATTTCCTTTTTTAGTTTTTTCTAAAATATAAATATGCGGTGTTTTAGTGGCACCATATTGAGGATAAATCTCTTGGCCCTTATCCATTAAATAAGGAAAAGTAAATCCTTTAGCTTTTGCCCTAGCCTTCATGGCTGCCAAGTTATCTCCTGGCTTAACCTCAGTGTTATTTGGCATAATAGCAATTACAGGATAGCCTTTTTTAGCATATTTCTTATTTAAGGCCTCAATTCTATCTTCATATGCTACAGCATATGGACAGGTATTACATGTAAATGTTACAATAAATCCTTTTGCGTCTTTAAAATCTGCCAGAGATACCATTTTTCCGTCAATATTTTCCAGACTGAAATCTGTTGCAATATCTCCAATACTGTATCCCTTGTCTACTGTTTTAAATGTAAATGCAGAAAGTGTAATGGCTAACACAGTAACTGCTAATGTTCTTATAGTTTTCATATGTTATTATTTAAAAAATGATTTCAGTTCGATTTCTAATTCTTCTTTAGTGAAGGATTGTTCATAAAATTGACGTTTATTTTGATTGTAAATGATAGTTGCAGGTAACGCTCCAGTCCAATTTTTATTAATGGCAGGTATCCATCTGTTTTGATCAATATCATCAAAAGCAATAACCTTAGACTTTAAATTATGTTTTTTCATAAATGGTTTGAGTTTAGAATCATAATTTCTAGGAAAATCCAAACTTACTAATAGCACCTCAACACGGTCGTTGTAGTTTGCATTAATCTCTTCAAAATAAGGCAATTCTTTCACACATGGAGCACACCATGTCGCCCAGAAATTAACAACGTGAATCTTTTCATCGACCTTATTAATGAGAGGCTCTAAACCGTCATAATCATATATTTCAAGACTAATATCATAAGCATCAATTGCTTTCTTTTCTTCCTTGTCAACAATTTGAGTTAAAGGCACAATTTCCGTCTTCACTTGTTCTTTGCAGGCTAAAACGACCAATAACACTAGTAAAACTATACGCTTCATGCGTTAAAGTTATTAATCCAAATTCTGTCTTTTAAATAATTAACAAAAAATTAAATTAAATGTTTGACTTTACAAATATTCATTTTTATCTTTGACTTAAATGAATTTAAAATCAAATCATACTTGGTGGTGGAATTTCTCAAACGTAAGTTCGTGAAATAAACCTTGGTATACAAAATATAAAAAAGGCTTGTCATTCACGACAAGCCTTTTTTTAATTCAATATGAATGAAAACATTTAGCTTATACACACATTATAAAAAAATACTTGCTGACACGATTACACCTGTAAGTATATATCTTAAAATTCGGGACAAGTTCCCAAATAGCATTCTATTAGAGAGTAGTGATTATCATGCCAATGACAATAGTTTCTCTTACATCTGTTGTAACCCGATTGCTTCAATCAATGTAAAGGATGGTATTATCTCTCAGTCATATCCTGACGGCAGCTCTAAAAATAATTATGTCGATACGGTAGGTGTAGTAGATGAGATACATAAGTTTACCCAGAGATTTAAAGTAGACTCCAACAATAAATTCAAGTTTATAAACAACGGAATTTTCGGCTACACTGCTTATGACGCTGTTAAATACTTTGAAGATATCGAAATCTCTCAGAAACCAGATTCAATAGATATTCCAGAAATATATTATGCGGTTTACCAAAATATCATTGCAATCAATCACTTTAAAAATGAAGCCTACATATTTGCGCACTGTTTTGATACTGAAAATAACATTGATGATATTCTTCAATTAATCCAAACACGACAATACGCGTCATATAACTTTAATACTAAAGGAAAGCGACAATCTAATCTGACCGATGAAGAATATAAAGAACATGTTGAATTTGCCAAAAAGCACTGTGCCAGAGGCGATGTTTTTCAATTGGTCTTATCCAAGCAGTTTTCGCAAGAATTTAGTGGTGATGAATTTAACGTCTATCGTGCATTAAGAAGTATTAACCCCTCTCCTTATCTATTCTACTTTGATTACGGCAACTTTAAAATTTTTGGAAGTTCTCCAGAAGCGCAATTGGTGGTTAGTGATAATAAAGCAGAAATCCATCCTATTGCCGGAACGTTCAAAAGAACAGGTAACGACCTTAAAGACGCAGAATTAGCTGAACAGCTCATTAGTGATGATAAAGAAAATAGTGAACATGTTATGCTGGTTGACCTAGCTAGAAACGACTTAAGTCGACATAGCCATAGTGTAACGGTTGAAAACTACAGAGAAGTTCAGTTCTTTTCTCATGTGATCCATCTTGTGAGTAAAGTAACTGGAATTAAACATAAAAACACGGATACAATGCAAGTAGTTGCCGACACATTTCCTGCAGGAACCTTAAGCGGTGCACCAAAACACATGGCAATGCAATTGATTGAGCGCTATGAAAAAACGAGTCGATCTTACTATGGCGGTGCTATTGGTTTTATGGATTTTGAAGGCAATTTTAATCATGCCATAATGATTAGAACTTTTTTAAGTAAAAATCACAAACTGCATTGGCAGGCTGGTGCTGGACTTGTTGCCAAGTCTAATGCCAATAATGAATTACAAGAAGTGTATAATAAGCTTGGTGCATTAACCAATGCCATTGAACAAGCTAAAGAGATATAAGATGAAAAAGATATTAGTCATTGATAATTACGACAGTTTTACCTACAATTTAGTTCATTACTTAGAGGACTTGGATTGCGAAGTCACAGTAAAACGTAATGATAAGCTCTTAGTTGAGGAAGTGGAGGCCTTTGAAAAAATCGTATTATCACCAGGTCCAGGCATTCCTGATGAAGCAGGATTACTTAAGGAAATTATAGAAACCTATGCCCCAACAAAAAGTATCTTAGGGGTATGTCTAGGACAACAAGCTATCGGAGAAGTTTTTGGCGGGTCATTAGAAAACTTAGATCATGTATATCACGGCGTAGCAACTCATGTAACCCAATCTGTTGACGACGAGCTACTTTTTAATGGGTTAGATAAAACCTTTGAAGTTGGGCGCTATCATTCATGGGTTGTAAGTCATAATTTACCTGATAGTTTAGAGGCGACTTCTTTTGATGAAAACGGACAAATAATGTCCTTGCGCCACAAGGTTTATGACGTAAAAGGAGTGCAATATCATCCTGAATCTGTTTTAACTCCAAATGGAAAAACAATACTTAAAAACTGGGTAAATTCTTAATTATGAAAGAACTACTTAACAGACTTATTAATCAAGAATCTATTTCGAGCAAAGAAGCCCAAAACGTATTAATTAATATTTCTAAGGGTAAATATAATCAAAGTCAAATTGCCTCATTTTTAACGGTCTACATGATGCGAAGTATAACTATTGATGAGCTCAGAGGATTCAGAGACGCGCTTCTTGAATTATGCATTCCGGTAGATTTGAAAGACTACAACACTATTGATTTGTGTGGTACAGGCGGAGACGGGAAAGACACCTTTAACATTTCAACCTTGTCGTCATTTGTTACTGCAGGTGCTGGCGTTAATGTTACCAAACATGGTAATTACGGGGTCTCATCGGCATGCGGATCATCAAATGTTATGGAGCATTTAGGTATTAAGTTTACAAATGATATGGACTTTTTAAAGCGTAGCATTGACGCAGCAGGTATTTGTGTTTTGCATGCACCCTTATTTCACCCAGCTATGAAAAATGTAGCACCGATTCGAAAAGAATTAGGTGTAAAAACCTTCTTTAATATGCTTGGACCAATGGTAAATCCTGCATTTCCTAAAAATCAGATGGTTGGTGTATTTAATTTAGAACTGCTGCGCCTTTATGGATATTTGTATGAAGAAACCAATAAAAATTATGCTGTAGTACATGCGCTTGATGGCTATGATGAAATTTCTCTTACGGGTAAAACGAAAGTTATTTCCAATGCTACTGAGACTTTGTTTGGACCAGAAGATTTAGGACTAAATAAAGTTAACCATAAAGACATATTTGGTGGCCATACTGTGCAACAGGCAGCGCAATTATTTATTAAAATAATAAGTGGTGACGGCACTGAAGCACAAAATAATGTGGTATGTGCTAACGCAGGATTGGCAATTGCAACTGTAAAAAACATATCACATCAAGAAGGATTTGAATTAGCAAAAGATTCACTTTTTAGCGGAAAAGCAAGTAAATCATTAAGTCAATTAATTGAATTAAGTAAATGAATATTCTAGATAAAATAGTACTTGATAAGCGCAAAGACGTAGATTTAAGAAAATCTCTAATTCCAATCTCACAATTGGAGGCTTCTGTTTTGTTTGCAAGAGAAACCGTTTCATTAGCCACGGCGCTTAGACAAAGTTCATCCGGTATTATTGCTGAGCACAAGCGTCGTTCACCTTCAAAGGCAATTATTAACCAAAGTTTAAATGTAGCCGATATCGCTCAAGGCTATGAAAATGCAGGAGTATGTGGCATGTCGGTTTTAACGGACGGAAAATACTTCGGTGGAGCTTTGGATGATTTAATTACAGCGCGTGCCAGCTGCAATCTGCCTTTGTTACGTAAAGAATTTATAATTGATCCTTATCAAATTATAGAAGCTAAAGCTTTTGGTGCAGATGTTATTTTACTCATTGCTGCAATTTTAACTAGAGACGAAATAAAACAATTTTCAAAACTAGCTAAAGACCTTGACCTAGATGTTTTACTCGAAGTTCATAATGAAGAAGAGTTATTTAAATCTCTGATGCCTTCTTTAGATATGTTAGGAGTAAATAATAGAAATCTAAAGACTTTTGAAGTCAGTTTAAACACATCTAAGCATTTAAGCGAACTTATTCCTAGCGACTTTGTAAAAGTATCAGAAAGCGGTATTAGTTCTATAGACGCTATTAAAGATTTGCAGCCCTATGGTTATAAAGGATTTCTTATTGGTGAGAATTTCATGAAAACAGATAATCCAGGGCTGAGTGCATCAGCATTTATAAAGACGCTAGAATCATGAAGTTAAAAGTCTGCGGAATGAAATATAATATTAATGAAGTAGCACAGTTGCAGCCAGACTTCTTAGGCTTTATATTTTATAGAAATTCCCCTAGAGATTTTGAAGGTAAAATTCCAGAACTATCAAAAACGATAAAAAAGGTTGGTGTTTTTGTTGATGAAAAGGTAGAAATGATTGTGGGAAAAATTGAAGTGCATGATTTAGATGCTATTCAACTACATGGTCATGAAACACCTGAAGTATGTCGATTGTTAAAGTCAACAGGAAAAGATATTATAAAAGTATTTTCTATTAAAGACGAATTTGACTTTAGAGTTCTACAGCCTTACGAAGACGTTATTGATTACTTCCTGTTTGATACTAAAGGAAAATCACCAGGTGGTAATGGCTACACTTTTAATTGGAATGTTTTAAAAGACTACCCTTCAACCAAACCTTATATTTTGAGTGGAGGTATTGGACTTGATGAATTAGAACAATTAAAAGCATTTAAAGACTGTTCTGCCTCCAACTATTGTTATGCTGTTGATGTCAATAGCAGATTTGAGATTAAACCTGGATTAAAAGATATTGATGAATTAGAAAAATTTAAACATGAGTTACAACATTAACAACAAAGGCTATTATGGTGAGTTTGGAGGGGCGTTTATTCCTGAAATGCTCTATCCAAATGTTGAAGAGTTACGCCAGAATTATTTAAAAATAATGGCCGAACCGTCCTTCCAAAAAGAATTTGACCAATTACTTAGAGATTACGTTGGACGCCCTTCTCCACTCTACTTTGCAAAACGTCTATCTGAAAAATACACTACTAAGGTCTATTTAAAACGTGAAGATCTTAACCATACAGGCGCCCATAAAGTCAACAACACCATAGGCCAAATATTAATGGCTAAGCGCCTTGGTAAGAACAG
>NZ_JABSST010000058.1 GCF_013213975.1 Winogradskyella sp.
AATTGTTACAGACCCAGTATTAGTTGGATTTGGATATAAGTTAAAGTTATTTGTTTGATCAACATCTGTTGTAGATAAAGTTTGGTCAAACGTTGCGGCTACAATGAGATTGTCAACAATAATTGTTTCATCTGTACTAGAATTAGATTGTCTTAAAGCAAATTCAGAAATTGTCGTGCCTGGGTCGGCTTGATCAGATCCTAGTACGGAAGTATCAGTCTGAGCAGATGCATCAATCCATAGTTCCGAAACGTTAGTATCTTTGTTATATCTAACAGTAGCACGGTAAGTAGTATCAAAACTTAAATCGCTCCCCCAAGCTACATCTGCTGTGCTTCCAGAAGTTGCTAAACCTACAGTAAAGTCACCGCCGCCAGTACCTTCAATAATATCAATACGTGCTCTAAGTCCAAAACTGTCATCTTTAAAGCATGCAAAGTATTCATAATCTCCCCCAGAAACTGGACCTCCCGGATTTGGAACCCTAAAATCAATTGAATAGAATATATTTTCTCCACCTGTTCCAGCGAATGCAATGCTTGCATCTTCGCTTAGGGAACCATCTTGTAATATAGAAACTTCACCAGAAGTTACTGTCATTTGTAATGCAACTCCTGAGTAATCTGACCAGTTAGGATTCGCTGTTAAAGCTCCATCAGCATAAGTAAATGATTCTAATAACGGTAGAGTTAATTGTGGATCACAATCAGGACTATTTATATTTAGAGTGAAATTACAACTGCTATCTGTTGGATCCCCTGCAATGGCTACAGTAAAATCAGTGCCTTCAGTAATATTTGAGATAACAATAGTGCCGTTTGTAATACTATCTGGATCATCTCCGCCGATTACTCCAATTCCACCAGTATCAATTGTATAATCCGAATTACCACCACCTACATACGTTAGAGTTGCCGTATATGTATCATTGCTCGCAGGTGTAATATTATCACAAGTCTCTGTAATCGAACCAATTTGGAATGTACAAGGGAATTCAATACTGAAATTAGCATTGTCAGAATCTAATACACCTCCATCAACCAAGTCTACACTTACAGCAACGTTATCACCATCTACCAATCCATTTATTGCGAATGGACTAGTAACACCAATATTATTGATTGGGGCTTCGCCATTTACTGCTACAGAAATATTTACAGTTGCGCCAGGCGCATTTTGAATACTAAATTCTATATCAACTGTTGTAGTACCAGATGACAAAGCTTGGCCACCATTTGGTGAAGTAATGGTAATAGTAGGATTAGTGTTTGCCACTGGTGAATACGTACCAACTGGGAATACGGACGAGCATCCTGCGTTTGTTCCAGTATCATCACCAAGGTCACAGCCATCGAGAGCATCAGCTCCACTAAAAGTCCACTCAGAAGCATCAAAGGTTGCATTTGGACCGTTGCCATCAATTCGGTAAGCCCAACCATCTAAATGATCCCATTCTGTTCCTGTTCCATCTACCCCAATTTCACCAATCGAATCTTCAACGGCCCCATTCAAATATAGAATAACAGTGTCATTACCGTTTATACTTGCAACACTATTTTCATAGTTAGGTGTTACTCCTAAATATTGCTGAAAACCAGCAGTTGATCCAGTATTTCCAACATAAATATAGCTGCCTGCTGTTGCAGCATCTGCAGGGAAAGACCACTCAACACCAGCGGCGGCCTGACCGTTGGTTGTACTTTCTAATCCGTATATACTTAAGTCAGGTATGTTATTAACCACATATAATTCTACACCTTTAGGGTTTCCTCCTGGTAAAGGTCCATCAATAACCCCAGTGATTAAAAGATCTTGTCCAAAAGAAACAAGTCCCATAAAACAAAAAAATAAAAAGTAAAGTTTTTTCATAATCGATTATTAATAATAATTAGGCAGTAAATATACTAACAATTAACGAGTTTAAAGGATGTGATTCAGGATTAAATTAGATTTTACGATAAGATAACACTGTCATTATCAGATAATTTTAGTTTCCAATGAATTAGCCTTTTAATGTTAGCGAATTGTTATCAATTTGAAGTTGTTAATTCCCTTAAAGAAGATATAATTATATTTACAGTAGCTTAAAAATAACTTAATAGTGAAGAAAAAGGATATTAAAATATTGTTGGTCGATGATGAACCAGATATTTTAGAGATTGTAGGTTTTAATCTTTCATCTGAAGGATATCAAATTATTACTGGCGCAAATGGTGTAGAAGCTGTTGAAAAGGCAAAAAAACATAAGCCGCATCTTATTATTTTAGATGTAATGATGCCCGAAATGGATGGTATTGAGGCTTGTGAACGTATTAGACAAGATTCTAAACTTAACAATACAATAATTACCTTTCTCACTGCGCGAGGAGAGGATTATTCTCAAGTAGCAGGTTTTGATGCAGGAGCTGACGACTATATTACAAAACCTATTAAACCTAAAGTTCTAGTTAGTAAAGTTAAAGGACTTTTAAGAAGACTCAACGAGAGTGAAGCGTCAAATGAAGCTATAAAAATTGGTGATTTGGTTATAAACCGAGAAGAATATAAAATCACTAAAAAAGGAGAAGAAATTATCTTACCGAGGAAAGAGTTTGAATTATTATCTTTGTTAGCAACTAAGCCTGGTAAAGTGTTTAAGCGCGAAGAAATTCTGGATAAAGTGTGGGGTAACGAAGTTGTTGTTGGAGGGAGAACAATTGATGTTCATATAAGGAAACTACGCGAAAAAATAGGTGATAAGTCGTTTAAAACTGTTAAGGGTGTTGGTTACAAGTTTGTGGACTAATGCAAAATAAAAATACACTCAAAAAAACATATAAATTTGCTGTTAGAACAGCATTGTATGTAACAGTTTTCACAACACTCCTAGTGAGTGTTTTTTTGTATTACTACCATTCTTTTAATTGGCAAATTATCTTTTTTCCTTTAATCTGTTTTCCACTTTGTTTTGTCATTGTTCAATATAGAGTAGAACGTTTCATATATAGACGTGTTAAGAAAATATACGATGACCTTACTTTGCTTGAATCAGTAAATTTAAGACAGCAACCCATAACAACAGATATGGGTACCTTAACTCGAGAAATTGATAAATATGCGAGGGAAAAAAAAGTTGAAATTGAAACTTTAAGAGTGAGAGAGGAATATAGAAAGGAATTTATTGGAAATGTCTCGCATGAATTGAAGACACCTTTGTTTACGGTGCAAGGCTACATAGATACACTCTTAGATGGCGATATTACCGACGAAAAATTACAAAAGAAATATTTAAATCGCGCTAGTAAGGGGGTCGAAAGGTTAACCTACATTTTGAAAGATTTAGATATGATAACAAAATTTGAGGTTGGAGATCTTAGGCTAAACAAGGAGGATTTTGACATTGTTCAACTGGTTAGGAATGTTTTTGATCTTTTTGAAATGAAGGCAGCCAAGAAGAAGATTACTTTGACCTTTGATATTGATTACAATGAACCAATAATGGTTTTGGCGGATAAAGAGCGCATACAACAAGTCCTAACAAATTTGGTGGTGAATTCTATAAAATACGGCAGAGAAAAAGGGACTACGGAGGTCAGTATTGAAAACCTCATAAAAAATAAGGTCATTATTAGAGTTACTGATAATGGTGAAGGAATTTCTGAAGAGAATTTGCCAAGACTTTTTGAACGTTTTTATAGGGTCGATAAAAGTGGTTCACGTAAAGAAGGCGGTTCTGGTCTTGGGTTGTCCATAGTAAAACATATTATAGAGGCACACGAAGAAAAAATGTATGTAGAAAGTGAATTGGAAGTTGGAAGTGAGTTTTCATTTACCTTGGAAAAGGCTGAATAGGCTTTGGTAATTTGTATCTACGGGATGATTCTTAAATCCTGAATATGCCATAATATCATTTAACATTCCTATTTTAAATTCATCTTGATTCGCTGATGGTGCAATACATTCAGATTTAAGCTTTTTGGCTAAATACTCTTGCTCAAATTGTCCAGGTGTTGGAATTAAAAAGGCTTTTTTTTCTAATTTAGCATAATCCATAATTGAGGTATAACCTGACCGACTTAATATTAGTGTGCTCGAATTAATTGTTTCCTCTAATTGCCCACTGGTCATGAAATTATAAATAGTGAGGTTCTTTTCTTTAGAAATGAGCTGATCACGCTCTAAAATTCCTTTTATAAAACAAACTTCACCAGAAAACAGAGACAAATCTCTAAGCAATTTATCTTGTAATAATGTGCGTTGAGGTTCAGGACCCGAAAGGATGACTAAAAGATCGAATTTTATTGGTAAATCTTGTTTTTGAAATCGACTTAATGGACCAATATATTTTAATGATTTAATAGTGTCATTTATATGTCCAAGCTCCCCACTTAAATTTGGATGTCCATTATAATCAGGAACCCAACATTCATCAAATTTTTTGATAATTTCTTGATGTAATTTGCTACTAAACCAAGTTGTGTTACCACTTAATACTCTTAGCTGATGTGTTATAAATACTGAAGGCACCGATTTATGTCTTACACCAAAGCGATTGTCTGAAATTATACCAGATATTTTTTCGGTTGTAATGAATGCCTTGATTAGCTTTTTCTCCTTTTTGATGGTTTTTAAAAGGTGTGGTGAATCTTTAATTAGTTTTAATTTAAATCCATTTGCCTTTTTCGAGTAGGTAATATTGTAAGAGGGTAATTCAAGAAATCTAAGATTAGAAAATTCTTTTTTAAGTAATTCTAATGCATTACCGTCACTAGCAATTATAGGTTCAAAATCATGAGAGATAAGAGCATCTATTATTGGAATGCAACGTGTGGCATGACCCAATCCCCAATTTAATGGTGCAACTAAAATGCGTTTCTTGGAAATCAAAAAAATATGGTGTTTTTGATATTGTTAAACAAAGATAATCCTGAAATGTTTCCTTAATTTTACCGAATTATTAATTAGTAGTAAAAGGTGGGTAGTAAAAATAAGCTAAAACGATTTAAGGAAAACGAAACCTTTCCAAACGTATTTCAACCAAAGCGTGAAGAATTGGTAGGTGATGCATTTGGACTTAAAGGACAATGGCGAGATAAGGTTTTTAAAAATGATAATCCGTTGGTTTTAGAATTAGGTTGTGGTAAGGGAGAATATACAGTTGGCCTTGCCGAACGCTTCCCAAATAAGAACTTTGTTGGGGTAGATATTAAAGGAGCACGGTTTTGGCGCGGTGCAAAAACAGCTATTGAACAAGAGATTTCAAACGCGGCATTTATAAGAACCCAAATTGAATTAATCGAACATGTGTTTGAACAGAATGAAGTTGACGAAATTTGGATTACTTTTCCCGATCCACAAATAAAATACAAAAGAACAAAGCATAGATTAACTAACCTGCAGTTTTTGGAGCGCTATAAAAAGGTTTTGAAAGCAGATGGGATCGTACATTTAAAAACAGATAGTGAGTTTATGCACGGCTATACACTAGGATTACTTCATGGATTGGGTTGTGAAGTGCTTTACGCTAATCATAATGTCTATAAGTTAGAAGGTAGTCCTAAGGAAGTTACAGAGATTCAAACATTTTACGAAAATCAGTATTTAGAGAAAGACAAAGCAATTACGTATATTAGATTCAAAATCTAACTAAAATTTGAGTATTACTGTAGTCTTCTTTCTCGGGCTTTTTGTAGCGCTTGTTGGTGTCATTCCGCCTGGTTTGTTAAATATGACGGCAGCAAGGATTAGTTTAAAGGAGGGGCCTGGTCGAGGAATAACCTTTTCTTCTGGTGTTTGCTTGGTTGTTTTTGTACAAACATATCTTGCCGCAATTTTTGCACGTTACTTATCTAATAGACCTGATATTGTTGAGATTCTTCAGCGTGTGGCCTTTGTAATCTTTGTACTGATCACCATATATTTTTTAGTGATTGCTCGAAATCAAGATGAAGCAAAAGTTGAAGATGACGTTATGAGCAAGAAAAGCCGTTTTTTTCACGGTATGTTTTTGTCTGCACTTAATGTATTTCCTATTCCTTACCAAGCATATATGACTATTACGCTTGCTTCTTTTGGATGGATGGATTTTGAGCGAACAAGCATCATAACCTATGTAACTGGTGCGGCTATGGGAACCTTTGTAATGCTTTATTTCTACATATTCTTTTTTGAAAAAATAAAAGATAAAAAGATCACCTCCCAAAAAAGTATGAATTATAGTATAGGTATTATTACGGGTTTAGTAGCACTTATTACCTTTATAAATATTCTTCGAGAATTATAATGAAACCAGAGCCTTTAGGTTTTTTTGAAAAAGTTTACGAGGTAGCGAGATTGGTGCCTTATGGTCGTGTTACAAGTTATGGTGCTATTGCCAAGTATCTAGGTGCTTCTCGTAGTGCTAGGATTGTAGGCTATGCGATGAATAGTTCTCATAATAAAGATGTACCAGCACATCGTGTGGTAAATCGAAATGGTTTACTTACAGGAAAACATCATTTTGAAGGCACCAATTTAATGCAGCAGTTGTTAGAGAATGAAGGAGTAAAAGTTATTGATAATCAAATTCAAAACTTTAAAGAAGTCTTTTGGGATCCATCAAAAGCGTTACTTGATGAAACATCATAAAATATCCAAATCGATATATTATCCAATTCAATTTAAAGGCTTCAGAATCTAAAGTTTTCGCAGTATCTTTGCATTTAGAAAAAATTGAAACAAGAATTGAAGCTAAATAAACAAGATATATTAAACGCACTAAGAACAATTACTGTTCCTGGAGAAGGAGAAAATATGGTCGATAGTGGTGCGGTAACTAATGTTGTAACTTTTGCAGATGAGGTAATTGTAGATATTACAATTAAAAATCCAAGTCTTCAAGCAAAGAAAAAAACAGAAGTTGAGATATTACAAACCATTCATAAAAAAGTTTATGAAAAGGCTAAGATAAAAGTCAACCTTAAGGTAGATGCTCCAGTGGCAAAACCTAAAAATGAAATCAAAGGAAAGCCTATTCCTGGAATTCAAAATATTGTTGCAGTAGCCTCAGGAAAAGGTGGTGTTGGTAAGTCTACGGTAACTGCAAATCTTGCAGTTACTTTAGCTAAAATGGGATTTAAGGTAGGTGTCTTAGATGCTGATATATATGGTCCTTCCATTCCAATAATGTTCGATGTTGCTAATGAACGTCCATTATCCGTTAATGTTGATGGAAAGTCTAAAATGAAGCCAATTGAGAACTATGGTGTTAAAGTATTATCGATAGGATTTTTTACAAGACCAGACCAAGCTGTTATTTGGAGAGGTCCTATGGCTTCTAAGGCACTAAATCAAATGATTTTTGATGCGGCTTGGGGAGAACTAGATTTTTTGCTATTAGATTTACCACCTGGAACTGGTGATATTCATTTGAGCATTATGCAGGCTTTACCAATAACAGGTTCTGTAGTTGTCAGTACACCTCAAAATGTAGCTTTAGCCGATGCTAAAAAAGGTGTGGCAATGTTTCAGCAAGATAGTATCAATGTTCCTGTATTAGGGATCATTGAGAATATGGCGTATTTTACACCTGCAGAATTGCCTGAGAATAAATATTACATCTTTGGTAAAGAAGGAGCTAAGAATTTAGCTGAAGACTTAGAGGTGCCATTTTTGGGTGAAGTGCCTTTGGTTCAAAGCATCAGAGAAGCAGGAGACATTGGTAGACCAGCGGCTCTGCAAACGGCGACAGCTATTGAAGAGGCCTTTGAAGAATTAACGCGTAGCGTTGTCCAGCAGGTGGTAGATAGAAATGAAAATTTACCAGCTACGGAAGCAATAAAAATTACAACAATGGCAGGTTGCTCTGCAGTAAATAAAAAGTAAATGAGCTCAGAAGAACTTAAATTAAATGTTGAAAAAGCACTAGACGAAATACGTCCTTTTTTACAAAGTGATGGAGGAGATATTAATTTGCTATCTATTGACGATGATAAATTAGTGAAAGTGCAATTGGTTGGTGCATGCACGTCTTGTAGTGTTAATCAAATGACCTTAAAGTCAGGTGTTGAAATGACGATTAAAAAATATGCGCCTCAAATAGAACGTGTTGTTAATGTTGAGTAACTAATGTGATTTTTATCACATTTTGATGCATTATTCATTAATAATTTTGTTTCCAATTATTATTCCATGATTAAAACAGATATTCTTATTATTGGTGCTGGGCCTACTGGATTATTTACCGTTTTTGAAGCTGGCTTACTAAAGCTCAAATGCCACCTTATAGATGCGTTGCCACAGCCAGGAGGTCAGTGTTCTGAAATATATCCAAAAAAGCCTATATACGATATTCCCGCTTATCCTGAGATTCTGGCAGGTGACTTAACCGATAAGCTTTTAGAGCAGAGCCAACAGTTTGAGCCTGGTTTTACGCTTGGTGAGCGTGCTGAGACCATTGATAAGCAAGAGGATGGAACTTTTATTGTTACAACCAATAAAGGAACTAAACATCATGCTCCGGTTGTTGCTATTGCCAGTGGATTAGGAAGTTTTGAGCCAAGAAAGCCTTTAATTCATAATATTACTGATTTTGAAGATAAGGGTGTAGAGTATATGATAAAGGAGCCTGAAATTTACCGCAATAAAAAGGTGGTAATTGCTGGCGGAGGCGATTCGGCTTTAGACTGGACAATTTTCTTAAGTGATGTTGCCTCGGAAGTGACGTTAATTCACAGGCGTAATGAGTTTAGAGGACATTTAGACTCAGTAGAAAAGGTACAGGAATTAAAGAGTGCTGGAAAGATTAATCTTGTGACTCCAGCTGAGGTTGTTGGAATTGTTGGTGATGATAAGGTTAGTGCTGTTGTGGTGAAACAGGCGCAGCATATTGAAAAAGAATTTGAGATTGAATGTGATCATTTTGTACCGCTATTCGGTTTATCTCCAAAACTAGGACCTATAGCAAATTGGGGGTTAGAAATCGAAAAGAACGCTATAAAAGTCAACAATGCGCTAGATTACCAAACCAATATTCCAGGTATTTTTGCAATTGGTGATGGTAATACCTATCCAGGTAAGCTTAAATTAATTCTTTGTGGATTCCACGAAGCCACTTTAATGTGTCAAGCGGCATATCAAATCATAAATCCAGGTAAACGTTATGTTTTGAAGTATACAACAGTAAGTGGTGTCGATGGTTTTGATGGTACGCGTAAAGAAGCCCCTAAAGCGGTTGTAAAAGCTATAGAATAATTGGAAAATCAAGACATTAATATTACCATTATTGATAGGAACGGGGTAACTCATAAGGTTGAGGCTCCGACGGATATGTCCATGAATCTTATGGAAATTGTCCGCTCCTTTGAGTTAGCCCCTGAGGGCACTATCGGAGTTTGTGGTGGTATGGCTATGTGTGCATCATGCCAATGTTATGTAATTAGTGAAACAGCTCTTCCAGAAATGCAGGATGATGAAGAGGCTATGCTTTCTGAAGCATTTTATGTTAAGGATAATTCACGTTTAGGTTGCCAAATACAAATGACTCCAGAAATGGAAGGATTAGAGGTAGAGTTAGCTCCAGAATCTTAATTTGGTTATTCAGTCTTATAATCAATAAGCGGAGTTGGTCCCTCCAGTAAGACTCTTACAATTCTTAATGTGCCATCGTCTGTGGTAGCAATTTCCCACTTAATTAAAGAAATACTGGCATTTTCAATTTCCAGTCCCGTAATACTTCTTGGATGTACACAGCTACCATCATTAAAAAATGGGATGTCTTTAGGTTCAGGAAATCTTGGGCGATGTGTGTGCCCTGCAATAGTTATAAGATTATTGTTGTCGACAATCCACTTTTTAATTCTACGTTCAATTTTAATCAGTTCTTTATAGTTTTTAGCTGGACTCGTTGGATCTGCAATACCCATTACGTTTAAGGGTTTCCATAGAATCCTAACTAAAAATCGGCTCCATTTCCAAAAAAGGTAGTTCCACCAATCGGCCTGATGGCCATGACAAAGAAAAAGTTCTTGGCCTGAAGTTGCGTGCGTTAAAACAATACCTTCGTGATATTTTAGGTCACAGAATAACTCTACATCTTCACCAATTTTAGGATCAAAATATGTAGATAAGTGTTTTTCCACATAGTCAGGATTGCGATATACCATATCATGATTTCCCCATACCATGTGAAGTCGCCCTGCATCATGAAATTGCTTCATTAAGAGGTAAACATTTTTATGTGCATCAAGAATAGCATCAAAAGACAAATTCTCCCAGAGTTCGTCACCATCTCCTAATTCACAATAATTAAAACCTTCGTTATAATAGTGTTTTAGGGCATGAATATAGATATTTCGATTATTAGCAAAATCGTCTGCAAAACTATTATCACCACGATGACAATCACTAAATAAAATAATTTTCGAATTATCATCGAACGCAATGCGATGGGCATTTCGGTAAGCGCGATCTAATCTAGTTTTTGACGACATGAAGTAAATGTAAACAAAAAATGCTTCTCAGTTAAGAAGCATTTTGATGGGAACGGTAAATGAATTTCTATTTAAAAGCGTTTAGGCCAGTAATATCTAATCCAGTAATTAATAAGTGGATATCATGTGTGCCTTCATAGGTAATTACACTTTCAAGATTCATTGAGTGACGCATAATACTATATTCCCCGGTTATACCCATTCCACCGAGAATTTGTCTTGCTTCTCTAGCTATGTTAATGGCCATTTCAACATTATTACGTTTTGCCATTGAAATTTGGGCAGATGTTGCTTTACCCTCGTTTCTTAAGACACCAAGTCTCCATGTAAGCATTTGAGCTTTGGTAATCTCGGTAATCATTTCAGCTAATTTTTTTTGCTGTAGTTGATATTGACCAATTGGCTTTCCAAATTGAATTCGCTCTTTGCTATATCTCAATGCAGTGTCATAGCAGTCCATTGCAGCTCCAATAGCACCCCAAGCAATGCCATAACGCGCCGAATCTAGGCAACCAAGGGGAGCGCCGAGTCCAGATTTGTTAGGTAATAGATTTTCTTTTGGAACCTTGACATTATCAAAAATTAGTTCACCTGTGGCTGAGGCTCTAAGAGACCATTTGTTATGTGTTTCTGGTGTTGAGAAACCTTCCATGCCACGCTCTACAATAAGACCGTGAATACGACCCTCTTCATTTTTAGCCCAAACCACTGCAACTTGGCAAAATGGTGCGTTACTAATCCACATTTTGGCACCATTTAAAAGATAATGGTCACCCATATCCTTATAATTGGTGGTCATTCCTCCAGGATTGCTACCGTGATCTGGTTCTGTTAGTCCAAATGAACCCATCCATTCCCCAGAGGCTAATTTTGGTAAAAACTTTTGACGTTGTTCTTCATTTCCATATTTCCAAATTGGATACATCACTAATGATGATTGAACAGATGCTGTACTTCTAACGCCAGAGTCACCACGCTCTATTTCTTGCATGATTAATCCATAGGAAATTTGATCTAAGCCGGCTCCGCCATATTCTTCAGGTATGTAAGGGCCAAAGGCACCAATCTCTGCTAATCCTCCAATAATAGATTCTGGAAATTCTGCTTTCTGAGCAGCTTCTTCAATAATTGGAGAGACCTCTCTTTTTACCCACTCTCTAGCAGCATCACGAACTAATTTATGTTCCTCAGTTAGTAATTCATCAATATTATAATAATCAGGTGCTTCAAATAGATCTGGTTTCATTATAAATAGTCTTTAATTATTCGATTATTTCTAAATAGTTATTTTATTCTTAAAAGCTAAAAAGATTAAAAGTCAAAAGTAACGAAAACGTTTGCATTGCCCAACCAATGATTACATTTTCAGATAAAAATCTTTGGTTAAATCGATATATGCTTTTGTGTATTGATGACGTTTAGTCTCAATTGTTAGTTCATTGATTTTAGTCTCAGATGAACAAAACGTAAATTCTATGAGACTTCTTTTAACTTCGGTATTAGTCTGCCCTCTAACATGTAAAATACGTTTTGGAAACAAACCACCTAGTGCTGCTAATTCTATAAAGTGTAATTCTTCTTTTTTTGGAATAATTACCGAGAACAGGCCATTAGGTTCTAGTAAATTAACTACAGCGTAAATAAGATGTTTAAAGGGCATTGCATCATTAAATCGTGCTAAATCTCTAGCGTGATTATTTGATTTATAGTTTTCAGAATAAAAAGGTGGATTACATATAATGAGGTCAAATACTTCATCCACTTCTTCAACAAATTCTAGTAGTGAGGCATGGTAACAGAATAGGCGATCATTCCAAGGAGAATTCTCAAAGTTTTCAGTACATTGTTCGTAGGCACTCTCATCAATTTCTATAGCTTCTATTCGTTGCGCATTATAGCGTTGCGCAAGCATTAAGGCTAATACTCCTGTTCCTGCACCAATGTCTAATATGGTATATGGGTTATCAATGGACGTCCATGCTCCAAGTAAGACGCTATCTGTACCAATTTTCATGGCACATTGGTCTTGATGAACAGAGAATTCTTTAAATTGGAAGGGCTTATGCTTATTCATCTAGTCCAAGTATAGGTCTATTAATCCCTCCGGAGTTTGAACTTCAATAATCTTTTGAGATCTATCCACTTTAATAATAAATTCATCATTCATAGGAATTAGAATTTCCTTGCCGTCTTGATCGATTTCAAATAGGGCTTGGGCAGTAGAATCATTTATAGCGGTGAGTGTCCCAACAGTACCGTAATTTTTATCAACAATAGTAAATCCAATAACTTCATGGAAATAAAATTTATTTCCTTCTAATTTTGGTAATAATTCTAATGGAAGATATAAATCTGATTTGATTAATGAGTCGGCGTCATTTTCTGTATCAATGTCTTCAAATTTAAGACGTAATAAATCTGATTTATGTAGTTGAGCAGACTCAATAAAAAATGGAACTAGATTTCCTCTTAGATCTATAAAAACCGCATTAATATTGTCATAAAGTTCGGGTTCATCTGTGTCGAGCTTGGCCAAAAGCTCACCTTTGAAACTGTATTTCTTTATTATTTTTCCTAAATAAAAACAGTCTTCTTTTTTCATGAGAGTGCATTAAAATAAAAAACCCAGACACGATGGTCTGGGTTTAAAGTAAAAAAATACATTTTTATTCTTCTTCGCTAGAAGCCGTTGTCTCTTCTGCAACTTCATCTTCAATAGCTGGTTCGGCCGCCGCAATTCTTGCTTCGTTTACAGCTTTTTCAGCTTCTAAAGCTTTCGCTTTAGCATCAGCAGAAACTTTTGATATACCATCCGCCTTTGCTTGAATTTTGGCTGCTTTTTCTTCTAACCAAGCATTAAATTTTGCTTCTGCTTGCTCTTCTGTTAAAGCACCTTTTTTCACACCACCAGCTAAATGCTTTTTCAATAATGCTCCTTTGTAAGATAAAATTGCTTTTGCAGTATCTGTTGGTTGAGCACCATTTTGTAACCATTTAACGGCACCATCAATATTTAGGTCTATGGTTGCAGGGTTAGTGTTAGGGTTGTAAGCACCTAATTTCTCTAGGTATTTACCATCTCTTTTAGCGCGAGAATCCGCTGCTACGATCCAGTAATAAGGCTTTCCTTTTTTACCGTGTCTTTGTAATCTAATTTTTACAGGCATAATAATTAATTAATGAGGTTCTCGACCTCTGTTATTAATGAGGGCGCAAATATAGTATATTTTTTTAATTAAAAAGCCTTTTCATCGTTTTAACTAACAACAAGATCACTTTAACCAAAAGAAGATTTTTAGATGGTCGAAGTATTAAAAATTATTATACTTTTGAGATTCTTGTTGCGTTTATAAACAAAGCGAAGCTAAATTAGTCTTATTGCCATGAAAAAACTAATCCTTTTATCTCTCACATTTCTTATGCTTATAAGTTGTGGAGATGAAGTTCAATTTAACACACCAGCATTTCAAGGAGATCGAGCCAATGAATTGTGGAGGGCCAAAGCCTTTTCTGCCACTATAGATGCGAATGGGTTTTTACTTATAACTGGAACCAATAATGTTGAAACAGTTAATTTAAGAATTCCGTCAGTAACAGAATCCACTTTCGTTGTAGGTAACGTTAATGCTATGGAAGCAGAATATCTTGATGGATTTGGCACTCGATTCTCAACTAATAATAGACCAGATCCGAGTGTTTCAATTTATCCAGAATTAGGTGAAATTGTAATAGAAGAGATTGATTATACAAGAGGGCTTTTTACAGGAACGTTTAAGTTCTTAGCGTTTGATGCTTCAGGATTAAATTCTGTTGGATATACTAATGGCATTTTTTATAGAGTACCTCTAATATCTGGATCTATTCCAGCAAACCCAATTACTTGTCCAGATGCCGAAATGGATGCAGACACAGCACTTTTGGCTTATGAGGCTACATTTGATAGTAGCTTAGAATTTGTAAATAGTGCCGATTTTGAACTTGCTTGTAATGCTTACAGACAGGCTTTGATTAGACAGCAAAATTATTGTGGTGATTTAGATGGTAATGTTCAGGAAATAATAGATGCTCTGGGTTCTTGTGAAATTAGTTGTACGCAGGCTACAAATAATAGAGCGGAAGCTGAAATGCAGTATAATGCTGCTACTATTGGTAATTTTAATGAGAAATGTACTCAATATATCCTCTATTTACAGGAACAGATTCAATTTTGTGGAGATGCTGATGGGTCAATTCAAGCTGAGATTGACAGTGTAGATTGTAACGACGACGATGGTGATGGTGTGCCAAATGCGTTTGAAGATTTTAATGGCGATGGTGATTTAACTAACGACGATATTGATGGAGATGGCACCCCAAATTATCTTGATAATGATGATGATGGGGATGGAGTTTTGACTGCAGATGAGGCGGTTGATATGGACGGTAATCCAATGGATACAGATGGTGATGGTGATGTTGATTATTTAGATAACGATGATGATGGTGATGGTATACTAACCAACTTTGAATCCGGTGATACAGATGGTAATGGTGTTGATGATTATTTAGACGATGACGATGATGGTGACTCCATACTCACTATTAATGAAAATGCTGATCCAAATGCAGATGGCAATCCAGTTGATGCTGTAGATTCAGATATGGATGGGACGCCAGATTATCTGCAAGCCTAAAACATAACAATAAAACAAAAAACACCTCTTAAATTAAGAGGTGTTTTTTGTTTACAACTGTTTATAACTTTAGTTCAATAAAGTAGCATTATTTCTTAATTTTAGAGCTCCTATATTTTACTGCAAAGGAACTTTATGTACTTAATTTTTGATACCGAAACTACAGGATTACCAAAGCGTTGGGATGCCCCAATAACAGATACTGATAATTGGCCGAGAGCTATTCAAATTGCTTGGCAACTTCATGATAAGCTGGGTAATTGTTTGGAGCATGAAGATTACTTAATCACACCTGAAGGATTCAATATCCCTTATGATGCTGAGAAAATACATGGTATTTCTACGGAATTAGCTCAAGAACAAGGAGTCTCTCTGGATGAGGTCTTAAAGAGGTTTAATGAGGTCTTATCCAAAACAAAATTTATAGTAGGACAAAATGTTGGCTTTGATGTTAATGTTATGGGTGCAGAGTTTGTACGAGGTGATGTGGCCAACCAATTACAAGAATTGCCTGTTTTGGATACCTGTACAGAGCACACGGCTAGTTTGTGTAAGATACCAGGTGGTCGCGGAGGGAAATTTAAATTGCCAACATTAACAGAGTTGCATGAATTTCTTTTTAATCAACCATTTGCCGAAGCTCATAATGCAACAGCAGATGTCGAAGCAACAACACGATGTTTTTTAGAATTAATTCGAAGAAGAGAGTTTACAAAAGAGGAATTAGATGTTCAGCCAGATTATTTTGAAAATTTCTCGCAATCAAATCCCAATGTTGTTCAACTCATAGGATTAAAACATGTCAATTTAAAGCGTGAAAGTGCTAAGATTAATGCAAGACTTCAAAAGGAACAATCAGATGTCTTATCTATACAAGTAGATAAAGCAATTGTATCTAAATTGAACGAGGTGGATTTTGTGCATTTGCATAATCATTCTCAGTTTTCAATTTTGCAATCCACAATAAGTATTAAGGATTTGGTAAATGCAGCAGCCAATGAAAATATGCCTGCAGTTGCATTAACTGATCACGGAAATATGATGGGCGCTTTTCACTTTGTGCAGGCTGTTTCCAATCATAATAGGGAAGTAAAAGCGCAGCATAAAGAAGCTGAAGAAAATGGGCAAGAAAAGACAGGGCAAATTATTAAACCTATTATAGGATGCGAATTTTTTGTTTGTGAAAATCATACTGATAAGACGCGTAAAGACAATGGCTATCAAATAGTACTTTTAGCAAAGAACAAAAGAGGTTATCACAACCTAGCAAAATTATCTTCAGCAGCATTTACAGATGGGTTTTACTATGTGCCAAGAATTGATAGGGCTTTAATCGAGCAATACAAAGACAATTTAATTTGTCTAACAGGTAACTTATATGGTGAGGTGCCTAGTAAGGTTTTAAATGTTGGTGAGAATCAGGCTGAAGAAGCCTTATTATGGTGGAAAAACACTTTTGGTGAAGATTTGTACATAGAATTAATGCGTCATAATCAAGAAGATGAAAATCGTGTAAATCAAGTATTGATTCAATTTGCTAAAAAGCATGATGTAAAGCTAATTGCTACAAACAACACCTACTACATTGAGCAAGAAAACGCCAATGCACATGACATTTTACTTTGTGTTAAAGATGGAGAAAAACAAGCCACGCCAATAGGAAGAGGAAGAGGTTACCGTTATGGTCTGCCTAACCAAGAATATTATTTTAAGTCTTCAGAAGAAATGAAAGCCTTGTTCAGGGACGTGCCCGAGGCTGTTGTCAATATTGAAGAGGTGGTCAATAAAATTGAACCCTTTGAATTAGCACGTGATGTATTGTTACCAGCCTTTGATATTCCAAATGAATTTAAGGATGAAAAAGATGAAGAGGATCGTGGTAAAAGAGGTGAAAATGCCTATTTAAAACATTTGACTTATGAAGGTGCCCAAAAACGATATGGTGAGATTACATCTGAAATTAAAGAGCGTCTTGATTTTGAATTAAGTGTTATTGAAAATACAGGTTATCCTGGGTATTTCTTAATTGTTGAAGACTTTATTAGAGAAGCTCGTAATATGGATGTTTCCGTAGGTCCTGGGCGTGGTTCTGCGGCAGGCTCTGTAGTTGCGTATTGTCTTTGGATAACTAATATAGATCCGATTAAGTACGATTTACTTTTTGAGCGCTTCCTTAATCCTGATCGTGTGAGTATGCCAGATATTGATATTGATTTTGATGATGAAGGCCGCGGAAGGGTTATGCAATATGTCATTGATAAGTATGGCGCTAATCAGGTAGCCCAAATTATAACTTATGGCACCATGGCTGCTAAATCTTCGATTAGAGATACAGCACGTGTCTTAGACTTACCTTTAAATGAAGCGGATCATATTGCCAAATTAATACCAAACATGTCTAAGCTAGGCAAGATATTTGGTAAAAGTGAAAAAGAATTAGCGGGTAAATTCAGATCTGAAGAGTTGGATAAGGTAAACCAATTGCTCAATATTTCAGAAGGTGAAGATTTGCAAGCTGAGACAGTCAATCAAGCACGAGTTTTAGAAGGTTCAGTACGAAATACTGGGATTCATGCCTGTGGTGTAATTATTACTCCAGGCGACATTACCAATTATGTTCCTGTGGCTACGGCTAAGGATTCAGATCTTTATGTTACGCAATTTGATAACTCAGTTGTAGAAAGTGCAGGTCTGCTTAAAATGGATTTCTTAGGTTTAAAAACCTTAACCTTAATTAAGGATACGGTTAAGATTGTTAAGGCCAAGCACGGTATAGAACTCGATCCTGAGAATTTTCCATTAGATGATGAAGCAACCTATGCTTTATTTCAAAGAGGCGAAACAGTGGGTATCTTTCAATATGAATCTCCTGGAATGCAAAAGCATATGAAGCATCTAAAGCCAACCGTTTTTGATGATCTTATTGCAATGAATGCGCTCTACCGACCAGGGCCAATGGAGTATATACCCAGTTTTATCAATAGAAAGCATGGTAAAGAAGAGATAATTTACGACTTGCCTGAAATGGAAGAATACCTTAAAGAAACTTATGGTATTACAGTTTACCAAGAGCAGGTAATGCTTTTATCTCAAAAACTCGCAGACTTTACTAAAGGCGAAGCCGATGTGCTTAGAAAGGCCATGGGTAAGAAGCAAAAAGCTGTTCTGGATAAAATGAAACCCAAGTTCATTGAACAAGCAGCTGCCAAGGGTATGGATAAGGAAAAGCTTGAAAAAATCTGGAAAGATTGGGAGGCCTTTGCGAGTTATGCATTTAATAAATCCCATTCAACCTGCTATGCCTGGATTGCTTATCAAACCGCTTATTTAAAAGCTCATTATCCTGCCGAATACATGGCGGCTGTGCTTTCAAACAATATGAATGATATTAAGTCGGTAACTTTCTTCATGGAAGAATGTAAACGTATGCGATTACCAGTTCTTGGACCAGATGTCAATGAAAGCTATTATAAATTCTCCGTAAATAAAGACAATGCTGTACGATTTGGAATGGGTGCGATAAAAGGTGTTGGTCATGGTGCTGTAAAAACCATTGTTGCAAATAGAAAAGAAGATGGGAATTATAAATCTATTTTTGATTTGGCCAAACGAGTGGATTTAAGAGCCGCAAACAAAAAATCATTCGAAGGACTTGCTAATGCAGGGGGTTTTGACTGTTTTACGGATACACATCGTGCGCAGTATTTTGCTCATGATGGTGATGGCATTACCTTTTTGGAAAAGGCTATGAAGTATGGTGCCAGACACCAGGAAAATGAAAATTCTGCTCAAGTGAGCTTGTTTGGGGATTCTAGTGAAGTGCAAATTGCTGAGCCACAAGTCCCACCATGTGAAGATTGGGGAACGATGGAAAAATTATCTCGGGAGAAAGAGGTTGTTGGTATCTATATTTCGGGACATCCACTAGATGATTTTAAGATAGAAATGAAAACCTTTTGCAATGGAACTATCGCTGCTTTTAACGACTTACAAGCTATTGTAAACAGAGAAATAACCTTCGGCGGAGTAGTAACTGATATTCAACATAGAGTTAGTAAACAAGGCAAAGGTTGGGCGGCGTTTACGATAGAAGACTACTCAGACAGTTATGAGTTTAGAATCTTTGGTGAAGATTATTTGAAGTTTAGACATTTCTTAGTTCAAAATTCATTTGTGTATGTGCGTGCTTTTATAAAAGAAGGATGGACAAATAGAGATACAGGTCAAAAAGGAGAGCCTAGAATTCAATTTAATAATTTCCAGCTTCTTCATGATGTGATGGATGCCTATGCTAAGAAATTATCCATTCAATTAAACATAAGTGATCTGGAAAAAAATACAATTTCTGAATTAGAAGATATGTTCAGATTACATCAAGGTAGCCACAAACTTAATTTTGTCATTTATGACAATGAAGAAAAGTTGAAATTAAACATGCCTAGCCGTAGTCAAAAAGTTAAAATTTCGCAAGAGTTGTTGTATGCTTTAAAAGCACTTGATGTAATGTACAAGTTAAACTAGGTTATAAATAGGGTACAGTTGTTATTGATTCTGATTATTCAGCTGTTTATAATTATAGGCAAAATAACGCCATCAATACATCAGCAACTAAGACTGAGAGCTTTCAACTATACTAGATTCTATTTATGCAGAAAATGAAGATGCTATTGGTATAAAGGTTCATGCAGGGGCGCCAAATATGAAAATTTCTTGGAGTGGTGTTGCTGTACATTTAGATAATAATGGTTTAGATTTAAAGAATGATCAATCTGTATTAATTGTAAGTAATACAAAAGCCTATGTGAGTGCGGCAAGATTGGGTTTAAATCATACTTGGTTTTCAACATTAGAAAAGAAGGCTGACAACATCCTTTCTTTGGTAGGATAATATTGGACTTCGGAAAGCTTTGATAGTTGTAGTATTGACCATTCTTTTGATTTGCATGGTAGAGTTGGTATTGCAACAACGAGTAGAGTCTTGGTTATTTTTTGTCAGAAGCTTTTCGCAGGGAAACTATTTGAGACAAAAAGCACTTTAGATTTTCTTTATACACCCATAAAATCAAATCAAAAAATGGAGGGTGATTATTATCTATGAATATCATCTATTGATGTGCGTGATATTAAAGGATATGGACATTGAACGTTTTGGGGGCATCGGTTATTTATTTTCCAGAATTAAATGTCAGTATTTCAATTTTTGTTTTGGACTAGGATGAACGACCTGCAAGAAATTCATTACATAATTTTATGATAAAAACGTTAATATAATAACGCAAACCAATGATGGCATAGTCAAATCAAATACCGGATTTGTAAGGTTTGGCACTTTTTTTGACTAATTTTGTGTAACTGAAGTAGAATATATTAAACATTTAATAATATGGCATTAGAAATAACAGATGCAACTTTTGAAGAAACGGTATTAAAAAGTGATAAGCCTGTAATGGTTGACTTTTGGGCGGCTTGGTGTGGCCCATGCCGAATGGTAGGGCCGATCATTGACGAAATTAGTACCGAGTATGAAGGGAAAGCTGTAGTTGGTAAAGTAGATGTTGACGCTAATCAAGAATTTGCTGCCAAATATGGTGTTAGAAACATACCTACAGTATTAGTGTTTCAAAATGGTGAAGTTGTAGGTCGTCAAGTTGGTGTTGCGCCAAAAAATGCATATGCTGATGCAATTGACGCGCTCTTATAATAGAAGACTCTAAAAGAATTGATAAAAGGTTTGTCTAAACGGCAAACCTTTTTTAGTTTCGGTACTCATGGACTTACAATTAGAACTGAATAAAGCAGGAGGTTTCAAGAATCTTGAGCTGTTGGCGAAACAAGTAGTGGAAGGTTTTATCGCAGGAATGCATAAAAGTCCGTTTCACGGATTTTCTGCAGAATTTGCAGAGCATAAGATTTATAATCAAGGTGAAAGTACAAAACATATTGATTGGAAATTGTATGCCAAGACAGATCGCCTATATACAAAAAGGTATGACGAAGAAACCAATCTGAGGTGCCATCTAATTTTAGATAATAGTAGCTCAATGCATTATCCAGAGTCAGCAAATACATCTCTTAATACTATTAATAAAGTTGGCTTTTCAGTTTTAGCTTGCGCCTCAATAATGCATATCCTCAAAAAACAGCGAGATGCAGTAGGCTTAAGTATTTACGGTGAACACTATGATTATTATGCACCTGAAAAGGGTAGTGAGCGTCACCATCAGATGTTATTAAATACCTTGAGTAGCGCTGTAACTATCAAACCCAATTCTAAAACAACAGAGACTTATAAATATCTACATCAAATTGCAGAGAAGATCCATAGGCGATCATTAATTTTTGTGTTTACTGACATGTTCCAGACGTCTGAGGAGGATGAAAAACTCTTTGAAGCATTACGTCATTTAAAGCATAACAAACATGAAGTTATTTTGTTTCATGTATTTGACAAGGCTAAAGAACTAAGTTTTGATTTTGATAACAAGCCTAAACGCTTTATAGATATTGAAACAGGAGATTATATTAATTTATATCCAGACAATATCAAAGAAAATTACGAAACGGCTGTTAACCATTATTTTACTAATTTGAGATTGAGATGTGGGCAATACAGAATAAAATATGTGGAAGCCGATATTCAACGTGGTTTTAATAATATTTTAACCACTTATATGATAGAGCGTCAAAAATTTGTTTAGAGCTGCTAATATTTTTTTATTTTTTGTTTGCGGAATTAAAAATGCAATGTATATTTGCCCTCGCAATTACGCAACGGTCTGGTAGTTCAGCTGGTTAGAATATCTGCCTGTCACGCAGGGGGTCGCGGGTTCGAGTCCCGTCCAGACCGCTAAAAATTGCTTAAGGGCTCTAAGTAATTAGAGCTTTTTTGATATAAACGCGTTGTGTTGTGCTCAGACTTTAGTCTGAGACGTAGTAGAGATCTAAGTAACCTTAGATGTTTACCAATGAAAGGCTTTCCTTTTTTCTTTGCAGAAAATCGGGATGCTTTTTTGTTTTAGTTGGGTTTTTTATTTCAACAAAAGCATTGAATTTTGAATCTCAATAGACTAAAAATTGCATTTTAACGGTAAAAAATAGCATTTCATCGATATATTTTTTTGATTTGTTCAGTTTACAAGTATATTCGTAGTCCTTCTTAAGTCCTCAAATCGCTTATCAAGGAAATTTTAATCCATTTTACTTAAAGACTCGTGTAGTCTGCTAAAACGTCCCTCGTTTTATTTTAGTACAATTTTAGGTTAATCCCTAAGATAGTTAATAATCCATACCCTCCCTCGTTGTAACGAAAATCGTTACGCAATTTTAATATTGACTATTTAATGAACCCTAAATTGATACTTATGAAAACCTTAAAAATTACTCTTGCTTTAGTTGCTATTGCTGTCTTAACTGTTTCTGGTGTACAATCGGAACAAGTTGTTGCTGAAAACAATAATAACATACATCAGCCAACAAAGATTGACTTATTGGCACACGGGAAGAAGAAAGATTTTAAACATCCTAAACAAGGATAAACTTATCTAAATATAAAACATTTCCTTTTGCCATTTTATTAACTTCTACTCCTTGTTTTGTTCTCTGGTCTAAATATTCAATCTCCATGTCATTTAAATAATGTTTTATAACTTTTGAAGTAAGTATTACTAACTTATTACAGTAGTCAGGTTTATGTAGATTTTGTAAATCTTTAAAATTAGCCTGTGTAATATATTTTGCTGCAACATAACTGACAACATTTTCAAATTTCATAT
>NZ_JABSST010000059.1:0-8403 GCF_013213975.1 Winogradskyella sp.
GAGGTAGCGTGAGTAATTTTCTATGCCAGAGCAGTATCCTAATTCCCGTATCATTTCTAAATCAAACTCAGTACGCTCTTTAAGTCGTTTGGCTTCAAGATGTTTCCCAATATCTTTGAAATAATCATGTTGCACGACTAAATCATCTTGAATATCTCTGATCGCATTTTGGAGCACATCTGGAGACGTAACAAACATATTTGCAGGATAAATATTTAAGCGATCATAGCGTTCTAGAATTTCATTTGTATGCGCATCAAAAGCTTCGATTTCTTCAATTTCATCACCAAAAAAATGGATACGAAAAGCGTTATTGGCATAGCCAGGAAAAACATCAACTGTATCTCCTTTAATTCTAAAGTTTCCGTTTTTAAAGTCGGCTTCTGTTCTTGAGTATAATCCTTGTACTAACTGATGTAATAGTTTTGTTCTGGAAATAACTTGATCACGCTCTACAGTAATGACATTTTTTTGAAATTCAACCGGATTTCCAATACCATATAAACACGATACTGAAGCCACAACAAGAACATCTCTGCGACCTGAAAGTAATGATGAGGTGGTACTCAAGCGCATTTTTTCGATCTCTTCATTGATTGAAAGATCCTTTTCAATATAAACACCAGACACAGGGATGTAGGCCTCTGGCTGATAGTAATCATAATAAGATACAAAATACTCGACGGCGTTGTCAGGAAAAAACTGTTTAAACTCTGAATATAATTGTGCCGCAAGGGTCTTGTTATGTGCTAAAACAAGGGTTGGTCGTTGCACCTCTTGAATCACATTTGCGACTGTAAAGGTCTTACCAGAACCAGTTACACCGAGTAAGGTTTGGTAGCGTTCTCCTTCTGTTATTCCATTAGAAAGTTGTTGAATTGCCTCTGGTTGATCTCCAGTAGGTTTAAAGTCTGATTCTATCTTAAACCGCATGTTACAAATTTACGATAAAGATTAGCTTTAATCAATTAACGTTTTAAAGCAAAATGGCCTGTAAAATTTCTGCCATCTAAAAATTCTGCTATAAACCAATAATCATTACTAGGCAGTTTTTCACCATTAAAAGTACCATCCCAAGCTAAGTTTGTTGTATCTAATTTTGTAATTAGTTTGCCGTAACGATTAAAAATAGTCACATGTCTTAATTGGACCAATTGTTCTCCTAGTCCTATAATTTGCCACACATCGTTAATGTCATCTCCATTAGGTGTAAAGAATTTAGGGAACCCTAATACTGAAATAATATTTTCTGTAATACCACATCCATTTTTGTCCTTTACATAGATAATATGCTCACCGGCAGAAATATTGGTAAAGACATTACTTTCTTGATAAAAACCATCCATGTCATCTATAGCATATTCATATGTACCACTCCCAGATGCATTAACTGTTATGGTATTATTGGGTGCAACACCTTCTACCAAAACACTGTCAATTAATGCTGTCTGTGAGGGATTAACTATAATAGTGCGACTTGAAGAACAACCGTTTGGGTCTGTAACTGTTACAGAATAATTACCAGTTTCGTTAATGTTAATGAATGATGTATTTATATTTGTTTGAGTTCCATTAAAATACCATTCATAATAATAATTGTTAGGTAAGTCATCTATTATACCTCCTTGGAGTGTTATGAATTCTGGAAAGGTGTTTAAACAATAAATTACTGTTTCATCAGCTTCTAAAATTGGCGTGTAAAGAACTTTTAGATTCACTGTAGAAATACTAAAGCATTGATTATTAGTTTCTATTTTAACAAATATGGTCTGCGTATCAATTACTGTATTGACAAAGCTATTAGGTAATGGATTCGCCTCATTAAAGGCATCCTCCTCGTTTTCAAAGTAACTAACTTCAGCCCCTGTAGGTATTTGGTTAATTATCGATGCCTCGATAAATTCTAAATCAAAGGTTGCAAAACCATCTATTTCTTCACCATCACAGGAATTTAAGTCAGGAATATTAATAAAGTTGTTGCTTGTCTGTAATTCTAATTGAGCAATAGATGTGCAGTTTCCAGGATTAATTATTCTTGCATAAATAATCTGAAATGGAGTGCTATTTTCAAAATTAGTCGCATTACTAATAGGGTTTATATTTGCTATAGCGTCCTCTTCTGAAGTGAAAAAGTCAGTTATAACGAGATTCTCATTACCATTAGTTAAATCACTTTCAGCTTCAAAAAGATTATAAATAGTTAAACCATCTGTATTACTATCGCACTCAGTTAAAATGGCATCTTGAGTAATAGGTAATTGCACATATTCAATAATTACTTCTCCATACGATATACAATCATCTGAAAGAATAACTTCAACATTGTAAGTACCTGGTTCAGTTACGTCAAAGAATCCACAATTGGCGCAATTCGTTTCTTCTTGCAAAATACCATCTTTAAACCAACGATATGTGCTAAAAGCTGGATTATTAGCATTTAAAGTCAGAGTTTCTCCTTCGCATAAAGCATTTCCCGTAGCTATAAGTCTATTTGGACCTAAATCTGTTGATAATTGAAAGCTACCAGCTTCTAGAAATACTGCAGAATCAAATCTGTGATTTTGTTCGTCTGCAATTACCAATTTAACATGATAACTAATATTTGGTTCTATATTGGCTGTGGCTGTTAAAACCGCTGTTTGTCCATTAAAGTTTATAGGGGAACTGATACCATTATAAGAACCAAAGTAAGTTTCATTTTGTGGAGGGCATGAGCCTGGAACACCAGGGGTTACTGTTGTCGCTTTTACTGGAATATTAGTGTCTGGTACAAGTGCTATATTTTCATATTGATTTTGCCCATCTGTTGGTCGGATTAAAAATCCAAATAAATCTGAAAATTGACAACTGTTGGGATTGTTCTCTTGGTATTCTTCCGAAGCAAAAATATATCTAAAACTTACCTGAGGGGCAATTGAAGTGAAATCAAACTCTAAAATCGTTGCATTGAACGTATTAGTTTCATTTAGAGCTAATTCCAAATCTTGATCACCAATCCAATTAGGGGCATCATCGTCACTTAAATTATTATTGGGTCCAGGTACATTTGCTAATCGACCTGTGCTCATTACTAGTCCACTGGTGAAGGGAAATGAAGTACCTGTGGCATCAAAAAAGCCATAGCTAAAGTCAGCACCATTAAAGTTACCGCCAATAATATTAGTGACATTTATATTAGTAATACAATCACTGTCAATTAAAATATCTTCAATTAGTTGCTGAGGTGTAAAGGTCTGGCTATCAACTAAAATATTCTGAGAATAATTAAATAGGCAGAACAAAGTGGTAGTAAATGTTAATATTCGTTTCATATTTTAATGAAGGAATGCAAAGATAAGCATCAATTAGTCTTAAAGTGTTAAGCTTAGGTTATAACTATCGTTTTAAAGCAAAATGGCCTTTAATTTGAAAGTGTTTTCCGTTTTGAATAACATTTGCAACATACCAGTAATCTCCTGCGGGCATAAGATTTCCATTAAAGGTACCGTCCCATCCAGGTGTATTAGAACGAATTTCTTTAATTAGTTTCCCATACCGATCAAAAATATGAATTACAGTGCCTGGAAGCGTTTGAACTCCTACAATATGCCAAGTATCAAAGTCACCATCACCATTTGGTGTCATGTGTTTTGGAGTATCAATTACTAAAACTTCTCTAGTGACTTGTGCACATCCGTTCTGATCGATGATGGTAATGGTATTATACCCTAAAGGAACATTTATAAAAATATTTGAGGTTTGAAATGGTAAATCATTAATTTGATAAAGATAATCACCTATTCCGTTAATAGTTAAGATAATATTATTAGGGTCAGAGAAATCAATGGTTTCAACAACATCAATGCTTGCAGATTCTGATTCAGTTACAATGAATGTACTTGTACTTTCACAACCAAATTCAGTTGTAATAGTAACACTGTAAGTTCCAATATCAGTAATTTCAATGGAAGATGTTGTAGCATTAGTTGACCATTGATAGGAATCTGATGGATTGCCTGTATCTGCAGAAACAACTAAAGGTAAATCGTTAAGACATAGGACCTGATCTTCAATTTCTATTTCAGGGAGTGGGTGTATACTTACTGTGAACTGGGTCATATCAAAACATCCAGTTGCATTATTTTCAACTCTTACATAAATAATCTCACTGTTAAATGCAACATAGGAGTCGCTGAGCGCATTTATATTATTCATAGCGTTATCCTCTGAGTTGTAGTAGTACACAGAGAATTCATCAGGGTTTTGCCCATTGAGAATGCTCAGGTTTTGTGTTGAAAGATCAAACTCAAGAAGACCATCAAAATCATCATCACAAGCCACTAAATTAGGGGGCTGATTTGCCAATGGAAGTGGATTGACTATTAATTGGAAAGGGTGCACAGCATAACAACCTGTTGTTGAAAATTCGACACGTACATAAATGAGTTCACTTGTATTGGTATAGGTAAAATCTGTATTTAAAGCAGATACATTTGCCTCAGCATCAGCCTCACTGGTGTGATAGCTGACTAAGACATTAAAGGTGTCCTCTAAAAGTACTAAATCAATATCAGAGAGATCTACATAATTCTCATCATTTTCACAGACATAAAAAACGTCAATAGGATCAATAACTGGCGGTGTGTTAATTATTAAATCAAACGGAACTGAAGAGAAGCAGGTGGTGCTAATATTCAATACCTTAACATAAAGTGTTTGAGGGTTGGACGAATTGGTATATGATTCTGGGTTTAATATTCTATTGGAATCGCTTTGCAGATCGTCTTCCGTTTCATAATAAAAGAATTCAATACCGTATTGTCTTCCTTCTAATATTAATAACTCAATTTCTGTTAGATCCCATGATTGGTTAAATAGATAATTATCACCACAGATAGTTAAAGATTGCCCATAATTTACTTCTGGTAAAGCCAGTGTATTAATATTAAATGTTGATGTCTCATAACAGCCTGTTTCAATATTTTCAATTCTTGCATGTATTAATTGAGGATTTACCGTAGTTGTGTAATTTAATGGCAATGCATTTGTTCCAAGGTTCGCATTTAATGGTGTAAGATGGAAGCTTACATTTAAGTTTTGAGTAGTCGTTGATGTAATTTCGTCTATTTTTTCATTAAAATCTACCGTGTTTAAGCCATTGCCGTTATAATCACATCTATAAATGTCTGTTGGTTCTACATAAATTGGCGCTTGCCGAACTTCAATTACCATTGGCGCAACATCATAACAATTAGTTTCTAAGGCGTTTTCAAGTCTTACAAAGATAGTTTGTGGGTTTGATATATTGAGATAACTATTGTTCTTATCTATTTCATTAGTTCTATTATTGGCGTCCTCTTCCGTTGCAAAATATAAAGTTTGCATGTTCTCTTGCCCATTAATGACTTCTGCATCTTTAGTGACAAAAAAGAAGCCATCGGTAATATTTGTATCCACTTCACAATTCACATAGTCTGTTAATTGGGGTATCTGTGGATTATCGTAAACAAGGATTTCTAGTGCAACCACTGCGAAGCAGTCTAAGTTATCAACAGCAATTCTTATAAATACTTCTGTTGTTTCCGTTGTATAATTTTCTGGATCATCAATAGGAAACCTATTGGCTACTGCATTACCATAAGTGCCATGATAACTAATGGTCGTACCTGATAAATCATTCGATAACTGAGGAAGAACAGATGTTAGGTCAACTGTAGTAATTCCATCTTGGTTCTGGTCGCAAATAACCATCGGATTGGGAGTTGCGATTTCTAGTCCATCTGAAATATTCACCTGTAGTGTGGAAAAGTTATAACATTGTGATCTATTATCGGTGATTCTAATATAAAGTAATGGTGAAGTCGTTGTGGCATTATAACTTAACCCAAGTACATTTTCATCTGCTATGGCATCTGCTTCAGTGGCATAAAATTCTATTGTAACATCATCTGAGTTATTTTCTATTATTTCCAATAGCGGATTAAGTTGTATGGTGGTAAAGCCTTCTGCTGCATTTGTGTTACCACAATATTCCACAATCTGAGGTTCTAACTCTGGTAAAGAAAGAATATTAAGTTCAATATTAACGTTATTGGAACAACCATTACTTGAGATAACAGCATAAATTAAATCTGATCCATTTGCTACGGTATATGGGGTACTAACGTTTATAGGATTAGTTTCATTAGCCCTATCACCTGCAGTTTCATAATAGGTGATGTCGATATTATACCCATCTCTAACTTCTTCGGTTACCTCGACTAAATCAAAATCATAAATTCCATCATTTGTTGGATCATCACATCTGCTTACGACAGGAATATCCCCTAGTAAATTATTAGTTAAATTAGTATGTAATTCTATGGGCACTACAGTGGGACAGTCTTGGCTGCCATCTAAAATAGCCATGTAGACCGTCTGTAAATTAGGTACTTCGTTTTGATAGAGTACACCTGGGAAAATAGGGAATGCCTGAATTTGTGCATTATCAAAATCTGTATAAAAGGTAACATTTGCATTTGGATAGGACAACAAGACCTCATCTCTTACAATTCCGAGATCGAAAACTCCAAATTGCTGATTTGCAGGTAAGCACATGTCAATGAAAAACTTTTGGTCAAAATCTATCCGTTCTTGAATAACTAACGGTATAGGAGCAACGCTGATACAACCTGTGAAGTCATTTTCTATCCGAGCATATGTGAAATTAGAACCAAAAGGCATATCTGAAGCAAAGATTACTTCATTTTCATTATTAAAAGCATCTTCTTCAGTCACATGAAAAGTAACTGTTCTGTTGAATTCGTAATTGGCAATTTCAAAAGCATAGTAAGATAACTCTAAGTAACCTACACCATCAATTAGAAATTCTGCACATAGTATAATCGGTGGTATTATAGTAAAGTTTGGTTGCGCTCCGATTTCAATATTAAAAGTTCCAATTTGAAGACAGCTTTCATCATTACTTTCAATTCTAACAAAAATTGTTTCTAAAAGTTCTGTATTCTGATAGTCTCCAATAATAGGGTTTAGATCATTAAAGGCATCGTCTTCAGTTAAGTGATAACTTATTTCAAAATCGTTAGAAGGTAAATTAGTAAAAATCTCACTATCCTTTTCTGTTAAATCGAAAAGTGCATAACCATCGTATGGAATTTCATCACAAATAATTAAATCTGAAATAGGTGCTGCTGGTTGAAAAGGTATTGTCTCAATAATAACCGAATCTGAAATTGTACAAGATCCATTTGGTAGCGGCAGGGTAACTTGCACCTCATATTCACCTGATTCTAAGGCTTGAATAGTAGGACTTGTTTCACCTATAATTTCGGTTCCATTTAAAAACCAAGCGTAAGTGGCATCATCATTATCTATTTCACCATTTAATGCAATTGTAGCTCCACAGGCTGTAATGTCCGGACCAAGATCTACAGTTGTTCCAAAACCTTCAGCAGCTATAAAAACTGCAGAATCGAATCGTTGATCGATATGGTCTGCAATAATGAATTTTACTCTGTAAGTCACACCAGGGATAATACTAGTAACAGCATTTAATACGGTAGTCTGACCATCATAGTTTGTCGTTCCAACATTATAGCCTTCAAAAAATGCTACATTATCCGCTTCACAGCCCTCAGGAATTTGAGGATGTATTGAACTGGTATTTATAGAAGTTCCTGAGTTTGGTACTGTAGCAATATTAACATAAGGCTCATTACTCCCAGCCTCTTTAATTAAAATTGCAAATACGTCTTGAAAATTACAAGGGTATTGTTGTTGGTATTCGTCTGAAGCAAATATGTATCTAAAGCCTACACTATTGTTAATAGAGGTAAAATCAAATTCTAAAGATGTTGCATTGAGTGTCTGTGGTATACCTAAAATATCTTCAATAACTGGATCTGTATTCCAATCTAATGTTCCATCACTTAAGCTTTCAGATATAAGTGAGTTTCCGGAGGCGTTCACATTACCTGTGGATAAAACGATACCATTTTCGAGTGGAAATTCAGAGGTACCTCTGTTAAATAAGCCGTAGCTTGGAATATTACTTACTGCGCCGTTTACGTTGGAGTTAGCATTGGTGGCAATAACACAGCTTCCATTGGTCAGGTTATTTATGAGTTCTTGTGGTTGTAACGAAGAATCAGTAACAATCTGTTGCGCAAATACGTAACATATTTGAATGAAAAGTAGTAGAAATGTAATGGTACGTTTCTTTTTCACGAGATTTTTTAAAATTTATAGCAACAGAAACTGTGGTGTTTGCTTTTTAAAATAAAGATACTAAAAAGGCAATTAAAGAAGGAATATAGTGCCCTTATTCTAAATTGAACGAGACAAACATTATCGTTTTAAAGCAAAATGGCCTTTAATTTGAAAGTGTTTTCCGTTTTGAATAACATTTGCAACATACCAGTAATC
>NZ_JABSST010000059.1:8503-22869 GCF_013213975.1 Winogradskyella sp.
TCACAGACATAAAAAACGTCAATAGGATCAATAACTGGCGGTGTGTTAATTATTAAATCAAACGGAACTGAAGAGAAACACCCTGTTAACGTATTTTGTATTTTGATAAACAGTGTGTTTTGGCCTAATGTATTGGTAAAGGACTCTACATTATTAATTACATTTTGATTTGCGAAGAGATCGTTTTCTGACTCGAAATAACTAAATTCAATACCAAATTGGCGGCCATCTAAAACTAAAAGCTCAATTTCTGTTAGGTCCCATAATTGCTCAAATTGATAATTATTGGCACATGATGTCAAGGACTGTCCATAATTGACCTCAGGCAAAGCTAAAGTATTAACTAAAAATGTATCTATACTTGTGCATCCTGAATCTAAATTTTCAACTCTTGAGTAAATAATCTGCGGATTACTTGTCGGAGTAAAATCCATCGCTAGTGCATTTGTTCCTAACTCTGCATTTAGCGGAGTGAGATGAAATGAAATATTTAAATTTGAAGGACTGCCTTCAGCAATTTCATTGACTTTTAAATTTAGATCTGTACTTGCTAAACCATTGTTATTAATATCGCATTCAAAAACGTCAGTTGGCACGTTGTAAATTGGGGCTTCCCTTACTTCAATTTGCAGAGATGAAATTTCGAAACAACTATTCTCAAGTTCATTTTCTAATCTCACAAAAATGGTTTGAGGATTGTTTGTGTTTTGGTAGGCGATAGTTTTGTCAATTTCGTTCTCTTTATTAATAGCATCATTTTCAGTCTCAAAATAGAACACTTGCATATTTTCTTGTCCATTAATGATTTCAGAATCTTTATTTTCAAAATAAAAATCAGCCGTATTTGTTGCATTGGTGCAATTAATAAAATCAGAAATTCCGTTAATTATTGGATTGTCAAAAATCGCTATTTCAAAATCTACAATGGCGAAGCATTCTAAATTAATGCGTTGTATTCTAATAAAAATACTTTGTGATTCCGAGTTGTAAGCTTCTGGGTTACTTATTTCGTTTCTTTCTCCTAAGGCATTATCTAAAGTCTCATAAAAAGAAATGTCAAACTCATTGATGTCAATTGATAATTCTGGTATTACACTCAGTAAATTAACAATAGAAAATCCATCTTGATCTGCATCGCAGATTACAATTGGAGATAATGAATTTATATCTAAACTCTCAAAAATATTAATATCTAGTGTTGTTATACTATAGCAGCTTGTAGCATTATTAGTAATTCTGGAGTAAACTTGTTGGAAATTTCCAACAACATTTATACTTTCTATTGCATTTTCATTATTTTCTGCGTCTTGTTCGGTAGCATAAAATGAAACAGATACATTTCCAAGCCCTTGAACCATAGTATTGATATATGGGTTCAATAGTATTCTTGTACTATTTGTGTCAGGATTATACTCCCCACAGGCTTCAACTGATTGCGGACTTGCAATAGGAGCAGGCTCAATTACCAATCTCACTTTAGAGTCGAATGTGCAATCGTTGTGTCTGGTGGTGATGAATACTTCTTCACTAGGAGAATTTACCGTGTAAGGTACATTTGGATTTATCGGATTTACTTGATTATCTCGATCGTCTTCACTTTCATAATATGTTAATGAGATTCCTTCATAACCATCAACAAGTTCATTTGAAATATCTGTTAAATCAAAATCGTAAACTCCATCATTTGAAAAATCGTCACAACGGGCAACAATCCGTTCTTCACCAAAAACATTAAATAGAACGTTTTTATGTAGCTCTAAAGTCAATGGTGTAGGACAATTTTCTCCATCAAATCTTAATAAAAGAGGAATGTTAAAAACAGTTGCGTTTGTATTAAACATCCTCGGATCTCCAATTATTCCTAATAAAGCATCTATTTGTATCCAAATACCTGGATAGTTACTTTCTATTTCGTCAAAAATTTCGTCTATATTGTAGCTAACAGTGGCATTTTCGTACGTAATAATATCTGGCCCACTTGTTTCGAAGAAGTCAGGGTCAAAACATTGACTTGCAACAAATTTGTCAATATCAATTTCAGGTTGTAATTGATAATCAAAATTTAGCCTTTCTATTGAGAAGCAATCACTTAAATTATTGGATACTCTAGCAAAAATGACATTGGGAGAACCAACTATTTCACTAGTTTCTATTATTTCATTTTGGTTATTGATTGCATCAGTTTCATTTAGAAAATAACTGACAGATCTATTGAATTCAAAATTTGAAATTTCAGAGTCAAAATGCGATAAAAAATTTATTTCAAAACCACCATCATTAATCTGCCCATTACAAACACTTGCAGTAATTTCAACTGTATTTGGTGAATTACTAACGCTGATATTAAAATTTCCAATTTGAAGACAGTCCCCACTCAAACTTTCTATTCGAACAAAGATTTGTTCGGTAGGTTCTGTATTTTCATAGGTATCAACAATTGGATTAAGGTCGTTTTGAGCATCATCTAAAAGGGTGTGATAACTGATGTTATAATTGGAAGACGGCAAGTTGTCAAGAATTTCATCATCCATCAACATCGGAAAGTCAAATTGAAAAACACCATCACTTGGTGCTGAATCGCATATGGCTAAATCTCCGATAGGTGCAGCCTGTTGAAAGGGTATTATGTCTATATTAATACTGTCTGTTAAAGTGCAACTACCAGTATTAACAGGAATTGAAATCTCAACACTATAGGTGCCTGATTGATTAACCTCTAAAGTCGGGTTGCTTTCTCCAATTATAATGTTACCATTTAAAAACCACGAATAGTCTGCAGAAGGATTATCAATATTTGCATTTAAGGTTAAATCATTCCCACAAATAGACTGATCTGGACCTAAATCGATAGAGCCACCGAAACTTTCAGCTTCAATAAAGACCGCGGAATCAAAGCGTTCGTCTATATGATCTGCTATCACAAATTTGATGCGATAGGTGTTATTAGGAATAACATCGCTAGTTGCTGTTAAAACTGTTGTATGTCCATTAAAATTGGTACTTCCAATGTTATACCCTTGAAAGTAATCTTCATTTTGAGCATCGCAGAAACCACTAATATCAGGATGAATTGTATTGACGCTTATAAAATCGAGTGATTCAGGAACAAGTGCAATGTTTACAAAAGGATCAGCTGAGCCAGCTGGCTTAATCATAATTGCGAATACATCGCTAAAATTGCAAGGGTATTCTTGCTGATATTCATCTGAAGCAAATAGGTATTTAAAGGCAACAAAATCGTTAGCAGTACTAAAGTCAAATTCAATGCTGGTAGCATTTAGGGTTTGATCAATGCCTAGTATATTGAGAATGTCAGGATCTGTTTCCCAATCAATTTCACCGTCGTTCAAATCAATAGGGAGTTGGGTATTCCCTGCATTTAAAACATTTCCAGTGGTAAGAACGATCCCGTTTTGTAATGGAAAGTTTGAGTTTGCGTTATTAAAAGTACCATAACTAACAATATTGTTAACGCTCCCATTTATGGGCGAAGTAATATTAGAAACTGAAGCACAATTATCTCCAACTAGATGTTCAATAATTTGTTGGGGTTGCTGAGTGTTATTAGTTGTAATAAGTTGAGCATACATGAAACATGTATGCATAACGGCGTAGAGAAGAGTAAATAAACTTTTCTTTTTCATTGCTTTTTTTAAATCTTACAGTTTAAAATAATGTAAAATTTCGGGCTAAAGATAGAAAAAAAGCACTAGAAAGATTAACAGTTTCTAATTTATACTCTTAAAGGATAATTCTATCGACGTATGGAGAAATGACCTTTAACCTCAAAGGATTGCGTACCGCGTACTACATTGGCCACGAACCAATAATCGCTCGCAGGCAGTTTATTGCCTTTAAAGGTGCCATCCCATCCCGAGGAGTCATGCTTAAGAGTCGTTAGATGTTTTCCATAGCGATCGAAAATGTGGATGATCGTACCTGGAAGTGTTTCAACTCCAACAATATGCCAGGTGTCAAATTGACCATCATTATTTGGTGTCATATGTTTTGGAATGTCAATCACAAGCACTTCACGAGTAACTTCAGAACATCCATTTAAATCAATAATTGTAATGGTATGGTAACCCATAGCAACATTTTCAAATACATTAGATTCTTGTAGTTGTCCGTCATCTAACTGGTACAAGTAATCTCCAATCCCACTTATGGTTATTGTAATGTTGTTAGGATCTGAAAAGTCAATAACTTCTGTGGATTCTATGGTTGCAGCTTCAGATTCAGAAACACTAAAAACTCTAGAGTTTTCGCAACCAAATGCTGTTGTAACCGTTACCCAATAAGTACCTACCTCCGTAATTTCAATCTCAGATGTTGTTTCACCGGTTGACCATAAGTAAGTATCTGTTGTTATATTGGTATTGGCAGAAACAATTAATGGTAAATTATCAAGGCAGATTACCTGGTCCTCAATATCTATTATAGGTAACGGATTTATAATTGTAGTAAATTGTGTTATGGCATGACATCCGGAAGAGTTATTTTCTAGCCTAACGAAGATGACTTCAGAATCAAAAGCAAAATAGTTTGTGTCCAAGGCTGCGTTTCCAACCTCAGCTTCTTCTATAGAGTTGTGATACGTAATAGTGAAATTACTTGGATTCTGAGTGCCTAAAATAATAGAATTTTGTTGCGATAAATCAAACTCTAACAAACCATCAAAATCATCATCACAAGCTATTAAATCATTTGGTTGATTTGCAACTGGAAATGGGTTTACATTTAATACAAACTCATGGACTACATAACAATGGGTTGTGCTAAATTCAGCTCTTGCAAATAGTACATCATTAGTTGTTAAATATGTATAATCTGTATCTAAAGGATTGGTATTTGCATATGCATCGGTTGCATTATCAAAGTAATTAAAGAGCACATTAAAACTTTCATCCATTAGCACAGCATTGATTTCGTTTAAATCAAAACTGTTAGTATCATTTTCACAAATGTTATAAGATTGAAACTCATTTATGACAGGAGGCATATTTACAATGAGCTCTATAGGCATAATAATATAACAGTTGGAGATTGTATTTGTAATTTTTATAAAAACAGTCTGAGGATTACTTGTATTCGCAAAATTTTCAGGGTCAGAAATAGGATTTATATCTGCTTCAGCATCCTCAAAACTTTCGAAATACGTAATAGCAATATCATCTTGGCGAACATCTAATATTTCCAATTCTGCATCTGTGAGATCAAATTGTGTAAATCCGTCATAATCGGTATCACAGGCTATAAGCGGTATAGACTCATTTACTTCTGGGACCTGAATAACATTTAATTCAAAGGAAGAAATAGAGTTGCAAATCGTACCATTATCAATTTGAACAAATATAGTTTGCGGGTTTGCTACATTAGTATAATCTAATGGAAGTGGATTTATACCATTTACCGCATTAGTTTGTGATAAATAAAATGTTACATCTAAATTTTCAAGATTTCCGCTAGATATCTCAGCGATTTTTGTGCTTAAATTAAAAGATGTAAAGCCATCATTAGAAATATCATCACAAACAAACCAATCTGAAGGTTGATTAAAAATAGGATTACTTCCAACTTCAATAGTAAAACTTGATGTGCCATAACAGTCTAGATCTGTCAGATTTTCAACACGAACAAAAATAGTTTGAGGATTGCTTGTATTTTGAAATGCAATATCTTTGTTTATTGGATTAGTTCTATTGTCTGCATCATTCTGATTTAAATAATACAACACTTGCTTACCATTTTGTCCATTAAGTATTTCAGTGTCTTTAGTGTTAAAAATAAAGTCTCCAAAACTATCGCTGCTATCTTCACATATTTTATAATTGGAAATCACAGAAAAAACTGGAAGGGTATTGACGGTGATATTTAAAGTCTCAGTGCTGTAACAACCGGTTAAAGAGTTTTCTACTCTTATAAATAATGATTCTGTTTGAGCATTGTAATTACCTTCGTCGTTTAAAGCATTTGTGTTATTGTCTGCATTAGATTGACTGGTGTGAAATGAAATAATTCTTTCATTCGTGCTACTAACGATTTCAGGTACTACGTCAAAAAGATTAATTATTGAGAATCCATCTTGATCATCATCACAAATTACAATATCGGATGGATTAGAAGTTATTGGCGCTTCTTGAACTGTAATTTCAAATGAGCTTATATCTGAGCATCCAGAGGTATCCGAGGTAATTCTCGGATAAATTGTAAATGGATTTGTCGTATTTGTATACAGATTTGGTAGCATATTTGTATTGTTTCTGGCATCATCTTCAGTTAAGAAATATGTGATATTAAAACCAGGTTGTGCTTCTGTAACTAATAGGTCGAACTGTGATAAATCTGTCGTGGTAAATCCGTCTTGATCGTCGTCACAAACGTTTTGATTTGAAATATTCTCAAATTCGCTCACCGGAACTAGTATCAAATCTATTTGAGCTATGTCTGAACAGGTTGGACTTGATAATTCCAAATAAATCGTCTGTGGATTACTTGATGGAATGAAAGGGACTGTTGGATCTAAAGGATTATTCTGGTTGTCTCTGTCATCTTCTGTTAGATAAAATTCAACATTGATATTTGGGATATCATTAATAATCCCATTAGCAATACTTGACAAGCTAAATTCTTCAAAACCATCATTATTAATATCACATTGGGTAATGTTGTTAATATTTGTTGCTGTTAAGAGTAAGTTGGTATGAATTTCAATTGGAGTTATTGAAGCACAACCAGTAGCATTATTTTCTACCCTAATATAAACCACTTGTTCATCAGAGTTTATGTTAGCGTAGTTAGTATCATTAGCAATTGGGTTTGCACCTGAAAGTGCATCATCATTCGTTTCATGAAAAGTAACAGTGACGTTAGTCAAGCCTTGTAAAACATCAGGGATTATAGTTGTTAAATCAAATTCTGCAAAACCGTCATGGTCCACGTCACAAGCATCAATATAATGTGGATCTGTGTTAATCACAGGATTATCTAAAACACTGATATCTAAAGTTGTTGTGCTTATACAACCTGTTTGAGGGTTCTGAACACTTACATAAACTGTTTCATTGGTGTTAGTATTGACATAAGGCATTGGAAATGGGTTACTTCCTAAATTTGCTTCGCTTTGTGTACTGTGATAGGTTACGCTTAAATTTGTTTGACCATTAGTTATTTCATTGTCTTTTGTGTTAAGATCAATCGTAGTAAAACCATCAGCCGCTTGATCATCGCATACTACCAATGGCGATGGATTTACTATTGTAGGCAATGCATTTATAATTAAATTAAAACTAGAAAATGCAAGACATCCATTATCTGTATCCAAGATCCTAACAAAAATTGGTTGAGGACTTATACTATTTTGAATTGGATTTGTAATTGGGTTATTGCCTGATTGAGCTTCAGATTCAGAATAATGATATGAAATACTGTAGTTTCCGGTCGGAACTGAAGCCAATACTTCTGCGTTTCGAATTGATAAATCAAATGTCTCTACACCATCATTACTTAAATCATCACATAACTGAAAATCAGTGATTGATCCTGATGATTGCGTATTGCTTAAAGTAATATTAATGTCATCTTCAATTGTGCAGGTCCCATCTACCAGAGGAATCTCTATTTCAACACGATAGTTACCTGTTTGTACTGCATCAAAGCTTGACTGATTTGCCCCTGGAATAAGTGCATTATTGAAATACCAGGTATAAGTCGCTTGAGTATTACCAATATCACCGTTTAAACTGATATTACTTGCACAAGTTGAAAAATCTTCACCTAAATCCACAGATGCATTAAAGCTATTGCCTTCAATAAATACGGCCGAATCATAGTTTTCATCTGTTTGATCTGCAATAATGAGTTTTATTTGATATTCTACATTTGGAACAATGGAAGCTGTTGCAGATAGAATAGAAGTTCTTCCATTATAATTAGTATCACCTAGGCTGTAACCTTCAAAATAGTCTTCATTAGATGCATCACAGAACCCAACAATTTCATCATGAACAGTGTTTGTGTTAACGGGAGTTGATGTTCCAGGAACAAGTGCGATATTAACATATGGATCATTGGTGCCGGCTTGTCTTATTAAAAATGCAAATCCGTCAGAATATTGACAAGGGAAATTTCCAAAATATTCTTCTGATGCGAGAATATATCTAAACTGAACCTGATTGGCAATAGAGACAAAATTAAATTCTAAAGATGTTGCATTTAGAGTTCCTGAAATGCCTAAAGCAGACTCAAGATCTGGGTCAGTTCCCCAGCTATCATCTCCTTCATTTAATACATTTAAGTTTTGATTGTTCCCCGCAGAATTAGCATTACCGGTGGCTAATATGATACCATTTTCAAAAGGAAAGTTCGAGGCTCCACGTGTAAAATAGCCATAACTTCCTATACCTACTTGGCTGCCGTTAATGTTAGAATTAATGTTTGAAACTTCAACACAACCTTGAATTAAAGTGTTCTCAACCAAGTTTTGTGGCGAAACAGAATTGTCAACTGTTATTTGCTGAGCATAAGATATACTGCAAAGCAAGCATAAAAACAGCCAGAGAGAACGTTTTAATCCATCCATAATGTGCGGTTATGTTTATAGTACAATTTGGATTAAGTACGGGATAATTCAAATTGTTCCTATTCAAGCTGAAAAGTAAGCTTTAATATGACGAAATGCAAAAAAACACGATGAAATGCATAAAATGTTAACATTAATACGTTATAATACAAAAAAATTGAAACGATCTCAAATTGAGACCTTTGCCCCAAATTGAAATTTCCAAAAACATTACAGGCTCAACATATAATTTTTCCTAACCTGAAACACATTATTATCATGCTTTTTAATACATTATATGGGAAACTTCTTTAGAACCATAAGATTATTCCATAGTTGCTTAAATGTATTGTTTGAATTTTTTTGGTCCAAAAGACTAAGGCGAACAGAATAAAATCTCAACAATTCTAATAATTTACATATACCCAACCTACTATTGGTTTATATTCAGGATCTTTTAGATTTAAAACATAATAGTAGGTACCAACAGGAACTGTTTTACCACGATTATTTAATCCACTATTTATTTTACCGTTCCATGGTTTGTCATTATCTCCTACAAATAAAACCTCACCATAGCGATTATATATACTGAGTTCATGTTCGGTAAAAATATCGTAAAGTCCCTGGATATTAAACCAATCATTAAACCCATCATTATTAGGTGAGAACCCTTCTGGTATTTCAGGTGGACAATTTTCAATATCTAGATTACATTGAAAAATTTCATAACATGGAGGACTTTCCAATCTCACAAAAATGGTCTCTGGATTACTGAGATTATTGTAATTACTAGGTATTAGGATACTATTCATTTCAGCCTCTAAATCTTCAAGGCTTAAATAAAACGATACTTCACTTTCATCAATGTTTAAGCCAACTAAGGCATCAAATAAGTTATAGGTTGATGTTTCAAACCCTTCATTACAGCCTGTAAGATTCGGTAAAGGTATAATATCAGGGATAATCAATAATTCAATGTCTTCTGATGTTTCGTTATTGTTTTCATTAATTTCTGTTACAACTCCATTCATAGTTCCATCGTCATCAACTACAGCCGTGATTATAATATTTGGGTCTGAAGTTTCAGGAACAGTAAGTACTATTGAGCCCGTTTCTGTCGCATTTATAGCAATATCATTTAAAGTTACACTCTGTCCTAAGAGTATTCCATTTAAGTAATATGCAATGGGTGTATTTGCTGGTAATAGCGCAGTACTATTAAAGTTATTAATGGTATATGATAAAGCAACACTATTTTCGCCACAGTTTACTGTGTAGTCATCAATAGCGATGGTTGCATCAGGAAGTTGGCTATTCAGAACAGTAATAATATTGTTAATCATCACAAAATCCTGACCAGAAGTTAATGTTATGGTTGCAGAGGTATCTCCGATACTTATATTGTCTTGAATATTATAGACATCAATATCCATATTGTATAAGTCAGATGCACCTGTAAACGAATTTGTTCCATTAAAGGCATTATTAGCTGGATTTAATGGTGGATTACTAATAACATTTCCATTAATAGTTAGTTGTTCTGTTACTGCCAAATTACGATCTCCTTCCCAAGCAATAAAGCCAATTTTTGCATCTTCATTATCCAAAACGTTGAGGTTATCTAGTGTTATGCTTAAAAAGGTGGGTACACTTTGTAATCCGTCATAAACATTTAATTGATTAAGTGGTAAGTTAGTATCTTGATATATAATAGAAATAGCCCAACCTCCAAAATTAGTTCCAGTTGGGCAATAGGGAGTAATTACATTAGTTAAATCAAATTCTGATACGGTAAACGTACCATTACCTTCATTAATTACCAAATCGGTTACATCAGCGAAAGCTGCAAAAAATATACGGGTTGCATCAAGGGAATCACTAAATGTGCGCTCCGCACTAATAGCTATTCCATTTAATTCAATATCAAAATCACCAGCACCAGATCCTGCCCAATAGAGGTAGGCCGCTACAATATTTTGTGAGGGATCAAGAATTAATTCGGCAGAAGAACTTGTGAGTATTGTGCAATTTGAATAAGAGCCGTTTTCTTCTGTGTTTAGGGTATTTCCGATAGCTACATAATCATATCGACCATTAAACTGTTGGAAAAGAGAAACGTCTTGTGCGATTAGGGGTAGGGTTGCACCAAACATAACAAAACATAATATGTAAGCTGTTTTTTTCAAAATTTTAGCTTGGTAAAACTAAAATACGGATTTAAAACTGAATAGTTAGAGACTTAAATAATTGATGGTTATACTAATCCTCAATTGTTAATATAATAATTGAGTATTTTAATTTTAAACAAGTAATCGTACTTAGCTTGCACGAGGTCGGACTCTGTTTTAATATAATTAGATTTGCTTTCGAGGAAATCGAAACTAGACATTAAAGCATTGTCATATTTAGTCTGATTAATGTTAAACGCCTCTTTCTGAGAAATTGATGCTGCATTAGCAGATTCAAAACTTGTCTTTGCAGTGACTACATCATTATAAGCTATTTGTACTTTATTTTTGAGTTGATTCTTTTGATTTTCTAACTCGATTTTACTTATTTCTAATTCAATTTTAGATTTGTTGAATTCTGATTTTGTTGAAAACCTATTGAATATAGGTACTATAAGACTTAGATTGAGAAAATGAGTGCGGTTGTTGTTTAACTGAACAAAGAAGCCATTATCTTCAAATTGTTGCGTGTCTTGATTAAAGACTACATCTTCTCTACCAAGAATATGATAATAATTACTCCCATAACTGTAGTTAAAATTTACTTTAGGGTAAAAATTAGCTTTGGCAATTTTTATGTTTTTTTCATTAATTTCATTATTGAGCTCTGAAGATTTTATTAAAGGGTTAGCATCTAGTGCTCTTTTATATAGATCTTCAGAATCTTCAGAAAAAGCGATACTTTCAAAGTCAGATAGATTAATGTCTTCAATATCAAAATTATCAATTGCATTAATATCTAAAAGTTCTTTAAGCTCTATTTTACTAGTTTTAAGATTGTTTTCTGCGGTGATGTATGCCTTAGTATCTGTAGCTAAAGTCGATTCCATCTGTAAAAGCTCGCTTTTAGAGGCTAATGCAGCATCAAATAATTCCTTTAATCGTCTAACTTCTTGTTTGCTGATTTCGACTTGCTCTTCAGCTATGTGAAGTAACTCATTATTAAATAAAACTGTTAGATACTTATTAGTAATATTTAGAGAAAGATCTAAATAGATCTGATCTAAATCTGCTAAACCTTTCTCAGAATTTAATCTTGCTTTCTGAAGGTTATATTTATTAGCAAAGCCATTAAATATACTGAGTGAAGAGCTTAGGCTAAAGTTATTAAAACTACTTTCTAATTGACCAACACCTGTTGAGACGTTAAACGAATTTCCTAAGCTAAACCCTTGCGATGCATTAAAAGATGCATCTGGGTAATAATTACCTTTTGCAGTCGTTATGTCCTCATCAAAAGATTCATTTTGAGATAGTTGTTTTAAAACATCTACATTATTTGCTTTAGCATGCTCTATACAATCGTCTAATGACCATTTGGTTTGGGAGAAACCAAAAAAGTTAATAATGATTAATAAAATAACAAGAGGCTGTTTCATAAGTTACTTTCTACTCAATTGATAATACATTAAAGGTATAAAATAGAGGCTGATAAATGTACCGATTAGCATACCACCAATGACCGTGAGTGCTAATGGTTTTTGTAATTCTGCGCCAAGACCAGAGATAAATAAAAACGGCGTTAATGCCAATATAGTTGTTAAAGATGTCATTAAAATTGGCTTAAGTCTCAGTTTACCACCTTCTTTTATGGCTTCTTCCATAGAACGTCCCTTTTTGCGAAGTAAGTTAATCGTATGGATTTTTAAAATGCTATCATTAATTATTACTCCACTCATAACAACAATGCCAATGGCAGCCATAACATTAATTGTTCCGCCAAAAAGCCAGAGTAATAAAAGCGCACCACCAATATCTATAGGTATTTCTAATAAAATGATTATAGGTTGCCATAGCGATTCAAATTGAGCAGCCATTATAAAATAGAGCAGCAGTAGTGCTACTATAAGCACTATTATTAACTGTATATTAAGTTCTTATAAGGCTAGCCAGCTACCAGAAAAGTTAACATTAAAGTGTTCACTACTTTTAAAAAAGGTTTTAATTGTATTAATATCGTTATCAACGTTATTACCAGTATTAATTGTATAACCCAAATACTCACCGTTTCTATTGGCATTTATAGTTTTATACTGTTGTATGTTATTTATCTTAATTAAATTTTTAACAGGAATGTTAACATCATTTTCGTTTCTAACAAACAACCCAGATATAATATTTTCAAAACTTTTGGTTTCGTAGTTGAGTTTAATAGGAATAAACTTTTGAGCAGTTTTAAGATTATCTACAAAGTTTTCATTAAATGCTGTTTTTAGTTCATTAACAAGTGCATCATAATTTACGTTGTACAATAAGACATTTTCGTGGATAATTTGAATTGAAGCGGTTTGCTGCAAAGGAACTTCAGAGCTGGTCTTTTTTTCTAAAAGTTTACTTATTTCATTCAGTTTTTCTTCCGAAGGTACTTCTAGAGCAGTTTTTGAAGTCACATTGGCTACAAGCTTACTTTTATTAGTGCCAAAAATATATTCAAAAATGGTTTTTGGTGCTGAGAATTTTAAGTTGCAGCTTGGGTAAATTTTAGAAATAGCGCTTTGCAGTTTTGTTTTTATATCGTCTAAAGTTTTAGAATTCTCAGCTTTAATGTACACTGAGGCTTCAGAAAAACTCTTAGTGTTTTCGCGTTGTAATAAAAATTGTTGTTCGCCAGTTTGTGAAAATTGCACTTCAATGCCTGATATATCTTTTAAAAAATACTGTATTCTTGTTTGGTTCTCTTTAATATTTATGTTTTCATTCCATTCAATATTAGCAATAATCTCATTTTGATTAATCTCAGGCAGTTGAGTATAATTCATTATTTGAAACAATACAACAGCAACAATAATACTCACTATAGATATGCTGTAAACAATCCATTTCTTGCCAAAGAAATAATTATATCCTTTTTCGTACCAATGTTCTATATGTTGCGTTTTTGCATTGAACTTTAGCCATTTTTCAAATCTGAAAGATTTGTTTTTTAGCAGTTTGTATATAACGGGAATTAAGACAATAGAAACCACCAAAGACGAGCCTAAACCAATAGAAACTGCTAATGCTTGGTCGTAAAACAACGCTCCTGTAATACCACTTAGAAAAAGTAATGGTAAAAATACAGAACATGTTGTAAGCACGGAGCTTATTAGAGGTGTTATAATCTCATTAGTACCTTCTACACAAGCTTCAAGTAGATTAAGACCCGACTCTAATTTTTGAGTAATGTTATCTATAACAATAATAGCATTATCTATCATCATACCAACGCCTAGTATTAAACCCGATAGTGATATAATATTTATAGACAGACCAAAAGCATACATTAACAAAAGGCTTATAATTAGCGATACCGGAATGCTTATGGCAATTATTAAAGGTGATTTTACATCCTTTAAAAAGAAAAACATTATGAGTATGGCTAGTACACTTCCAATCCATAAACTAGACTTTAAATTATCTATAGATAATTTTAGCAAAGTGGTTTGATCTTGATTAGTTGAAAACTCCAAATTGGGATAATCTTCCTTAAATGCTGTATTAAGGTTTTGCAATGCTTCCTTTAAATCGTAAACTCTAGCATCTGCCTGTTTAATTATTGCAAGTACTACAGAGCGTTTACCATTAAGATATACCAA
>NZ_JABSST010000006.1 GCF_013213975.1 Winogradskyella sp.
GAAGGTCGTTTAGTGAATCTAGGTTGTGCTACAGGTCACCCTAGTTTTGTAATGAGTAACTCTTTTACAAACCAGACGCTTGCACAAATAGAATTGTGGAATAATTCTGAAGCCTACGAAAACAAAGTATACATGTTGCCTAAACATCTTGATGAAAAAGTAGCTAAACTACACCTAGAAAAAATTGGTGTTGAGCTAACAGAATTACGGAAAGAACAAGCAGATTATATTGGTGTTACAGTTGAAGGTCCATTTAAACCAGAACACTATAGATACTAAACTAGTCATCTACTTTAATAAATAGAATAAACCCTTGCAGAATTGTAAGGGTTTTTTACTTTTAAGATTATGAAGCAGCCAACTAAACTTTCGCAATACCTCAATAGATTTGAAGCGGTCATACCACAATTTGAAACAAAAAATCTTAAGGCATCAAAATCTTCTGTAGGCTGGCAAATAGATCATAGTCTTAAAGTTATTAATGGTATAATACATCAATTAAAAGCGTCATCAAATAACATAAAACCTAAACGCACGCTTTTAGGGAATTTCTGTTTAATAACAAGATATATTCCAAGAGGAAAAGGCAAAGCTCCAAAAGTGGTTTTACCACCAGATACTATTAAACTTAATAACCTCAAAGAACAATTGGAAGTGGCTCGCATCGCCATTGTAGACTACTCAGAGATTAATACAAAAGCTACCTTTAAGCATCCTTATTTTGGAATTTTAAATAAGACCTCAACTTTTAAATTTTTAGAAGTTCACACCAAACACCATCTCAAAATAATTGAGGATATTTTAAAAGACTAAAGACAACTCATCTTACTCCATTTTTGCAGTCAATTCTATTGAGAAGTAACTATCTTTATAAAATGCAAACCCGTTCAAAATTACCTCATGTAGGCACTACAATTTTTACCGTAATGAGTGCCTTGGCTAATGAGCATAACGCTATTAATTTATCTCAAGGTTTTCCCAACTATCCTAGTTCACAGAAATTAAACGACCTTGTTAACAATGCCATGAATAATGGTTTTAATCAATACGCACCAATGGCAGGTCTTTTAAATCTCAGAGTAGCCATTTCTAACAAATATGACCTTCTCTATAAATCCACATATCATCCAGAAAAAGAAATTACCATAACAGCAGGTGCAACACAAGCCATTTATACCGCAATTTCGGCGTTTGTGCACCAAAATGATGAGGTTATTATCTTTAAACCAGCCTACGACTGTTATCAACCCGCAATAGAAATCAATGGAGGTAAGACCATTGCAATCCAGTTATCTGCACCTGAATATAAGGTTGTTTGGACTGAAGTAGCTTCAAAAATTAGCTCTAAGACTAAAATGATTATAATTAATTCGCCACATAACCCGAGTGGTACCATTTGGTCTAAATCCGATATGTTAGAATTACAGCGGCTTACTGCAAATACAAATATTATTATTTTAAGTGATGAAGTCTATGAGCACATTGTCTTTGACAATGAAAAACATCAGAGCGTTTGTCTATTTAATGATTTAAAACAACGTAGTTTTATAACTGCATCCTTTGGTAAAACTTTTCACAATACTGGCTGGAAAGTTGGTTATTGCTGTGCTCCTGAAACATTAATGCAGGAGTTTAGAAAAGTACATCAGTTTAATGTATTTTCAGTGAATCATCCTGTTCAAAAGGGTATTTCGGACTTTATGTTGGATGCAGATACGTATTTAGGCTTAAATCGGTTCTTTGAGAAAAAACGTGACCTTTTTTTAAATTTAATTAAAAAATCACGATTTAAATTCACCCCATCACAAGGTACCTATTTTCAGGTTTTGGATTACTCAGAAATAACCAGTGAAAATGATGTTGAATTTGCGAAACGACTAACCAAAGACTTTAAGATTGCTTCGATTCCTTTATCAGTTTTTAATGAGAATAACAAAGATGACAAAGCTCTGCGTTTCTGTTTTGCCAAAACTGATGAAACCTTGATTGATGCCGCGGATATTTTATGTAAAATTTAAGTTACTTTTTGTAATTTTCCATGTCTTACCATTGAATAAAAACTAAAATCAATGAGATATTACATTATACTATTCCTCTTTACTTTTTCATTTAGCTCTTTTGCCCAAACTATAGAAAAGAATGGAAAGACCTATGAAGTTAAGGATGAAAAAATCTTTTTTAATAGCGAAGACATTACAGAAAATTTGAATATTGAAGAAAAAGCAAAACCTAAACTTTAGACTATGAGCAATACCCTAAAAGTTGCTTTAATACAAACAGAATTGGCTTGGGAAGAACCAGTGCTTAATCGGCAAAATCTAAACACAAAGATCAATTCTATTACAAATGGAGTTGATCTTATTATTTTACCAGAAATGTTAACCTCTGGCTTTACAATGAACGCAGACGTTGTCGCAGAATCTATGGAAGGAGATACTATTTCATGGCTAAAGGATCTTTCTAATTCAAAAGATGCAGCAATCATTGGAAGCTTAGTTATCTCAGAAAACAATCAATTCTATAATCGCCTGGTATGTGTTGAGCCAAATGGTAAAATAACCACTTATGATAAACGCCATACATTTACCTTAGCCGGCGAGCATAAGGTTTATACTTCTGGGACCGATAAAGTAACCTTTGAATATCGTGGTTGGAAAATATGCCCATTAATTTGCTATGATTTGCGCTTTCCTGTATGGGCTAGAAATAGTGAGGATTATGAGCTTCTTATTTACGTTGCTAATTGGCCAAAAACCAGAGTAAGCGCCTGGGATGCACTTTTAAAAGCACGCGCCATCGAAAATATGAGCTATTGTGTTGGTGTAAATCGGGTAGGTCTAGATGGTAATAACTATGAATACACTGGTCATTCAGCAGCATATGATGTTCTCGGGCATCGCTTAGATGACATCCCTTCTAATGAAGAAGCAATATGTATTGTTGAACTTGAAAAGTCTCATATTGACTTTTACCGAGATAAATTAGGTTTCCTAAAGGATCGTGATTCCTTTATTATAACAAAGTAAAATCAATTACAAAGTCAAAACTAGCCCTTACTTCTTCCAACGGTGGGGCATAACTGACGCGCTCTGGTTGAATTCCAAGTAAGAAATTACCTGTATCATATTTTCCATTACCATTGGTATCATAGATAACTCTTAAGCTGTATTGTCTTGGTGAAATATCAGTAAAATCTACAACGGGAGATTCTGTTGTATAACGCTCATAAATAACCACACCATTTTGATTAACCAATTGAACAATCAATGGGAATTCAGCATTTCTGAGGTTTACTCTTATGTTGCCATATTCCGATTTCATTTTTGTTCTAAAAGAAAAATCTAAAGTGTCTTTATTAACTCCATCATAGAAATCGATTATAGCTTCTGGGAGAATTTGCATAAAATACTTCTGTCCTTCTTCCTTTTCAATTGGAAATGAATAACGGTTGTAAAGTGAATCGTATTCAACCTTAAAATCAATATCCACAGAATCTCTATTAATTACTTTAATCTTTGATTTATCAATCTTAACTAAAGGAATATTGCCTTCTAAAGTAAAGTCAGTTTCAAAATTTAAGGTACCAGAGGTCACTGCTTTTAATTCCAGGGTGTCTTTATCAAGTTTTCTAAAGCGATGATTAAATGTATCAACAAATCTCTCGTTAGTTACCAAAAACTTAGTGGTATCTACTTCAAAACTTGGTTTATACCAATAATACAGGGAATCCGTGGTTGGATCCTTCAAAATTCTGGTCTGATAACTTTCTGGCTTTTGACCTAGTACTTTAATACGAATACCTTCATAACTCCCTTCATAAGGAAACAAAATCTTAGTTGCTCCTTCTTGTTTTGGTTTAAATGCTTTATAGTTAACCTCTTCTTTAAACAAGGTTAACTTATAATCTGCTGCTGTCGGAACTGAAATATAGTCTTCAAGAAAGGCAATTTTATCATTCTTTTGATCGAACTTATAATTTCCATTCCTGTCTTTTAAAGCAATTAATTTATAGTTTCCTTCCTTAATGTTATCTATACTAAATGTTGTAACACTATCTAAGGTATTAGTGACATATCTCGGTTTCTCTTTATAGACAATAGAATCTGTATAAGAAGAATCTACTTCATAAAGCATTACCGAAATAAAAGACTCAGGTTTTTCTAATAAGGCATCTTCAACATAACCAATAACTTTTAAAGAATCGATAGAATCCCCTGTAGAAAACACATAGCGATAAAAAGGATACGGATTTCCCTCGTTATTATCTACAATACTTTCCCCAAAATTAAAAGCGTAAGTTGTATTATCTCTTAAGGTATCTTTTATTTTTATTGAAATGTATTTGCTCGCACCACTTGCTGGAACAATAATTGGATCTTGATCCATTGGTGGTGAAATGATTAGTTGTTTTCTTATATCCTTAATGGTTACATATTCATCAAAATAAATTCTGATTTCGTCAGCTTTAAAATTGGTGGAAAAATTCTCAGGAACCTCTTTAATAATAACTGGCGGATCCTCATCTTTTGCACCACCATCTGGAGTACCTCTATTAGCACAACCTGTTAGAGTAACTGCAATTAACGTAAGCACTAAAAAACGATAAAATAGTACGCGCATTATAGAGATTTAATTTAGCACAAAGAAACAATATTAAAAGCAAGAAACGAAAAAATCAATCGGCAATCGCCATTGTCGCTAGACTTAACTTAATATTATCAATTTTTAACAATTCTATAGCACAAGCTTCGATGGTAGCCCCTGTAGTAATGATATCATCCACGAGTAAAATATGTTTATCTTTTAATGATTCAACCTCAGAAATGGAAAAGATGGCTCCATCATTCTTCCATCGAGACATTCTACGTTCAAAAACTTTGGTTTTAGTAGACTTTACTTTAATTAGGATTTGATTGTTGTAATCTGCATGTAATGCCTTTGCAATTTCCATCCCAAACTTTTCAACTTGGTTATAGCCACGTTTGCGTAGCTTAGTTTTGTACAATGGTACAGGAATTACAACATCAATACCCTGATATTTCTCAATTTCACTCAACTCAGCACCAAGCCATGCACCTAAAAAACCACTTATTTGTTCATGACCTCTGTACTTAAGATTGTGTAACATTTGTTGAACGATACTTTTCTTGGAAAAATGAAGTAATGCGGTTGCACTTTCTAACTTCACCCGACCATATAGCACTTTCTTAACTACTTCATAATCATTAAAATGAAAATTAGTTACTGGTAACTCATGCCTGCACTTTAAACATAAAATTGACTGATTATCGTTTAAAATATCATTACAAGCTTCACACACTTTTGGAAAGAATATGTTCAACAAATTTTTTACCACTTAATCGAATAAAATAAATTGACCCTTCAATATACTGTAATTTCGTACCATCTAAGAAAATTAATAATGATAGTTAACCCTCAATTATTTAACTACAGATTAATTATAAGTTCTTTATTAGTCGTTTTAACCGTTTTAGGGATATATAGTTTTACAAATTATAAATCCATTAAATCCTACGAAGAATTCCTAAAACAAGAAAAATCTTTGATAGAAAAAGAATTATCAGAGATGTTAGTTAGTTATGACGAACTAAGCCAAGAATATGATCTTATGGGCTCTCGGCTCCAAGAAGCAAAATTTGAAACTAAGATTGCTTTAGATTCTTTAAGATTATTAAAAAGTGACTTATCAATTATTACTAAGTTTAAAGACCAACTTTTGGTATTAAAATCAAAAAGTAAGGTGCTTTTAGCTACTGTAGATTCTCTTAATTCTGCTAATGAACGATTAGAGAAAGAGAAACGCTATGCACTTAATACAATAGAAGCAAAGTCATTAACCATTTCTCAATTAAAAGAAACAAATTACGCTTTAAATAAAACAATTGATAAGGCCTCCATTTTAAAAGTAAGTCAAGTAAGTGCTGAAGCCTTTAGGATTAATAACCAAAAGAAAAAAGCAACAACACGAGCGCGACGTGCTAATGCCATTGATATTTGTATCGATTTAATAGAAAATCCGCTAACCGAACAAGGAGATAAAGAGTTTTATATTCAAATCGTTAGCCCAAATAATAACATTATATCAGACAAAGGTGAGGTGTTCTTTGGAAACAGCTCATTGATATATAGCAAAAAGCAAACGGTTAATTTCGATAATAAAAATTTAAATATTTGCACTACAGTGGCGACTTATAAAGAAGATAGACCTCTTAAGAAAGGTACTTATTTTATCAATGTTTTTCATGAAAACCGAAAATTAGGAAGTACAAGTATTCAATTGAAATAAGAAATCATATAATTTTATAGAAACCGCTCTTTTAATTTGAGCGGTTTTTTATTTTTGTGCCATGGCAAATGACGATAAATTCAAAAAGGTAATCTCTCATGCAAAAGAGTATGGTTACGTATTTCAAAGTAGCGAAATCTATGATGGATTAAGCGCTGTATATGATTATGCACAAAATGGTGCTGAGTTAAAGAAAAATATCCGTGACTACTGGTGGAAAGCCATGGTACAGATGCATGATAATATTGTGGGTATAGACGCTGCAATATTTATGCATCCAACCACCTGGAAAGCTTCAGGACACGTCGATGCATTTAATGACCCTTTAATTGATAATAAAGATTCTAAAAAACGCTACAGAGCAGATGTATTAGTAGAAGATTTTAGAGAGAAAATCCAGCAAAAAATAAATAAAGATATTGCTAAGGCACAAAAACGTTTTGGCGATGCTTTTGATGAAAATGAATTTAGGTCTACTAATGGTAATGTGTTACGTCGCCAAAAACAGATTGACGACATTACTGTAGAACTTACAAGAGTTCAAGAAGAAAATGACCTTGTTGGTTTTAAACAACTTATTGAGGATTTAGGCATTGTTTGCCCTGTTTCAGGAAGTAAAAATTGGACAGATGTTAAACAGTTTAACCTTATGTTCGGTACACAATTAGGCGCTTCAGCAGACAGTTCTACAACAGTTTACTTAAGACCTGAAACTGCACAAGGGATTTTTGTGAATTTCTTGAATGTACAAAAAACAGGGAGAATGAAAATTCCTTTTGGAATTGCACAAACTGGAAAAGCCTTTAGAAATGAAATCGTTGCAAGGCAATTTATCTTCAGAATGCGTGAATTTGAACAGATGGAAATGCAATTCTTTATTAAACCAGGAACTCAGAAAGAATGGTTCGATTACTGGAAAGACACACGACTCAAATGGCATAAATCGTTGGGTATGGGAGATGAAAATTACCGTTTTCATGACCATGACAAACTTGCACACTATGCTGATGCTGCTACAGATATTGAATTTAATTTTCCATTTGGATTTAAGGAATTAGAAGGTATCCACTCGCGTACAGATTTTGATTTAAGGCAGCATGAAGAGTATTCAGGTAAAAAGCTACAGTATTTTGATCATGAGGATAACGAGAGCTATACTCCATATGTTTTAGAAACTTCTATTGGTCTTGATAGAATGTTTTTAGCGGTATTTTCTAATAGCTTACAAGACGAGACTTTAGAAGATGGCAGTGAGCGTACTGTACTTAAATTACCTGCTGTTTTGGCACCAACTAAAGCTGCTATTTTACCTTTAGTTAGAAAGGACGAAGCATTAACTAAAATGGCCAAGGCAATCGTTGATGATTTAAAGTGGGAATTTAACGTTGCTTATGACGAAAAAGATGCTGTTGGAAGACGTTATCGTCGACAAGATGCTGCAGGTACGCCATTCTGTATTACTGTAGATGGCGAAAGTATCGAAAATAATACTGTAACTATTCGTCATAGAGATACTATGGAACAGAAACGTGTTAACGTTTCAGAACTTCGTGATTTAATTAAAAAGGAAGTTGACGTTAAAGAGTGGTTAATGCGAATGAAATAATTAATCATTCATTATGAAAAAACAAAAACCCAAGTTAAGCACTTGGGTTTTTTTAATGTAAATATATTTTTAATTAATGAATGACAAATATATATTATAAATTGAATTCCAGCTTAATTAAAAACGATAACCTATTGATATTCCTAATTTAAAGACAAAGTCATAATGCCTAAGATTAATTTTTTCATAGTTTAAAATTTAAATTGAATTCTTGTTAACTAGATGTGTATATTGCCCAAAGGTTACGTAAGAAATTACCTTATTTAAAAATAGGCCTTCAATTGTATCGTTCCTGTATGAATCACTTTTGAGGTTTCGGTTTTTCTACCAAAATAGTTGAGGTTTAAATCTAAAAATTTGGTCAGTTTTTTCTGTGCAAGCAAGCTCCAAGTAAAATTTTGCCCTGGCTGTAATCCTTCTAATAATTGAAATCCAACAGGTGTATTGGGATTGCCTTCATATTCGTTTTGAAAGAAATTAAACTCACCAGTTAGAGCAATTTTTTCTGCTTTATTGTAGGTGAATGAAAACCCATAATTATTTTGTTTTAGAGACTCTAAACTTCCTATTGTATTTTGTTTAGAGGTGTATTGATAAAAGACATCAAACTGTGCATTCTCACTAAACAAATAAGATAATTTGGGTTGAAACTTTTCTTCTTCAATATTAAAATTTCGATTAGCAAAGTTCTCACTAAGACTCTCATCCGTTTCAAAGCTTGCCAAGGCATTAGCCAACCAATTAGCTGCAAACTTATGGTTAAAATTCAATTGATGATTAGTTACCTTGTTTTCTTGAAATCCTATAGACAGGAGATTTCGACTAATATTTGTTAAGAAGGTATACGAAGTAGTATAACTTTGTTTTCCTCTATTATAAAACAACACATTTCTTACACTGTTATTTAATGCCAGCTGATTCTCTTCGTCTTCTTTAAAAGGATTTAGGTTAAAGTTGTTACCATCTCTACGTACTTTTCTATCAATTAAATAAGATGTCTGATTATAGAAATGTGAGAAAAACTTTTTTGTCTTATTCTCAGACTTACTCCATTGCACAGGATTAATAGTTAAGGTCTGACTCAGTCTATTTTGATGCGTTCTTATAAAAACTTGGTTAGGCAATAACACACGAATATAATTTCCTTGATCTGCAAACTGAGCGATTTCAAATTCATTAAGTTCTTGGATACCATTTTCGTTATAATCAATCCAAGTATATGCGCCTTGTCCTGCCTCAACCTCTACATATGTAAAATCTTGTTGTGGTAAGGTTCCTGAATTTGTTTCAAAACTCGTATTCCAAAGGATGAGATTATTGAATAATTTCTGATTAAAATTCAAACGGCTATTTAAACTTTGTTCGTCTTCTGAAGTATCATCTTCAGCCTTTAAGTCTCTATAGTTCACAAATAATTGCAGATTAGTAGTTTTATTCTGAATTAATCGCGACTTGAGATAATACGTATTTGATGCATTAACACGCTCTACTAAATTATTTCTAAGACTATCATTAAATCGTCTAATATAACCTACCTCAGCAAACACTTTTGTACTGTCACCTATACCAACAAAAGCCTCATAAGCAGAAAATTTTTGACTTAAAGGTGTCAATGAATCTGTTGCAATAACTTTTTGTTCATTGTCCTCCAAAGCCATTTTTGCTCCCGCCCATTTATTTCCTTTTCCATAAACAATACGATTAAACGATCTTAAAAACGTTGAACGATTTATGGTACTTTCATTATTTAAATAACTTGAATTAGAAAAGATATTAAAGTCACCTAAACGTAAATTAGCCATGAGATTATGACGACTTCCGTTAAAATTATTTGCGTAATCTAAATACTCAAAATTATAGTTCGCTGTTCCCTTTTTTGAATGCGATAATTGAAGTCCAGATGTTAGTAAAATTTGGTTACCAAAATTAAAATTACCTTGATCGTCTCTATCATCCTCTAAATTCCAATCTCTATTAAATTCCGCTCTATACAATCGCTGAATAGTTCTAAAATTCTTCTGAAGAAAGTCAATATCAACTAATGCAGACAAATTCCAAAGGCTGTCAGTTTTTATTAATTTCTGATTCACTCTTAATTTACCTGCAAAACCATCATTATCGTCATCATCAAGGCTAGAAAACAAATTGAGGTCGTTTTTACTACCTGCCAATTCAAAATAAACATCGGTTTTATCTGAAGGCTTATATTGTCCGTTAAGAACAGCGATTTGCAATCGTTCTGGTGCTATAAGCTGTGTAATAGGTTCATAATTTCCTTGAGGTACTCCTCCAATTGGTGCCACATATTCAAAAATATTAGATATTGCATTATCATTACTTAATACATAATTCCCTTGATTTGCACCAACTAATGTAAAACGTACACTAAACAATTCATCTTCTGGGTTCTGAGAAAACACAAAAACTTGTTCTCCATTTATGATATCCTGTCTGTAGAGTATTCTATTTTCTGAAAAAGATTCTTGAATTGCCGAAGGTGCCACCATTAAACTTCTGTCGTCTCCTGCATCTGCTAATATTTGAATTTGCTCGGTAGATAAGTTTTGTTGCAAGGGTTGATTCTTTGCATCACTTTCAGAATACACAGACACATTAAAACGCAATTTCTCAGATGTGTAAGAGCTTCCACCAAAAACTGTAAATCTTGAGTAGTTACGATCACTAAATTGATAGTCTACCGTAATTCGCATTTCGGATGTAATAGGATATGTGGAATTAAAAATAATTTCACCAGCATTATAATCAATGATATAATCTCTATTTTCACCACGTTCTAATGGTACTCCATTGACATAAACAGTCTCACTTCCAGAAACAATCAATACAAAAAGCTCATTATTTGGACCTCGCAATTTATATGGTCCTTGATTTCCTTCTTGCGCTGTAAACTGTGTTGTGGTAAACTGTCCTCGCACCAAGGCTCCTGATGCAAATACCGAAGTTTTATCACTGATGTTAGCATTAACTAAAAGACCTTGCACGCGTTTAGAAAAATTAGCGAAATAACTACTCGTATTAACCAAATCAATATCACCTGCTCTAATATTCCAGTTATCACTAAACAATTCAATAAACACTTGATCAAATTCATCCAGTCGCTGTGAATAACCACTTTCCTGTAAAGGAATATTTGCATCTTGTATAGATGCTCTTAACGACACCTTATCACTTAATCTCCCTGAAATTTGTAAATCAAGTTCACTATTTAAAACTGAATTTTGATTATTACCAATGGTAACACCACGTGAAATACTACCAGACGTAGTTAATCCATCAAATGGCGTAAAAGCATTACGTCTTGTATTTCGCTGTAACTTGTATAATGCTTCAGATCCCGAGGACGAACGGTCTACAATTACCTTCTCGTCCAATTGCTTATAAACTTTAGTTAAAAAGTTAGGATACCTTAAATACTCAACCTCTATCGTATCTGTTCGAATACCTTGATTAAATTTTAAAATTGAAGTTTCAAAATCGATAGTATAACGTGAAGCATCAATGATTTCACCTCCTTTATTTTTAACAATAAATCGCGAAGGGTTTATACTTACTGAGTCAATGATAATTGTGTCTTTAACGGCAAGTCGCTTCTTTTTATAATTACTTGTTTTCTCTTGAGCTTCGACCCAAAAAGAAGTAAGTAAAAATAAAAAAAAGAGTAGTCGTTTCATGTAGAACTATAACTGCTTATCACTGTAATTATTTCATGCCATAACTGAGGTTATTATATTTAGAATTTCCTTATTCAACTTAAAAACAAAGCGTCATAATCTTAGAGAAATTGGCTTTCGGTAATTTACTGTTAAAATAGGCTCAAAATAATAGTGTAAAAGTAGGGTATTATTTAATTTAGACGGACAAACCTCAAAAGGTTCCAACGAAATCCTAAATTAATTATATGAAAATAGCATCTTACAACGTCAATGGTATAAGAGCTGCCATTAATAAAGGCTTTATAGATTGGTTAAAAGCAACAAATCCAGATGTGATTTGTTTGCAAGAAATCAAAGCTATGAAGGAACAACTTGACTTAGATTTATTTTCAGAAGCAGGATACGAGTACAATTACTGGTTTAGTGCGCAAAAAAAGGGTTATAGCGGAGTTGCTATTTTATGCAGAAAAGAACCTAACCATATAGAATTTGGTACTGGAATAGAATCTATGGATTTTGAAGGTCGAAATCTAAGGGTTGACTATGATGCGGTTTCGGTGATGAGTATGTATTTACCTTCTGGCACTAACGATGCAAGACTTGCACATAAGTTTGAATACATGGATTTAATTCATGACTATTTAAATTCGTTGAGAAGTGAGAAGCCCAATCTTGTGGTTTGTGGAGACTATAATATTTGCCATGAACCTATTGATATTCATAATCCTAAAATGAAAGGTGTATCTGGTTTTTTGCCAGAAGAACGTGAATGGTTAGGTAATTTTATTGACAGTGGTTTTATAGATAGTTATCGTTATTTACATCCAGAAAAGCAGGAATTCTCTTGGTGGAGTTATCGCGCTAATGCCAGAGCCAATAACAAAGGTTGGAGATTAGACTACGCCATGGTTACAGAACCATTACAAGAAAAAATAAAACGTGGCGTTATACTCACTGAAGCAGTACATAGTGACCACTGCCCTATTTTATTAGAACTCGATTTATAAACTGATTCAACTCAAAACAATGATTAAAAAACTTTTATTAATAGCATTATCATGTGGCATGTTGAGCTCTTGTGTCTCTAAAAAGATTTATACGGATTTAGAGGACAAATATGCTAACCTTAAAAAGGAAAACAAAGCTTTATCTGATGAATTAGAGGCCTTGTCTGATCAGAAAAATCAAGCATTGAATAATTTATCGCAACTTACAAAAGAGTACGAATCAGCTATAGAAAATTTAAATCAAACAAAATCAGAGTTAGCTGCTACAAAGTCTAATCTGGATAATTTAAAAGCCTCTTACGAAGCTTTAGAAAAGAATAGCTCAGCTGAAATTACTAAGAATTCTAAAAAGAATAGAGAACTTCTAGCTCAATTAGAAGCAAAAGAACAAGCTTTAGTAGCAGAAAATGAGCGCCTTGAAAAACTCAAAAGGGAATTAGAAAGTCGCTCTCAACGTGTAGCAGAATTAGAAAATGTAATTGCTGCCAAAGATGCTAACATGCGTGCTTTAAAAGATGCCATTTCTAAAGCATTAACCAATTTTGAAGGCAAAGGATTAACCGTTGAGCAGCGGAATGGAAAAGTATACGTTTCTATGGAAAACAAATTGCTATTTCAATCTGGAAGCTGGTCTGTTGGAACAGAAGGCCGTAAAGCTGTGCAACAATTAGGTAATGTTTTAGCAGAGAATCCAGATATTGCAATTCTTATTGAAGGTCATACCGATGATGACCCTTATAAAGGAAACGCACATTTAAGCGGTAACTGGGATTTGTCTACAAAACGTGCCACGGCAATAGTTAATATTCTTAGAGAAAACGCATCGATTAATCCAGAGAACTTAACAGCCGCAGGACGTGGTGAATATGCACCAGTAGCCAGCAACGATACCGCAGCAGGAAAGGCTAAAAACAGACGTATTGAGGTTATTCTAACACCAAAACTCGATGAGATTTCAAAATTATTAAATGATATTTAAAGTCCTTTGCATATTATGCTTTACCCTGTCTTTTCTGTGTCCTGCACAAAACACTAAAGATGTTGGTTTTATTAAAAACCAACCTTACCTAAAATATGCAAAACATATTAATTGCGATAGTACTTCAGGAACGACACTTGAACAGCGAATTTGCTCAAATATAAAACTACAGCGTGTAGATTCGATGATGCTATCAAAGTTCAATCAGATTTTAAGTAAAATTGAGAATGATAGTCTAATAAGTGTATTTAAAACACATCAATCTCACTGGGAAGCTGAAAGAAAAAGTATTGGAATGCTTAAATCAGAAGGGTATGAACATAATGCCGAAGCCATAATGTATATGCATTATATGATACAAGCAACAGAAACAAGAATATTGACTTTAGACATATTATTAGAAGAGCTTTATTAAAGATAGACCTTAACAAAGATTTAGACCTTTCGTATTTTTAGAACATGAAAGGTCTTCTTATTTTTGCAAATTAGATGAACAAATAACACCTTCCAAAAAGGAATAACTATGAAATATACAACACTACCACATACTAACATTAAGGTGAGTAAAATATGCTTAGGCACAATGACTTGGGGCAATCAAAACACTCAAGACGAAGGATTTGCTCAGATGGATATGGCCTTAGACAAAGGTGTAAATTTCTTTGACGTTGCAGAATTATACCCAGTTCCTGCGACAGCAGAAACCTATGCTGATACCGAACGAATTATTGGTAACTGGTTCACCAAAACAGGCAATAGAGACAAAGTGGTTTTAGCTACAAAAATTGCAGGTCCTGGAGATTATACAGCACATATAAGAACAACTGGTTTTAGCAAGGAATCCCTTAACGAAGCCGTTGATAATAGTTTAAAACGATTACAGACCGATTACATAGATCTTTACCAACTGCATTGGCCAGAGCGCCAAACCAATACTTTTGGTGTTAGAGATTATACGCATAATCCTAATGATGGTTGGGAAGATAATTTCAATGAAATTCTTCATAACCTGGATGAAATCATTAAATCTGGTAAAATAAGACAGGTTGGTTTGTCTAATGAAAAGGCTTGGGGAACCATGCGGTACTTAGAGGAATCTAAACAACATAATTTACCGCGAATGATTACCATCCAAAATGCATATTCACTTTTATGTAGGCCTTTTGAAGGTGATCTTGCTGAAGTGGCACATCGCGAAAACATTGGATTATTAGCCTACTCACCTATGGCTTTTGGAGTCTTATCTGGAAAGTACATTAAGGGTACTGCGGCAGATAATGCACGATTAAAATTATTCCCAAGATTTGCTAGATATAGCAGTGACCAAGCCACAGAAGCTGCAAAGCGTTATTTAAAAATTGCAGAAGACCATGGTATGACATTAGCACAAATGTCTTTAGCTTTTGTTAATGAGCGACCGTTTCTAACGAGTAATATTATTGGCGCCACTAACCTTGCACAATTAGCTGAAAATATTGATAGTATTAATACATCCCTTTCTAAGGAAGTCATGGATGCTATAAATGCAGTGCATACAGAAATTCCAAATCCTGCACCATAGGTCATTAAAGCGAATAAAAAAAGCCCTTCCTAAATTGGAAGGGCTTTTTTTTAATAGATATTAATTGATTTTGTTACCATCTTTGTCAAAGAAATGGTATTCAAGATATGTGTAAGCATCTCTAGGTAAAACTTTTACCCATTTTTTGTGTTCTAAGAACCATTTGGTTCTTACCGATGGATAACCTTTTGTTAAAAAGGCCGCTATAAAAGGATGCGCATTTAAGGTTATCTTTTTATAGTCTTTCTTAAGAATCCGTTCTAAGTCTTGCTTAATACGTTGTACAACTTTAATTGGTGCTTCTATTTCGTCACCACCTACAAGATTAGGATTCTCTTCTTTAGTTTTAATTTTGCGCTCTGGCCTAACGCGTTGTCTGGTAATTTGCACTAAACCAAACTTACTCGGCGGCAAAATTTTGTGCTTTGCTTTGTCGTCTTTCATCTCATCTCTGAGAAAGTTGTAAAGCTTCTTTCTATTCTCTGCTCTACCCATATCAATAAAATCGATAACAATAATTCCACCCATATCACGTAAACGTAATTGGCGCGCAATTTCGGCAGCAGAGATTAGATTAACTTCTAAAGCTGTGTCTTCTTGGCTCTTTTCTTTGTTAGAACGGTTACCACTATTAACATCTATTACATGCATAGCTTCTGTGTGTTCTATAACTAGATAAGCTCCTTTAGCCATAGAAACGGTTTTTCCAAATGAGGTTTTAATTTGGCGTTCGATACCAAACTTTTCAAAAATTGGAACTCCGTTTTTATAATACTTTACTATAGACTCCTTTTTTGGTGCAATTTGTTGCACATAATCTTTTACTTGGATGTATAATTCTTCATCATCTACTACTATTCCTGAAAATGAATCATTAAAAATATCTCTCAAAATAGAGGATGCTTTGTTCATTTCTCCGAGAACTTTTGTAGGATGGTGTGCTTTATACAACTTTTTACACATTGCGGTCCATCGTCCCAGCAAATTCTGTAAATCACTATCGAGCTCGGCAACTTTCTTGCCCTCAGCTACAGTACGAATAATAACTCCAAATCCTTTAGGTGTGATACTCTTTACCAATCGTTTTAAACGATCTTTTTCTTCTTGTGATTCAATTTTCTGAGAAATTGAAATACGATTAGAAAATGGTACTAATACAATGTATCTACCAGCAATAGACAATTCTGAACTAATGCGTGGTCCTTTAGTAGATATTGGCTCTTTTACTACTTGTACTAATATGGATTGGTTAGATTTTAAGGCATTTACAATTTTGCCGTGTTTATCTAAATCCTTTTCCATCGGAAAGTCTTTGAGCGTATAATCTCTTAATCTTCCTGTGCTTACACGTTTAATGAATTTTAAAAGGGAAGGGAGTTTTGGTCCAAGATCATGATAGTGTAAAAAACCATCTTTCTCATAACCAACGTTTACAAACGCGGCATTAAGACCTGGCATAACTTTACGAATCTTGGCAATAAATATATCACCTACTGCAAAGTTATTATCCTCTTCATCTTTATGTAATTCAATAAGTTTTCCATCTTTTAATAAGGCAAAATCAACAATATCTGAACTCGATCTTACGATTAATTCCTTGTTCATAATGTTAATTTATATCCCGATAAATATCGAGATGGATTTTACTAAATTATTTGACACAGGATTTCCCAAATACATTGGGAATTTCCAACAAACTCAAGTATACTCTATTAAATACACTTAAATTCTATATCAAAGAACGTTCTTTAAAACTGAAAAAAGTAGTCATAAAACTACTTTTTCCCAGCTTATTTCTTTTTGTGACGATTAGCGCGTCTACGTTTCTTACGCTTATGCGTCGCTACCTTGTGTCTTTTTCTCTTTTTACCACTTGGCATAATTAATAATGCTTTTAATTAATATTTTTTTAATGTATTAGTTTACTTCAACATTAGATTTCACACCTTCTAAAAATACTTTAGCTGGCTTGAAAGCTGGTATGTTGTGAGCTGGAATTTTAATCGTAGTATTCTTTGAAATATTACGACCTGTTTTTTCAGCTCTAGTTTTTATGATAAAACTTCCGAAACCTCTTAAATAAACATTATCCCCACTTTCTAGAGATGATTTTACTTCTTCCATAAAGGTTTCAACCGTAGCTTGCACATCACCTTTCTCAATTCCTAATTTATCAGAGATTTTAGCTACTAAATCGGCTTTTGTCATTGTTATTAGTTTTAGGGTTACTATAAATTCTAAGGGATGCAAATATAGGTAATAATATTTCAATATTTCAAACGTAATTAATTAAAATTTAACGTTATAAAGATTTACTTTTGCCCTAAGCCTTTAACAAAAGAATGGAATTTAATAAAACGCTAATTAACTGGTATTCAAAACATAAGCGAGATCTACCTTGGCGAAGAACAAAAAACCCATATTACATATGGCTTTCCGAAATTATTTTACAACAGACTCAGGTTAAACAAGGCTTACCTTATTATGAAGCTTTTGTTAAACAATTTCCTACGGTTTTTGATCTCGCAAACGCCTCCGAAGATGCTGTTTTAAAGCTTTGGCAAGGCCTTGGCTATTACTCCAGAGCAAGAAACCTCCATACTACTGCCAAACATATTGCATTTGAGCGTGATGGAGAGTTCCCTAACGCTTATAAAGATTTACTTCAATTAAAAGGTGTAGGTGATTATACGGCAAGTGCCATAGCCTCAATTGCGTTTAATGAACCTGCAGCTGTGGTCGATGGTAACGTTTATCGTGTACTCTCAAGATATTATGGTATTGAGACTCCAATAAATTCTACACAAGGCATTAAAGAATTTAAAGCACTTGCTACAACCTTAATCGATCAAAAAGTACCTGCAACATTTAATCAGGCTATTATGGAGTTTGGTGCTACACAATGCAAACCCAAAAACCCGTATTGTCTGGTCTGCCCCTTTAGTGAAAGTTGTATTGCTTTACAAAAAAATCAAATTCATCGCTTACCGGTGAAGCTCAAGAAAACCAAGGTAAAAACTAAGTTCTTTAATTTTCTAGTTTATATCGATAATAATATGAACACCATTTTAGAACAACGCACAGAGAAAGGGATTTGGCAGAATTTATATCAGTTTCCACTCATAGAATCTCAGCGTAGTTTGAATGTTGATGAATTCCATCTCTTACAAACCGAGGACAGCAAGTTGTTATTCAAGCCATTCGAATACAGCCTATATAATGAGAAGGATATCATTCATAAACTATCTCATCAACACTTACATACTAAATTCTGGATTATAGAACTGGAAGATATTCCTGCACAAGCAATGCCAGTCTCTCAACTCGAAAAGTTTCCAGTACCCGTTTTAATAGGTGATTTTATAAAAGCCTTCCCTTTTAATAGCCTCTAAAAATCACTTTTTTTTCTTAATTTTAAACGTAAGATATCTAATTGAGTAAATTTGTAGGCTAAAACTAATTGTTATGTCAGGAACACTAAATAAAGTAATGCTAATTGGGCATTTAGGAGATGAAGTAAAAATGCATTATTTCGATGATAAAAATTGTGTTGGACGTTTTCCATTAGCAACAAATGAAACCTATACTAACAAAACAACAAACGAGCGTATTTCTAACACAGAATGGCATAATATTGTCGTTAGAAATAAAGCTGCAGAAATTTGCGAAAAATATCTAAGCAAAGGTGATAAGGTCTATATAGAGGGTCGCATTAAAACTAGAAAGTGGACTGATGATAAAGGTATGGAACGCTACTCAACAGAAATACAATGTACTGACTTTACATTCTTAACAAATAAGAATGAACAAGCCAATCCACAATCGCATCAATCACAATCCTATAAACCAGCTACACCACAACAAACTCAGTCAAACAGTGTTGTAACAGATGGAGATGATGATTTACCATTTTAATCTTAATTAAATTTATCTTGGACCCAGAACCCACGGTTTTAATTTCAAATTTATTAGTTACTAATACATCCTTTATAACTGGCGCTGTGTTACTCTTAATCCTACTCGCTTGTTCCGCTTTAATATCTGGTGCTGAAGTCGCTGTTTTCTCATTAACCAAATCTGATATTGACAGGGGAATTAATGAGAAATCCGCAGCCATGGAAACCATCTCTAATTTATTAGAACGCCCTAAAAAGTTACTTGCTACAATTTTGGTAGCTAATAACTTTATCAATATCGCGATAGTATTACTATTTGCTTTTTTGGGTGAAACACTATTTAAGGATGTCACTAATGCATTAGTGAGGTTCTTGCTTGAAGTGGTTACAGCAACATTTCTAATTTTGCTTTTTGGAGAAATTATTCCAAAAATATATGCCAGTAGAAATAGCGTTAAGTTTTCAAGCTTTATGGCTAAACCTTTAAAAGTATTAGATGTAATTTTCTCGCCAATAAGTTTACCCATGCGCTTTGTGACTTTGAAGATTCAAGATCGCTTTGGAAAACAACATTCTAATCTTAGTGTAGATCAGTTATCACAAGCTTTAGAACTTACAGATAATAATGATACTACAAAAGAAGAACAAAAACTATTACAAGGTATCGTATCCTTTGGGAACACAGATACTAAACAAGTTATGCGACCTAGAATGGATTTATTCGCTTTGGAGATAAATACTCCTTACGAAACCATTATCAAAGAAATTGTAGAAAATGGATACTCAAGAATACCAGTATATGAAGAAAGTATCGATAATATCAAAGGGGTATTATATGTTAAAGACTTATTACCACATTTAAATGAGAAAAATTTCAACTGGACTACCTTACTAAGAGCACCGTTTTTTGTTCCAGAAAATAAAAAACTAGATGATTTAATGGTCGAGTTTCAAAATAAAAAAGTTCACCTTGCACTCGTAGTTGATGAGTATGGTGGAACATCTGGTTTAGTTTCTCTAGAAGATGTTATTGAAGAAATTGTTGGTGATATCAGTGATGAATATGATGATGATGATCTTATATATACCAAGTTAGATGATAATAATTATAGTTTTGAAGGAAAAACTCCCCTTAAAGATGTCTATAAAATTATTGATGTAGATGAGGATGTTGAAGATTTCGAAAACAGAAAAGGTGAAGCTGAAACCTTAGCTGGCTTTGTGCTTGAGATATCTGGTGGATTCCCAAGGATAGGAAGTAAAATAAATTTTAAAAATTACGTTTTTACCATAGAAGCTTTGGAACGTAAACGTATAAAACAAATTAAGTTAACATTACTCAAATCTAATCTATGAAGCGTCTAATATTCCCTGTTCTAAGCCTTTTGTTAATAGGTTGTGGTAACGATCCTATACCTAAACCCAAAGCATACCTGAGATTGGAATACCCTACTGCCAATTATAAAAAAACAATAAGTCCGCTTCCATTTTCATTCGATAAAAATGAACTTGCTGAACCAATTTCTAAGGTCAAAACATTAGGAACAACAAAAGGAATTGAAGTAAAGTATAGCCAGTTAAAAGCTACTATTTATTTAAACTATAAGCCTGTAGAAAATGGGAATCTTGATAGTTTATTAAGAGATGCCCAAAATCGCACACAAAAGCATACTATGAAGGCAGATGAAATTTCCCAGAACCTATTCGAAGATTCTGAAAATAGCGTTTATGGGATGCTTTATGAAGTTGGAGGGGACGCTGCTTCTCAATCTCAGTTTTATGTAACTGATAGTACAAATCACTTCTTAAGTGGATCACTTTATTTTTATGCTAAGCCAAACTATGATTCTATTTATCCAGCTTCGGAATATTTAAAAAAGGATATTAAGCACATTATGGAATCCGTAAGATGGAACCAATAAAAAAACCGCTGAGAGATTCAGCGGTTTTTTTATTATGCAATTGATTGATCTATTCTCCTTGAGGAACCCATTCTCCGCCAGACTTTATTAAAGCAAAGTCCTCTGTAGAATTTCCTGGTGCCCATGTTGCAATAGTAACAATATATTTCTGCCCTTCTTCTGCACTTGGATTAATTGCATCAAGAACAAAATTTAGTGCAGTGATAATCATTTCATCAGACCAGTTTGTACTACCACCTGTTCTATTGAAATTTCCAAAATTATCAAGGTTTGCAACTGCAGCTTCAAATCCTTCAACTCCTGTTAAAGCATTTACTACTGTTGCATAATCACTAGACACTAAGGTATATCTAATTGTATTATCTGGAACCCATGTTCCGTTTTCTAGACCAAATTGTAAAGACGATACGCTTGGTACCCATTCGCCATTAACAACTGTATAAAGGTTTCCTTTTGTTACCGTTCCTTCAGAACCTCCTTGGAAAAATCTATAAATTACAAATAACTCATCGCCTTCTTGTGCGAAAGGATACTTTAAGTTTAAGAATTGCGGTAAGTAATTTCCTGGTGATACAGAACCACTAAAGTTATTAAATGCACCTGGCTGACCAGATCCTTCACCCATTGAATCATAATCTGCAACACTTAAGTAGTATACACCATCTTCCTCATCCCAAGAACCATCAAAGTACATGAAGTATGCTGATAATGATTCTGTTGGGCCAGAAAAACCTGTTGTTCTGATTGCAAAATCCTGTACCCTCCATCTTGGTGAATCAGAATCTGTAGAACTATACTTAAGACCAACGTGTACCGTTTGACCATCGTAAGCTGAAAAGTCTAAATCTTCTGAAGTTGTCATACTCCCAAAAAGAGTCTTATCGAATGGTACTGCTGTCCATGTAGCCATCATTGGATCTGTTCCATTTGTGTAATCCGTAGAAATTAAGATATCAATTAAATCAGGATCACCTAAGAAATCAATCTCTTGAGTAATTTGTAATGTTAAACCTGTTTGACCTGCCAGATCAATTTCTGGTGAGATTAACCACTCTTCCACGGCATTAGCACCACCGTCAAAACCAGATCCTTGAACGTTAGTCGATCCAACTGTCCACCCTAAAGCATCAGGACCAGAAACAGAAACTAATTCAAAGTCGTCATAGTTTGCTGGGAAGGCCGCCTCATAAACACTAGCTAGACCTACTTCTGGTACTTCTGTAAATCTGTTGTATCCAAATCTTACAACTTGACCATCTGTTGGCATAGGAAACTGAGAACTTAATAAATTCTCAAAAGTCACATCAGGATTTTCCTCTAATAAGAATGCATTACTATTACTTGTTGGGTAATCAGTTGACCCAAGCACATATACATCTGCATTTGTAAAAGCACTAACGTCTTCTGGATCTCCGTCAAATAAATTAAAATTAACAGTTACTGAAGAACCATCTCCCCAAAACGGGTATTTACTTGCTAAAAATGGAGGTAATATAGCTTTAGCATCTTCTAAATCGCTAAACGCTTCAAATTCTTCATAAAAATCAGGATCTCCATCTCCTTGATCAACCAAATCAGCATAGTCATCAGAGGTCAATGTAATTTCATCTGTTCCAATAACAGGCTCTGCCTGCTCAGCAAGATCATTATTTATATCTTCAATAGGGTTACATCCTACGAAAACTAATCCTACAAGAGCAACTAATAAATAAACTATTCTTTTCATTTTTCTAATTTTTTAAAATTTTAAAGTTGCACCAACACTAAATGTTCTTCCGAAACCGTAATAAACCAATGCAGTTTGCGCATTTGAATCTGCCCCATCTAAAGCATCAGCAATATAATGTGTGTTAAAGATATTATTGATTCTAGCTATTAACGACGCTCTAAAAGGACCAAAGTCAAAGCCATGAGTCATTGCCGCATCGAAAACTCCATATGCAGGAACTTCCCAAGGATCTGGCGCGTTAGCATCTCCTCTATCACTAGGATCAAAATCCGCATATAAACGATCAAAGTAATTATAGTCTACAGATAATCGTGTGTCTTTACCGAATTTGTAATCTGCGCCGATCGCTAAAGTTGTTTGCGCTGCATCACCAACTGGTGTGTCTTCGATGAATAAGTTTACAACATCTACAACATTTTGTTCTTCATCAAGAATATTTACATCTGTAACATCGTCTTCCCATCTCCAATCACCAAAAGATGCCATACCTGTAATGTTTAACTTATCTGTTGCCTTATAAACAAAATCAACTTCGATTCCTTGATGAATTGCATTTACACCTAAGATATTAGCAAATCCTGTTTCATCTGCACTCAATTGGAAAGCTAGAGTCTCTGTTCTATCTCTCCAAGCTGTTCTATATAGGTTGACATTAGCAGAAAGACGATCTCCTCTAAATCCATATCCTACTTCAAAGCTGATGATCTTTTGGTTTTCCGCATTAGCATTTATCTCTTCATTATTAAAGTTAGGAAAAACAGCATCAAAATCAGGAGCTCTTTCAAAATATCCAAAATTTACAAACACGTTGTGCTCGTCTGTTAATCTATAGTTAGCCCCCCCTTTTGCACCAAAGGCAAAGAAATTATAGTTATCTGTTTCTTGTAATGGATCCCCATTTAAGTAATTAAAGTAATCTTTCCTTTTGTAAGATGTATTAGCAGCGTTAAGCGCAACAAAGGTGTTAAATTTCTCATTAACATCGTACTCTAATTGTAAAAAGGCACCTAACCAACCAACAATACCGTCGTTATTATAGGCGATTTTATCACCAACTCTTGAAATACCTGTTGGATTATTTACGTTATCTTCATTAATAATAAATTGGCCACCTAATAAATCTGTCACCTCTCTAAAGTGCTTACCAATATATCTCCTAAAGTCTAAACCGGCTAAAAGAACCATGTCATCATTTAAGTCAGACTTTAAGGTAGATAAAAGACCATACCAATTGTGATCGTTACGTGATGCTCTTAAAGCTGCACTAGATCCATTTGCACCGTTAGCAATATTCTCATCTACAATTCGATCGAAATCTAATGGTCCGAATTCTCCAATTCTATACTCAGGACTTTGGAATTTATACCTTCCGTCTGCATCATCCCCTAAAGTCTCAGAATCACTTCCTAGAGTACCCCCTCCACCACCGGTTCCAAAAGAAACGTAAGCTGCAGTTGATATACTTGTATTTTCGTTTAAATCCCAATAGTGATTTAAAGAGATTTGTGGTTTATGATAGAAGTTGTCTTCGATGAAAGTAACTTGTCCATTTTTATAACCCCAATCTGAATTATATTTGATACCGTCTTCACTTCTTCGGTAAGTATCGATTAAGTGTCTATTTTGTCTTTGTCCGTGGCGTTGTTTTGCACCAAAGGCGGTAAATGATATTTTGTGCATTTCATTTATTTGCTTTGATACATTAACGAAATACGATACCGCGTTAAATTGGGTCCCTCTTACATAACCATCGCCATCCGTTTTAGCAACAGAGACAGTTGCAGCATAACCATTGTCCATTAAACCAGTTGAATATGTTAAACCAAACTTCTGGTAACCATCATTCCCTAAAGTTGTTATAAGACTTCCACCAGCTTCAATATCTGTTGTCTTTGTTAAAATGTTAATTGTACCTCCTACAGATGGCACAGCAACTCTTGCGGCACCAAGACCTCTTTGTACCTGCATAGAACTGGTAACATCACCAAGTCCAGCCCAGTTGCTCCAGAAAACACGTCCATTTTCCATGTCATTTACCGGAACACCATTAATCATAACAGCAACGTTTTCAGAAGTAAATCCACGTAAGTTAATACGTCCATCTCCGAAACCACCACCCGACTTAGTAGCATAGACACCAGGTGTTGACTTTAAAACTTCTGGGAATTCTTGAGTTCCCAACTTTAATTCAATGTCTGCAGATCTCACAGTAGAAACTGCTACAGGTGTTTTTCTATCAACTGCTACTGAAGCAACAACCATTACTTCGTCCAGACCTAAATCACTAGACATTAAATTGATTGTTCCCAAATCAGTATTTCCGTTAAAAGCTATTGTTTGACTTACATAACCCACATAAGAAATTACAATTTCACCAGAGGCTGAATCAGCAGTTAAATTAAACTCACCATCAAAATTGGTATTTGTACCATTTGCTGTTCCCTTAACCAGTACATTAGCCCCAGGAAGAGGTGAGTTTAACTCAGCGTCCATGACTTTTCCAGTGATAGTCGACTGAGCAAAAGCAACCGTAGTGAATAGCATCATCACCGTTGCAAGTAAAAATTGGTTAAATTTTTTCATATAAAATTTAAGTTAATTGGTTTCTAATAGTTCCGCAAAATTACAACTATAACTAGTTGTAATATTACTTAAATGTTAAGAATATTAACGTTTCAAGTTAATTATTGAATTCGTATTTTTTTGAAAAAATTTTGAATGTTATTAAAACTTCTTAACAGTTTTTAACAATTCTTCTTGTAAAATTCTATTAAGTTTTGAGTAGAAGTATCGTGGCTTGACTCAGATGCGGTACAGTTTAACTCTTTAAGGATAGATTTAGCTAATTGTTTGCCCAATTCAACACCAAATTGATCGTAACTGTAGATATTCCAAATGATACCTTGTACAAAAATCTGATGCTCATAAAATGCGATTAGTTTTCCTAAACTTTCTGGCGTTAATTTTTGAATAAGCACTGAAGTTGTTGGTTTATTACCTTCGAAAACCTTGAATGGCAATAGCTTTGTGATTTCTGAATCACTCAATAACTGTGACTGTAACTCAGACAATACTTCTGTCTTGGTTTTTCCATTCATTAAAGCTTCAGTCTGTGCAAAATAATTAGACATGAGTTTGTTATGATGGTCCCTATTCCCATGAAGTGACTCCACAAAACCAATAAAATCTGCAGGAATTAATTTAGTCCCTTGATGAATTAATTGAAAAAATGCATGTTGCGAGTTTGTTCCTGGCTCTCCCCAAATTATATTTCCTGTTTGATAGCTAACTCTATTACCTGACCTGTCTACACTTTTTCCATTGCTCTCCATTATACCTTGCTGAAGATAGGTTGCAAATTGGTTCAAATATTGTGTGTATGGAATAATAGCTTGACTTTCGGCATTAAAAAAGTTATTATACCAAATGGTTAATAATCCAGATATTACGGGAAGATTTTTATCAAATTGAGAATCTCTAAAATGTGTATCCATTTTACCTGCTCCAAGAAGCAGACTCTCATAATGATCATACCCGAGTGCTAAACTAATTGATAATCCAACAGCACTCCATAAAGAGAATCGCCCTCCAACCCAGTCCTTCATTGGGAAAATATTATTTGCATCTATTCCAAATGCTTTTACACTTTTAATATTAGTAGAAACGGCAACAAAGTGTTTTGAAATTGCTTTTTGTGGTAAGGAATTTAAAAACCATGCTTTAATTGAATTTGCATTTGATAAAGTTTCTTGAGTCGTAAAGGTTTTAGAAACAATCACAAATAATGTAGTTTCTGGATTCAAACCTTTGATAATTTCATTATAATGATCTCCATCGACATTACTTACAAAGTAGGTGTTCAGATGATTTTTATAATACTTTAGTGCATCTACAACCATTGCCGGACCCAAATCTGATCCTCCAATCCCAATGTTTACAACATCTCTAATTGCTTTACCTGTAAAACCCTTGTGCTCTCCATTGACAACTTTATCTGTGAAATCTTTAATCTGAGCCTTAACATTTTGAACTTCTGGTATGACATTAGCACCATTAACAAGAACTTCATTATTGCTTGAAGTTCTCAAAGCGGTATGTAATACAGCGCGCTTTTCGGTTTCATTAATGATATCACCTTCGAAATACTTTGAAATAGCATCACCTAAATCCAACTCATTAGCCAAATCAATAAGTAATTCTATGGTCTCCTTTGTAATTCTATTTTTTGAATAATCCACATAGAAATCGTCCCAATGTATGGTTAGATCATTTGCGCGATTTGGATTAGAATTAAAAAGTGCTTTTAAATGATGAAGCTTTAGATTCTCAAAGTGTGATTGCAGCTTTTTCCAAGAATCTGTACTTGTTGGATTGGTTGGTTTTAATGCCATTATTGAATATCTGTAATTTGATCTTCAGTTATTGTATTCTCAGTATTTTTAGGTGCTGCTTCCAAAAAGAAAATAGCGTCTAAACGTTCTTTTAAAGGCGTCATATATTCTAAATATCCAGTCTTAAGTGAATCTGAAATTGGCTTCGCTTCAGGCAGCTTTTGTTTAAATGGATCGACTTGCTTACCGTTTTTCCAGAAGCGATAACAAACATGTGGACCACTTGTATTGCCTGTCATACCAATATAACCAATTATATCTCCCTGCTTTACGTAATCACCTTTTTTCACGGCTTGTCTACTCATATGTAAATACTGCGTGGTATAGGTATCGTTATGCCTTATCTTAACATACTTACCATTGCCACCTCGTCTTGTAGACTCTATTACTGTTCCACTAGCGGTTGCCATAATTGCTGTTCCCACTGGTGCAGCAAAATCAGTACCTTTATGAGGCCTAACTCTATTACCGTACAATGCAATTCGTCGCTTTAGATTATATCTCGAAGATAATCGACCAAATTTTATTGGCATTTTCAAAAATGCGCGACGCAAATTTTTTGCATTTTCATTAAAATAATCCACTATATTTTTTGAAGAATCGGTTTGATATCTAAACGCATACAAGGAGTCGCCATTATGCTCAAAATAAGCTGCTTTTACATCATGAACACCAGCATATATGGTATCGTTTATATACTTATCGGTATAGATTACCTTAAAACGATCGCCAGGCAAAAGTCTTCTAAAATCTATGGTCCAAGCGTAGATATCATCTGCCAATTTATTTGCTAGTACTTGACTCAGTCCTTTTTCCTCTAAAGTCAAAGAAATATTGTTCTCAATGATTCCAGTTGCTGTTTTTTCTATATATGTTACAGGCTTTTTACTCTTGTAGGCTTGAATAGTATCTGTAAAGTCTATAACGACATAATCCTCTAAATTTTGCTGATAAATAAAGGTCGTGGGCTTTTGGACACTATCATTCAAATTGTCTTTTGAAAATAATAAGGTATATGGCTTACCGACCTGAAGTTTTGTTGCAATATCAAAGGTATCTTTTGCCTTTTCAGCAATCTGAAAAATTTCGGGATAACCAATGTTATTTCGTTCTAAAATTATTCCGAAGGTATCCCCTTTTTTGACGGTATCTCTTTTAAACTCAAAGTCTTCCTGGTCGAATCCGAATTCTATAACCTTTTCTTCTACTTGAGCTGCTAAGTCTTCTGCTTTAGTTTCAATTTTTGAGTTATCATCTCTACATGCCGTAATGCATATTGCAATTATGATTGTTGCTACTAATCCTCTGAAGTGCATTAATACTGCTAATTATATATTATTTCCCCAATTATCTTGTTCATCTTTTGTCCATAAGTCCGGAAAGAAAATACGTTTTTGGTACTTAGGATGCATATATTTTTTCCAATCACTACCACCTGTTGCTTCGCCATCACCGATACCACTTTCAATATAGTGTACTGCTGTATTATAATGCGCCATTACCCAAGTAACGTTTACCGTATAATCAAAATGTCGCATTGCCTTAATCAAATCTTTATCGTTTTGATCTTCTTCTGGCAATTCTTTAAAACGTGTCCAAAGGTTTTTAGTATTATAGGTTTCCATGAATCTTAAAAACTCATTCTTATAACGTTTTTCAAAATTAACCAAAAGTGTGGATTTCTTGCCTGTTTTATGATCTTTTCCTGCGGCCTGCCAATACAGGTGTTCAAAGGCATGTGTAAATGGAGTATTTCGATCTATATTTTTTCTAAATCTATAATCAATTAAATTAATTAATTCAGTTGATGCAAATTCAATTAATCGGTATTGCGCACTTTGAAATCCACTTGCTGGTGTAAGCGAATATCTAAACTTCATGTATTGTTCCACTTCCATTCCCTCTCGCATTATATTAAAAGAGGTAGTAAGCATATCAAAATAACGACTGATGCGCATAATTTTACCCTCAAAAAAGGCGGCGTCTAAATCTTTTTTTTCTGCAACCTGAGAAATTTCCCAAAGAATCATTTTAAAAATGAGCTCATTGATTTGATGATAGGCAATAAAAACCATCTCATCGGGAAGTGTAGTACGCTGAATTTGAAGATTTAATAAAGCGTCTGTTTGAATATAATCCCAATATGTTATCGGCTTACTATACAACAAGCCGTATAAATGATCGTCTGTATTTTGGTCTATAGTATTGTACTTCTCTTGAAGAGCGTCTAAAATTTGACTGAAATCTGGTTGGTCTGACATAAATTAATTATCAAATACAATTGGAAAGTAATGCTTTAAACCTTTAAATTGAACTAAATCTGCTCTTAAAGAACCTACTGCTAAATCTGCTTTGATTTTGAGTGGGATTCTATTCTTATCCGCACTAACCCAAAGTGTTAAACTTTCTTCTTCTTTAAATACGCGTCCGGCCATAACATACGGTCTAAACATTAATGATTTTACTTTTACTTTGGTTCCGTTAGCATCTACTTTAATAGTTTCCTTTCCAAGGTACTTTAATTTAAATCCAAAGTTTTCTTCATCAAAAAACATATTCGTTTCTATTTCATCACCAATTTCCAATGCAGTCACATTAATACTATTCCTGAGATGGTAATACATTGAAACCATATCCTGAACATCCTTTTCAGTAGAAAAGGTCTTCATTTTTTTATGTTTCTTATTGTTGACAAATGCTTGTTGCTTTTGATGGTCAAATTCTATCTCAATATCCTTTGTATGACCACCTTCGTCAATCTTTCTAATGAATTTATAAGGAACGCCCGTCTCTTTGTCAAAATAACTTTCATAGCGATCTCTTACTCTAAAAAATGCATTTGCTAAACCTGTTGTCTTTCCTTTTCCCACAACATGAAATACTGGTTTACCAGCTAGTCTTTTCTCTTCAACTTTTAAGGTTGCTTCGCCTGCTTTAAACCAGCCACTATAGCTCATTCTGAACTTAAACCACTCACCCGACATAAACGCAGATTCTTTTTTAGCCATTGGTGCATTAACTCCAATAAAAAACACTAATATGGTAAGAATATATTTCATAATAATTGCTTTGTAAATTTAAATAATGTAACTCAATTTTGATGTTACAATTATCTTAAATACAATTACTATTCCAAAACTACTAAACAATTGATATTCAGCAAAAAATAACAGTCACAAGCGAAAAATATTCGATTTATTGGTTCAAATTAAAAATGATAGGCATTCTATAAAGTGCCTCTTTTAGCTTGTTCGCGTTCGATAGATTCAAAAAGAGCTTTGAAATTTCCAGCCCCGAAACCACGAGCTCCCATACGTTGAATGATTTCAAAAAATAAGGTAGGTCGGTCCTCAACAGGTTTAGTAAAAATCTGCAAGAGATACCCTTCTTCATCTGCATCAATCATTATTCCTAATCTCTTTAACGTTTCAATATCTTCTCTTAACTCATGACTAAACTCTTCTAGTCTTCCAGGAACTGCTCGATAATATTCTTCTGGCGGAATAGATAAAAACTCTACTCCTCTTGCTCTAAGCGCAGAAACAGTTGTGACAATATCGTCCGTTGCAACGGCAATGTGCTGTACTCCAGGCCCTTCGTAAAAGTCTAAATATTCCTCAATTTGAGAACGCTTTTTTCCTTCGGCAGGTTCGTTGATTGGAAATTTAATTCTTCCATTACCATTACTCATCACCTTACTCATAAGAGCTGAATACTCCGTATGAATTTGCTTATCGTCGAAGGATAGAAAGTTAACAAATCCCATGACCTCTTCATACCATTTCACCCAGGTGTTCATTTCTCCCCATCCTACATTGCCAACCATATGATCAATGTATTTTAATCCAACTGATTCAGGATTGTAATCGCTTTTCCATTCTGTAAAGCCCGGCATAAAAACACCATTGTAATTTTTGCGCTCAACAAACATATGTACTGTTTCGCCATAAGTGTATATTCCAGCACGCACAACTTCGCCATATTCATCAGTCTCTACAATTGGCTCCATATAAGATCTCGCTCCCCGTTTTGTAGTTTCGTCATACGATTTTCTGGCGTCCTCTACCCATAAAGCTACAACCTTTACACCATCTCCGTGCTTTACGATATGATCGTTTACAGGGTGTTTAGAATTTAATGGTGTTGTTAAGACTAATCTTATTTTATCCTGTTTAAGAACATAAGAAACAGTGTCTTTACTTCCCGTTTCCAAACCTTTATATGCATAAGATTGAAAACCAAACGCTGTTTTGTAGAAATGGGCAGCCTGCTTGGCATTACCAACATAAAACTCTACATAGTCTGTCCCTAGAAGTGGCAAAAAATCTTGAGCTCCTTCAAATATTTTTTCTAAACCGTAATCAACGGATTTAATTTCTTTTGACATGATTTCTTTATTTTCTATTGATTGTTTATCTCTTTTTGTTCTAAAGTTGATTCTATATTTAATGAATCTTGTTTAACTCCTATTTCAGAAACTTTCTTATCCCAATTGAGTGTATCCGTTTCTGCTTCGTATTCGTCCACATCATAGTATTCTGAGTTTTTGAGAATTTCATCATAAAATCCAGATGATAATAGGGTACCGTAAAACGCAATTATTGCAATTGAAAATAATAAGATTAAACTATTAAGAACAATAGCAATGATATTTATAATTTTTGCTGTATTAACATTACTTCGAGATTGGTAGGAGTACAAATCTGGATGTAATTGATATTGCTTTAAACTTTTATTCGCTGTAATTAACCCAACTATAGCGATAATTAGAGGAACGATTGCTGTAATGCCATAACAACAACAGCCTGCCAAACCTATAACTAAGGCAAGAATCCCTAAGACTAAAGACAGTGGATCTGCCGGTAATTTATTATGATTATCCCTCATTTATTATTCTAACCAAGATTTAAAATAATCGTCGTCTGCAATTTTGAGTGCTTCTTCAGTCACTTTTAATGGTTTAAACGTATCTACCATTACTGCCAATTCATCTGTTTTAACTTTACCGATACTTCGCTCCATTGCACCTGGATGTGGTCCGTGAGGAATACCTGCTGGATGTAATGAAATGTGTCCGGCATCAATATCGTTTCTGCTCATAAAATCTCCATCCACATAATATAATACCTCATCACTATCTATATTACTGTGATTATACGGCGCTGGCACTGCCAAAGGATGGTAATCATACAGACGCGGTACAAAACTGCATACCACAAAAGCATCCGTTTCAAAAGTTTGATGCACTGGTGGTGGTTGGTGAACACGACCTGTTATGGGTTCAAAATCATGAATTGAAAATGCATAAGGATAATTGTAACCATCATATCCAACAACATCAAAAGGATGAGAGGCATAGACCATATCAAATATTTCGTCTTGCTTCTTTATTTTAATTAAAAATTCACCTGATTGATTATAAGTCTCTAACTCTTGTGGTTGTCTTAGATCGCGCTCACAAAAAGGTGAATGTTCTAACAATTGTCCAAACCAATTGCGGTAACGCTTTGGTGTATAAATCGGACGATAGGATTCTACAATAAACAAACGATTATCATCTGTATCAAAATCAAGCTTATAAATGATACCGCGCGGAACTAACAAGTAGTCACCGTATTTAAAATCTAAATTACCAAGATGCGTTCTTAATTTACCAGTGCCTTTATGAATAAAAATAAGTTCGTCAGCATCCGTGTTTTTGTAGAAGTAGTCCTCCGTTGAGGATTGCGGTGCTGCTAGGATAATATTACAGTCACTATTAGTTAATACTATTTTTCTACTCTCTAAATAATCGTTTTCTGGCTTAACCTTAAAACCGTGAAACCTATAGGATTGCATATTATTGGGTTTAGCAACCTTTGGCGCAACACTGTATTGTCTTTTTATTTCTTTGACCTGCGTTGGTCGTTGCTCATGATAGCTATTTGTAGACATACCATCAAAACCAATTGTACCAAATAATTGTTCATAATAAAAGGTACCGTCTGGCTTTTTAAATTGCGTATGGCGTTTAGGTGGAATTTTTCCAAGTTTATGATAAAATGGCATTTTTTAATTTTTAAAAGTTGATCTTTTTACACGCTAAAGCGCATAAACTCTACTGATTAAAGGTACAAAAAATGCAATATTACTCTGGGTTCCTTTTGATTAGGAAGTGTAAATGAAGTTTAATATCTGCCCAGAATGGTTTCATACCTTAGCAAAGTTGAGAATTTTTACTTTAAAACCAAAACCCGAGATTAAAAAACCACTGACTCTTTCCTGTCTCTGGTGAATAAGAATACTTAGCCTCTAAGGGTCCTAGAAAAGTTTCTAAAGAATAACCAATGGCATAACCACTAAAATTCGGTGAAGAAAGAAAATCTCCTGTTTCAAAAAGACCATTGTCTATATTAGCATAATTAGCAGCGAGAAGCACATGATGCTTTTTGAAAATCTCATAATCCATGGTGAATGTTGCTTTTACAAAACTGTCACCGGATAACGCTAAATAATCATAACCGTAAAATGATTGAAAATTATTGATGAAATTATAGGCGTAACCGCCCAATCCAAAGTCTAAAGTAGTAGTTGAATTATCCCCTATTTTAAATCCGCCACTAGATTCGGTTTTGAGTGATACTTTATTACTCAAACGAAAGGCGTATCCTAAATCTGCTTTTGCAATAGAAAATTCATCAAAATTACTGTTATATCCGTAAGCATTAAAGAACAAATGAAAATCACCATTAAAATAAAATCCAGTTTTAGGGAAGTATTTGTTGTCATAATTATCAAAAACTAAATTCCCAAATAGACTAAAATAATCGGTATTCTCAAACGTAAATTCATCGTCTTGATTTGGGTCAATTAAAGTTTCCGAAGTCACTTTTAATCGTTTATGCTCAACACCAGCTTTTAGAGAAAAGTCTTTTCTAAAAATGGTTTGTAAATACAACTGATTTGTAAAATCGGTGAGTTCTACATCTACCTTATTTAAACCAGATAATAAAGGATCGTCTTCTTCTAAAACTAAAAGCGCATTCACATTTTTATTAAACTGATTGAATCGTGACTTAACTCCAATACTAATGTAAAATCCTTTGTCTATAAAGTAGTCAAAATTATACCTTGGATTAGCACCCAAAATCAAATCTAAAGAGGCAATGTCATTTTTAAATAATAATCCTCTCTTAGTAAGATTGGCTAATAAAGCACTTTTATATAATGCATCATAATGCACGCCTAACCTTAAAAAGGTAGAAGTCTCTGCCGCTCTTAAATCTCCTTTGAGATTATAGCTAGAATCATCGTTAGTCTCTAAATAATATCTGAATGTCTCAAAATTGTTTGTCGCAATTAAATTATTAATCCCTTCTTTGAAGTCAGTATAGCTAATATTCGCGTTATTCTTAAACTTTAACTTCCCTAAAAGATAGGATCTGGAATATTTGTTGCTACTGTTAATACTAATAGAATTAATTCTTAAGCTATCTGTTAGTTCAATTGATGGTCCATTGGGCTGAGAAATTTGTTGCGATTTCACCTTAAGCAGTTGTTGCAAATTGGCTCGTGCCGCATCAGCCCCATTGGCGATGATATCCCGTCCTTCATCAAAGGATACTACCGAAAAATTGGTTATATCTGGTTTAATATAGATGTCTGTTAAAGAAGCCTTGGTTTTCATGGCTTCAATCGTCCTAAAGTTATTAATCTGTACCAATATTTCAGGTGCCGATTTAAGAGATGCTCTATCTTTTAAGACATCTTGAACATCAACTCCGATAATTATATCCATCCCTTTTGCTCGGAGCTCTTCTACCGGAAAATTATTAGTTACACCGCCATCAAGTAAAATGGTATCACCAATTGTTACAGGTTGAAACAAAGATGGTAATGCCCCACTAGCGGTTACTGCCTCAGCCAACCTACCTTTATCCATAACAATAGACTCACCGGTTTCTATATTTGTAGCAATACAAAAGAATGGAATTGGTAAATCTTTAAAATCTCTGATTTCATTTACAGGAAGCATCAATTGATAAAGCAAATTATAGACGTTTTGCCCACGTGATAATCCAGATGGTAAGTTTATTTTAAAATTATCAAACGGAAGACTAACCGCATATTTTTCAGCATTTTCACGTTCGTAAAATGGTTTTGAGGACCTCGGAAATTCATCATTTATTAATTCGTTAAAATCAACAGTATTAAATAGCGCTTCTAACTCCTTACCCGAATAACCGGTTGCATATAAAGATCCTATTATAGCACCCATGCTGGTTCCCGCCACATAATCAATCTTAATACCTAAACTATCAATGACCTTTAATGCTCCTATATGAGCAAAGCCCTTTGCCCCTCCTCCACTTAAAACCAGTCCCACCTTAGGTTCTTTTTGTTCTTGGGCCTTTATATTATTCAATGAAAATATTACAACTAGGATAACGAGAAATGCAGAGTATGTTTGGGTAAGTTTCAATTTAGTCTTTATGATAGTAATTATAAACTTTATTTGCTCTTGAAACCCCTACAACATCTTCTAATTCATCAAGTTTGGCATTTGCAATTCTTTTAACAGTTTTAAACTGTTTCATCAAATCAATTATGGTTTGCTCACCAACTCCAGGAATATTTTCTAACTCTGTTGTTAAAGCACTTTTACTTCGTCTATTTCTATGGTGCTCTATACCAAAACGATGCGCTTCATTACGTAATTGTTGAATGATTTTTAAAGTTTCACTTTTCTTGTCTAAATATAATGGAATTGGGTCATCTGGATAGAATAATTCTTCTAAACGTTTTGCAATCCCTATTATGGCAATTTTACCTCTCAGACCTAAGACATCTAAACTCTTTAATGCAGAAGATAATTGCCCCTTTCCGCCGTCTATTATAATAAGTTGAGGCATTGGTTTATCTTCTTCTAATAAACGTTTATATCTACGATGAACCACTTCTTCCATAGAGGCGAAATCATCTGGCCCTTTAACAGTTTTAATATTAAAATGACGATAGTCTTTTTTACTCGGCTTACCATTTTTAAATACAACACATGCCGCAACAGGATGTGTTCCTTGAATATTTGAGTTATCAAAACATTCAATATGTCTTGGCTCTTCCGAAAGTCTTAAATCTGCCTTCATTTGAGCCATGATACGATTGGCATGTCTATCTGGATCTACAATTTTAATTTGTTTCAACTTATCCATGCGATAATACATGGCATTTCGTTTTGATAAATCCACTATACGTTTTTTATCACCGAGCTTAGGAACTGTAACTTTTGTCTCTTCGCCTAAATCCACCTTAAAAGGCACATAAATCTCCTTTGAGTTTGAATTAAACCGTTGACGTATTTCCGTAATCGCAATCTCAAGAAGTGTTTTGTCTGATTCCTGTAATTTCTTTTTAATTTCAAGGGTATGGGATCGTATTATTGAACCATAACTCAGTTGTAAAAAGTTAATGTAGGCGTAGGTTTCATCACTAACAATAGAAAAGACATCAACATTACTAATCTTAGGATTAACAATTGTTGATTTTGATTGATAATTCTCAAGTATATCAAGCTTCTCCTTTATTTTTTGAGCATCTTCAAATTCCATTGCTTCCGCATGGCCTTTCATCTGGGCTCTAAACTGTTGAAGAGAGTCTTTAAAGTTGCCCTTCAAAATTTCACGAATGGCTTTTATATTGTCATGGTATTCTTCTTCGGTTTCTTTTCCTTCACATCCTCCTTTACAATTACCCAAATGATATTCAAGACAAACCTTATATTTTCCAGCATTAATTTTTGATTCAGAGAGATCGTAATTGCAGGTACGTAATTGATACAAACCTTTTATAAGACCAAGCAAGGTCTTTACAGTTTTCATACTGGTGTAAGGTCCAAAATATTCCGAGCCATCTTTATAAATACGTCGTGTTGAAAATACCCTAGGGAAAGGTTCATTTTTAACGCATATCCAAGGATATGATTTATCATCCTTAAGCATAACATTATACTTAGGTTGATACTTTTTAATTAGATTATTCTCAAGCAGAAGTGCATCATTTTCGGTCTCAACTACTATATGCTTGATAGATGCAATATTTTTGACTAAAACTCTAGTTTTCCCGTACTCGTGATGTTTGGTAAAATAACTACTAACACGCTTTTTAATATTTTTTGCTTTCCCAACATAAATTAACCGCTCACCAGAATCAAAATACTGATAGACACCAGGTTGATTTGGTAGGGTTTTTATCTGTATTTCTAAGCTTGTTTCGGGCATAAAATCAAAGGTAGTTTAAAAGCTAGGATTCTAAAAATCAGAATTCCTTTTTTAGTATATTGCCAGTACAAAGTCATTCCTAATTGTATCATGAACATTGTTATACTGTCGCGTAACGAAAATTTATATTCTACAAGACGCCTCATAGAAGAGGGTAAAAACAGGGGGCACGATATTGAAGTTATAGATCCTCTTAAATGTGATATTATAATTGAACAGGAAAAACCGACTATTTATTACAAAGATCGTTATTTAGACTATGTCGATGCGATAATACCCAGAATTGGTGCATCTGTGACTTTTTTTGGTTGTGCAGTAGTGCGACAATTTGAAATGATGAATGTATTTACAACCGTTACCTCAGATGCTATTATTAGAAGTCGAGATAAACTAAGAAGTTTTCAAAGATTATCTAAAGCCGGTATAGGAATGCCTAAAACTGTTTTTACGAATTATTCTCGTGATGTAGAAGAAGTTTTAAATCATGTAGGTGGTCCACCTGTTATTATCAAATTATTGGAGGGCACACAAGGATTAGGCGTAGTATTAGCAGAGTCTAAGAATGCCGCTGAATCGGTACTTGAAGCTTTTAATGGCTTACAGGCACGAGCACTGGTTCAAGAGTATATAGCAGAAGCCAAAGGTGCAGATTTAAGGGCATTCATCGTAGATGGCCAAGTTATAGGAGCTATGAAACGACAAGGTAGAGAAGGCGAATTTCGATCTAACTTGCATCGTGGTGGAACTGCAAATTTAATTCGACTATCTGAAGATGAATTAAAACTAGCAATAAAAGCGGCTCGGGCTCTTAAACTTCCTGTTTGTGGTGTAGACATGTTACAGTCTGAAAGAGGTCCACTAATGATGGAAGTTAATTCGACTCCAGGATTAGAAGGTATCGAACACGCCACACAAAAAAACATAGCAAGAGCCATAATTACATTTATAGAACGCAACAGAAAGTAGAGCATGAGTGAGAAAGAAGTACTAGACATTCTAGGTGAAAAAGTGGCACTAGGAGAAAGTGCTAAAGTGAGTTTTAATGTTGCAAAATTACATACTCAAAATACAATAGACGTCCCTGTAATTATTGAACGTTCTAAGAGGCCAGGTCCAACAGTTTTAATTACAGCCGGAATCCATGGGGACGAAATTAATGGCGTTGAAATTGTTAGGCAGATTATTGCTAAAGGTATTAACAAACCCAAAAAAGGAACCATTATTTGCATTCCCGTAATTAACGTTTTTGGTTTTATACATATGGATAGAGAGTTTCCGGATGGACGCGATTTAAATCGTGTTTTCCCAGGAGGTAAAAATGGCGCATTAGCGAGTAGAGTAGCTCATAAACTCATGACAGAAATTGTTCCTCATGCAGATTTAGTATTAGATTTTCATACTGGAGGAGCAGATCGATTTAATGCCGCTCAAATTAGAATTGTAAAAAACCAGATCATCCTCGAAGAACTTGCTCAAGTATTTGGTGCTCCCGTAGTTTACTATTCTAAACACCTAAAGAAATCCTTTAGAAATTCTTGTTACAAACTAGGTATTCCAATGCTTCTTTTTGAAGGCGGAAAATCATTTCACATAGATAAAACTGTAACCAACACTGGTGTCAATGGCACGAAGCGTGTTCTGCATCATTTAGAAATGTTAGGAACAAAATTTAAGGCATCAAAACCAAAAAAACATGGTATTAAAATTGTTGAAAGTAAATGGATTAGAGCAAATCACTCTGGAATGTTTAAGTCTGATATTTTGGTAAATACTCATGTTAAAAAGGGAGATGTTTTAGGACACATAACAGATCCCTACGGCAGTTTCAATCACTTTGTTAAAGCGCCTAACGATGGCTATATTTTTAATGTTAATGAATCACCTATAATTTATCAAGGTGATGCTATTTTTCATATTTCTACTAGTATTGAATAATGTCTAAATCAGAACTTCGTAAGAAATATAAATCGCTTCGAAAATCACTTTCAGAAGGTGAAATAGACGATAAAAGCTTAGCCATTGCCAATCAGCTTTTAAAACTCAACATTTGGGATAAATCGTTCTATCATATTTTTTTAACCATTGAAGAACAAAAAGAAGTTAACACCGAATATATCTTGAATATACTTTCTGGCAAGGATAAAAACATCGTTATTTCTCGAAGCGATTTTGATGATTATTCAATGACTCATGTACTTTTAACCGATAGTACTAAAATCAAAAAAAACGCTTACAATATTCCTGAACCTATTGACGGTATACCGATTGCTTCAGAAGTTATTGATGTTGTTTTTATTCCGCTTTTGGCCTTCGATAAGCTAGGCCATAGAATTGGTTATGGTAAAGGGTTTTATGACCGGTTTTTAGCCCGATGCAAATCAGAAACACTTAAAATTGGATTGTCGTTTTTTAAAGCGAACAAGGAAGATTTCGAAGTTTCTCCAAGTGACATTGCATTGGATTATTGTATTACTCCAGAAAAGGTTTTCCAATTCTTATAAACGAGGTCTAAATCCAAAAGATCTAAATAAAGTTCCCCAATTATTATTATTTACATCATTTGGAAGACCTTCTGTTCTTAACAAAGCGTCTTGATCAGTTTCATCAAACTTCCAAAGCCAAGCAGCATAGGACATTTGATTATTATGAATAATATTTAGAAAAGGTTCTGGATTCATAAGAACACCAGCGTTGACGGAAGCTACCTCTCCAAAAAACACAGGAAGATTGTTAGATATTAATATTTCCAGTATTTCTAACCACATTATAAAGTTTGATCATGGTATTACTCAATAATGTATCTGTATAACCATCAGAACGATCGAAGCGATAAGGCTCATTCTAAACTTCTATCCATACATCATCTTGATCTTTAAAGCACTCTGACCATTCTGCAAATCTTAACTTGAAGGCCTCCCAGAACTCTGTTGCAGTCGGGAGTTTTCCTGTAAATAAAGTTTCATTTTGACCGTTCCATCCAAAAGGGCATAAAATGGAAACCAATCCATTATTACGATTATCGTTTACTATAAATTGTAAGGAATGTAAAAATTGACCATTGCTATCTTGTATAGGAAATCCATCAATAGGATTATCAGTTACATTGCCAACAAATTCGCTCACAATGTTTAAATTCCACGTTGGCATATCACTACTGCCAAGACCAAAGGAATGCAGTGCATTTGCACCTACAAACTACTTATCGCAATTATCAACTACAATAGCATTAGCATTAATTCTATAACCATTATCTAAATTATTACTGCTGCTGTCCTTAGAACAGGAAAGTACACTCAGAATGACTGATATAATTAGATAAGCTTTATACTTGATCGTTACTATTTTGGGGCAATTCGTTTGAATCATCAAATGCGCGTTTATTGAAAACAATTAGCATACCAATACCAGTACTTATTGCCATATCTGCAACATTAAAAACAGGATCAAAAAAAGAAAAATATTCTCCACCAAATAGAGGAATCCACTCTGGCAGTACACCACTCCATATTGGAAAATGAAGCATATCTACAACATTGCCATAAAAGACATCGGCATAACCCCCTCCTTCAGGTAAAAACGTAGCAACTTGACCATTACTATAATCAAATAAGATTCCATAAAAGACTGAATCTATGATATTCCCGAGCGCACCAGCAAAAATAATGGCTATAGCAAATACAAGCGTTTTAGATTTCTGCTTTTTAGTTACGTCAAACAACCAAAATCCGATACCAGTTACGGCAACAATTCTAAATAGGGTTAAGATGAGTTTGGCTGAACTATCTGAAATAAATGTAAAAAAATCACTCAGTTTAGCTCCCCATGCCATACCATCATTCTCTACAAAAGCGATTTCGAACCATGAGAATACTTTTACAGGATCATCATTAAGAGAGAAATGTGTTTTAATATAAATTTTGCTGATTTGGTCTATCAACAAAATAACTAGAATGATTAATGAAGCTTTCTTTAAGGACATGAACCTAATTTGAACAAAATTAACCGATTATTCTTGTTTTACAACTGTAATATCACCATTAATGGAATGTAGATTCCAAACATTTTCTGACGACTCTAAGGGATCAGCTTTAGAATTTCCATGCTTTGAATTTGCATTAATAATAGCATTATTAGTTGCCACTTTTATGTTACCGTCTATGGTATTAATTGTTGCTGATGTCGAATTAGCATTTACATTGCAATAGCCTTGTAAAAGCTCAATAAAAATAGATTCGAATTGACCAGTTAAGTTAACAGAACCTACATCACTTTTAATATTAAGCATTAAGTCTTCAGGAATTTCAATTTTTAATGTAGCAGCAATGACTTTATGTGCATTTCGTTTATCATCTGGAATATCATCAAATGAAACATAATCTAGTCCTAGCAGTAACTGATTTCCGTCATGTTTCAAGGCTATTTGATACTTATTTTGATATTCACCGTCGAGTGTCGAGGAAACAAGAATGCGATTATTTTTGGTTGTTGTGACACTTATATTAAATATTTGATTTCCATTAATAGCAATAGTATTGATACTATCAGCTGCTATAGTTTTGGTTAACGAATTTTGAGCTTGAATCAGAGTTAAGCTCAAAGACCAGTACAATAAAAAAGCCTTGAATTTTAGAATCCAAGGCTTTATATTTATGCGTTTGGTCATAAATTATTTTTGCATATTCTTTGCTTCAATACTTAATGTAGCATGAGGCACTAACTTTAAACGTTCAGGATTGATTAATTTACCTGTTACACGACAAACGCCGTAGGTTTTATTTTCAATTCTAATCATTGCATTTTTTAAATCACGGATAAACTTCTCTTGACGAATAGCCAATGCCGAATTTGCTTCTTTACTCATTGTCTCACTACCTTCTTCGAATGCTTTAAATGTAGGTGATGTGTCATCTGTACCATTATTATGGTTGTTCATATAAGCACTTTTTATAAGTTCTAAATCATGTTCGGCTTTATCCATCTTTTCTTGTATTAAAACTCTAAATTCTTCAAGTTCTTTATCCGAATATCTGTTTTTAGTATCTGTTGACATATCTATTAGTGTTTTTGAATAAATAATTTTGTGTTGACATCATCAAAAGCAATCGTTATACCATTATTAATTGTGTCTATAATTTTTAACTCTTCAGTTAGTGTTTCTGATTTAATATAGTCTTCATTCGATGCTATCGCAGCTACTACAAGGGCATCATTTTGTAATTGAACATCTATACGATCAGTAACTTCAAAACCTGAGTCTTTGCGTAAATTTTGAATTCTATTTACAAGCTCACGTGCAATACCTTCTTTTCGCAAATCGTCTGTTATGGTTACGTCTAAAGCCACCGTTAATGCACCTTCATTAGCAACTAACCAACCTTCTATATCTTGTGATGTTATCTCAACATCGCTCAGTTCTAAATTAACATTTTTTCCATTAATTTCTACCTCTAGATTACCGTTTTGTTCAATTTTTTTAATATCATCTGACGAAAATGAACGTATTGCACTAGAAACCAGTTTCATATCTCTCCCAAAACGTGGCCCTAAAACCTTAAAATTTGGCTTAATTTGTTTTACTAAAATGTCTGAAGCATCTTCTAACAACTCAATTTCTTTAACATTTACCTCATGTTTAATTAAGGCAGAGACCGCGTGAATCTCTTCTTTTTGATATTGGTTATCAACCGGTATCATAATCTTTTGTAATGGTTGACGCACTTTAATCTTCTCTTTAGCTCTCAACGATAAAACTAGAGACGATATTGTTTGAGCGTTTTCCATTTTGCGTTCTAAGACCTTATCAATCGCTAATTTATCGGCTATTGGAAAATCCGCTAAATGAACACTTTCAAAAGACTCTTTATTTGTTACCTTATTTAAATCTAAATACAAACGATCCATAAAAAACGGAGCAATTGGAGCACCGAGTTTAGCAATGGTTACCATACAGGTATATAAGGTCTGATAGGCAGAAATTTTATCAACTTGATAATCTCCTTTCCAAAAACGTCTTCTACTTAAGCGGACATACCAATTACTCAGGTAGTCCTGGGTGAAACTAGAAATTGCTCGAGCGGCCTTGGTTGGTTCATAATCCGCATAATAGTCATCAACCTTTTGAATTAATGTATTTAATTCGGATAAAATCCAACGATCTAATTCTGGCCGTTCTTCTATTGGAATATCAGATTCTTCATATTTAAAACCATCTAAATTGGTATATAAACTAAAGAATGAATATGTATTGTACAGTGTACCAAAGAATTTACGTTTAACCTCTTCTACCCCTTCGATATCAAACTTTAAATTATCCCATGGATTTGCATTACTAATCATATACCAACGGGTTGCATCTGCACCGTGATTAGCTAAAGTTTCAAATGGATCAACTGCATTACCCAAACGTTTGGACATTTTCTGTCCATTTTTATCCAACACTAAACCATTAGACACTACATTTTTATAGGCTACAGAATCAAAAACCATAGTTCCAATGGCGTGAAGCGTATAAAACCAACCTCGAGTTTGGTCAACACCTTCTGCAATAAAATCTGCTGGGAACGCCTCTTTTTTATCAATTAAGTCTTTGTTTTCAAATGGATAATGCCATTGTGCATAAGGCATAGAACCAGAGTCAAACCAAACATCTATTAAATCACTTTCGCGCTTCATAGGCTGACCAGAATCTGAAACTAAAGTTATCTTATCTACTACATTTTTATGAAGATCAATAGTCTCGTAATTGGCGTCTGACATATTGCCTACTTCGAAATTAGCAAAGATACCCTCGGTCATTACGCCGGCCTCGATCGCCTTCGCTATTTCATCTTTAAGTTCAGCAACAGATCCAATACACAATTGCTCTTTTCCATCTTCTGTTCTCCAAATTGGAAGCGGAATTCCCCAAAAACGAGATCTTGACAAGTTCCAGTCATTTGCATTAGCCAACCAATTACCAAATCGACCCTCGCCTGTTGACTTAGGTTTCCAATTAATACTGGTATTTAACTCATGCATTCTTCCTTTTACATCAGTAACTTTAATAAACCATGAGTCTAGCGGGTAGTATAAGATTGGCTTGTCAGTTCTCCAACAATTTGGATAACTGTGCTTATACTTTTCTACCTTGAAGGCCTTATTTTCTATCTTTAATTTTATAGCAAGTTCTACATCTACAGATTTTTCTGGAGCTTGACCTTCATCATAGTATTCATTCTTAACATACTTTCCTGCAAACTCACCAACCTCTGGTCTAAAACGACCTTGCAAATCTACTAAGGGTACTAAATTACCATTGTCATCTTTAACTAACATTGGAGGAATTTCTGGTGTCGCTTGCTTGGCAACCAAGGCATCGTCTGCACCAAATGTTGGAGCTGTGTGCACGATACCTGTTCCGTCTTCTGTTGTAACAAAATCACCGGCTATGACTCTAAAGGCGTCTTGTGGATTATCGTTTGGTAAAGCATAGTTTAAAAGCTGTTCGTAAGTAATACCAACAAGGTCTGCACCTTTAAACGCTTTGACAACATAAAATGGAATCTTCTTATCGCCGTCCTGATAGTCTAGTAGTTCTGACTTAGATTCTACTTTATTGTACTTTCCATCAAACTGTTTACCTACCAGGCTCTTAGCCAAAACTACATTCATTGGCTTGAATGTATATTGGTTATAGGTTTCAACGAGCACATAATCTATTTTTGGCCCTACAGTTAAAGCCGTATTACTTGGTAACGTCCATGGAGTTGTTGTCCATGCCAAGAAATAAATATCACCTTCATTTTGAAGGAAATCAGGTAGGGTTTCTACATCTGCTTTAAACTGAGCAACAACTGTGGTATCTGTAACATCTTGATATGTTCCTGGTTGATTTAACTCATGAGAACTTAATCCTGTACCAGCCTTTGGCGAATATGGCTGAATGGTGTAGCCCTTGTATAACAAATCTTTATCATAAATCTGCTTAAGCAACCACCATACAGATTCCATATATTTTGACTTGTATGTGATGTATGGGTCATCCATGTCGACCCAATATCCCATTTTTTCAGTCAGGTCATTCCAGATATCTGTGTACCGCATAACCGCTTTTTTACAAGCTTCGTTATACTCTTCTATAGTTATTTTAACACCAATATCTTCTTTAGTAATACCGAGTTCCTTCTCAACTCCAAGTTCTACAGGTAATCCATGCGTATCCCAACCAGCTTTACGCTTCACTTGAAAACCTTTCATGGTCTTGTAACGTGGAAAAATATCTTTAATAGCTCGCGCTAGTACATGATGAACCCCTGGTAATCCGTTTGCAGATGGAGGGCCCTCAAAAAAGACATAAGGTTCTTTTCCTTCTCTTGTGGAAACACTCTTTTCAAAGATGTTTTTTTCTTCCCAATAGTTGCCAATTTCATCTGCAACTTTTGGCAAGTTAAGTCCTTTATATTCAGGGAACTTTGTACTCATGATATCAAAATTCTTTTGGAGTCGCGAAATTAAGAATTTCTTGCCAAAAGAGGGTTTATATCATAAAAAAAAGCAATCGGAATCGATTGCTTTTCTTTGCTAGGGCCATTAACTAATCTTTTGTTAGTAAATTAAACTTTTTGAAAATTAATATGAATAATCCTTATATCTCTTAACATATGATAAAATATAAGTTTTAATCTACAATTTGTATTTAAACCTACGCATCGGACCGGTGCAATATTTAGGTAAGAAGCCATTTAAAATTAAGGAACTAAAACATGTATGTCAGGTGTATTTTTTTTAATATCTCATAACGCGCCGTTGTTTTTGAGGTGTAGATGATCCATTAACATATTTTCATATAGAATAAATATACTTTATGGACTTCTATTATAAATATGGCTGATTTCTAATTTAGTCTCAAGGCGCTTTAAAAAGCCTTTAAAATTTAATTAGTATGCTGCCAAATCTACCAATGCTAAACGAGAAAGACAAGAAGGCTCTTCTTTGGTAAATGAAGAAAATAATCCAACAAACGTAAAAGAAGTATCTAAACTTAGCACCTTCTTTTTCAGTCTCTAAGAATACAATTGGCTATTAGTAAATTAGATATAACAAAGAACATTTTATCGCTTTCGATAGCTTGTAACACTGAAGTTTCAAATTGTTTCAACGTTCTAGGAGTCGTCAAACCTTGTAAAACAGAATGTACCTCTTTAGTAATATGGCATTTTGAATATAAAATTTCAAAGTTTAGGTTAACCATAATATTAATAAATCTATATTAGTAAAAAGGTCAATCCTAATTTTACATAGAATTGACCTTTTAATTTAAGATACTTTTAGCTCTTAATAAATACTTAAGATGGTAAGTACAGACGACTCTTTAAATAGTGTAAGCATCGAAATTTAATTATATCACTTCAGTTTAATTAATGATAATTTTTTTTACAATTAGATTATTGTTTTCCCCTTCAACTTTAATAATATAAATACCACTGCATAAGTTTGATAGGTCATATCTCATAATATCTTTGTCATTAAGAGCATTACTTACAAATACAGTCTGGCCGGTAACTGCAAAGACTTCGATTTTTTTTAAGAGTTGATTATAAGGGTTGTTTACGACAATGGATTTAGAATTATTTACATATTTAATGTCTAATGCATTATTATCTAGATCTAAATTAGATAAGGTTGTTTTAAATGTTAACTGAAACCTACCTGGAAAGTAACCAGAATCCGAAGGGAAAATGTAAGCATCATCGCTTCTAAGATTAAATGTAGTATCTAATAAATTATCGCGTAGTTCCACATTTTGATTACCCATGTTTTCGATACCAACGAGCTCTATGGAATAATCATAACTACCAGACGCTTGAAATACAAGATCAATAATTTTATCCTCAGTTATTGAACTGTAAGCTTGAGAGGTAAAATATTCTCCATTTAAAAATAAATTTAAATCATCCTGCATTAAGGACGCATTTTTAGTATCAAAACCTTCATCATAATTTTCCGATGTATTGGGGCTAAAGCTAAGATCTAAAATTCGGTTAACCGCTGGACCATTGACATTTGTAAATTCCAAAGTGAAACTTTGTATTGGTTCGTTACTATTGTTTGATTGCCCTTGTACATTTGAAATAGATGCACAAAAAATAAACACAATAAATAACAGAACGTATTTCTTTTTAAGTAGTAGTGTTTTCATAGATTTAGGTTTAATTGGTTAAATAACTAATACTACGTACTAAAACAGAATCTTATTCGAATGGATTAAATTATATCTGAGGAAGGAATTTAATGACCTATAAATAAATCACTCACAATAGTAACAAGGAATCTACAAACAGCCACTTTTATTCGTTGAAATGCGTTTTTTTATCGATAAAGAGTATTTTTTTATAAGAATTAACAGGTGTATTTAGCGTGATTCTATATCAATTTATTAACTAGATCATCAACTTTAGAAATAAGATGTATTTTAATTTTATAATTGTTAGTACTTATTTTACTGTATTTGGAAATATAGATCGCAGAGAACCCTAGCTTCTCGGCCTCCATAATTCTTTGCTCTACACGCTGAATAGGGCGTATTTCACCAGACAATCCTACCTCTGCAGCAAAACAGACATTATTAGGTAAGGGAATATCCTCATTGGAGGATAAAATAGCTGCAACCACCGCCAAATCTATGGCAGGATCATCCACAGATATTCCACCTGTAATATTTAAGAAAACATCTTTAGCACCAAGTCTAAAACCAGCGCGCTTTTCTAATATTGCCAATAACATATTTAATCGCTTAGCATTAAATCCAGTTGCAGAGCGCTGTGGCGTCCCATAAACGGCAGAACTAACTAAAGCCTGAACTTCAATCATTAAGGGTCTTAAACCCTCAAGTGTTGCAGCAATGGCATTACCTGAAAGTTCACCATCCTTTTCTGAGATTAAAACTTCAGAAGGATTCTTAACTTCGCGTAATCCAGAACCTTGCATTTCATAAATTCCTAATTCATTGGTGGACCCAAAGCGATTTTTATGAGCTCTTAAAATTCTAAACACGTGATTTCGGTCTCCTTCAAATTGCAACACAGTATCTACCATGTGTTCTAAAATTTTTGGACCAGCAATATGACCATCTTTAGTGATATGACCTATCAATAGTACAGGTGTGGCACTTTCTTTAGCAAATTTAATAAGCTCAGTTGTGCACTCCTTAATTTGTGAAATACTTCCTGCAGAAGATTCTATGTAGTCACTATGCAGGGTTTGAATTGAGTCAATAATTACCAAATCCGGCTGTAAATTCTGTATTTGCTTAAAAATATTCTGAGTTTTGGTCTCTGTAAGTATAAAGCAGTTATTATCTTCAGGGTCGATGCGCTCAGCACGCATTTTAATCTGTTTTTGACTTTCCTCGCCAGAAATATATAGCGTTTTATATTTTAGCTTAAGTGCTATCTGCAACAGGAGGGTGCTTTTACCGATCCCTGGTTCACCACCCAATAGCGTGAGTGAACCCTTAACCATACCACCACCTAGCACGCGATTAAACTCAGCATCAAACATATCTAATCTTGCTTCTTGCGCTGTATCTATTTCACTTAATTTTAAAGGCTTGGAAATACGTTTTAATTTAGATTCTTGTTGGTGCCAAGTTTGCTTTTCCAACTTCTGAACAACCTCCTCAACAATGGTATTCCATTCTTTACAAGACGTACATTGTCCTTGCCACTTGGAATATTGACTTCCACAATTTTGACAAAAAAAAGTTGTTTTTACTTTAGGCATACTGCGACTTAGATTTTACACAAAATCTATTTATTCAGAATCGCTAAATTAAGATATTTTTAGTTGATATCTTTAAACCAATGTGCTATAGCAATTAGTTTTGCAACGGCCAACTTAGAAGGCATATGCGCAGTAAAGAAAGCTCTGAATTTTTTAAATAAAGCTTCAAAAAAATAGTCTGTTGACAAGGTAAGTCTCTTAGTTCTCTTCATTTTCCTCCTCCTCTTCTTCTTCGTCGGTATCTACGACAGTGAGTTCATCTATTTTAGAAAATATAAAATCTCTATTTATATGACGCACATCATTAAGTGATAATGCAGACTCGTATAACTTTTTTGCCTTTTTTATTTTACCTACCTTCTCCGAATATTGCGCTAGATAATAGGTTCCTAGCAATGATTCAGGATTTAATTTTTTTGCGAGTTTCCCAATCATCTCAATAGATTCTAGATCATTTCTTTGCTCTGCAATCTTTACTACCTTTTCAAATTCTTCCTCAGCAATAGGCTTTTTTATTCCAAATAAATCTTCTATACGATCATACCGCTCAACAAGATACTTATCTAATGTACCTTCATATGGAAGTACCTTTTCTTCTAATTCTTTTTCACGAAGTGGTTTATATAATTCAAAAATTTTATCAAATGATTTTGCTATTGCACCATTTACTAAGGTATAATGTGTGTCATTTTTAAAATCATCAAAATAGTAAGTTAGATACTGATTTTGAACTTTTGAAATTTGAGTATTGACATTTAATACTGCGTCTCTTATATATGGTAAATCCTTATCTGAAGTTGCCATATAATAGAATATATGATCCTTAAAAACTTTAAGCCTCTTACCAAGGAAATCTCTAACTGTTCCCGATAAATCCGGACTTATACAGACATAGGCATTAAAAAGTGGATCGTCTTTAAATAAAAAAGCATTAATAAAATTACCCATTAGATCATGTCCAACTGCTACTCTAAACTTGCTAGTATTATATCTCTCATCTAAATATGGAATTAGTTCTTCAGCTACGAAATCGTGAAAACGCAAACCCGAATCTTTGGGTAATCCCGTTACTTCATCACAATATCCATCACGCCGACGCTCGCGCCCTTGAACTACCCCAACAATAATTGAGCTCGGCATATCATCAAAATAGGTCTGAAAATCTACTTGACCAGAAATTGGCTCAAATAAGTAGTCCCCATCAAAAACTATAATTAACGGGTATTTTACGTCGGAAGAAGGATCGTAGTTTTTAGGTAATTTTATTTTTAGTTGTCTGACTGCTTTTAATTTTGAAGAATTAAATTCGTCATAACTAATCTGAGCGAGCATCGACAAACTAAAAAAGCACGTTAAAACTATAAGAATAGTCTTTTTCATGTGTAAGTAGGTTTAACTTTGGGTTACCAAACTTACTAAAATATCGCCAAATTGTAAATTTTTTTCGACGAAATGCAATTAGTCATTAATTGCATCCTGTACGTCGTACATTTTCTCAAGCATCAATTCTTTATCGATGTATTGGGAAGGCTCTAAAAGTAATCCCGATTTATATCGTAAAAGGGCTTTCTTTAAATTACCCTCTTTTTCATAAAACATACCCATGTAATAGGCGCTAAGCATAGAATTAGGAAACTGTTTGTTAACCAGTTTTGCAAGGTTCTCTAAAGATTCTAAATCATCCTTCTTTTTTGAGGCAGCTGCTATGGCTCTGATATCATTTTCAATGAGCTTTTTTTCAAACCCATAAAAATACTGGATATCATTGTATTTTTTCATCAAGTAGTCGTAAGGTGACCCCTCATAAGGCAGTACTTTTTCATTGTACTCCTTTCCATTTATAGGTTTGTATAAGGCAAATATCTCATTTAGTGCCTTCGGGATTCCACGACCAACTAAAGAGTAATGGTTAGCATCTTCAAAATTATCAAACTTATAATGCAGCTTATCATTTTTAATCGGCTTTAATTTAGCATCGCATTCTATTATGGAATTTCGAAGCACCTTAACATCGGCATCTGCTGTTGCCATATAATAGAAGGTTTCTTGACCCAGAATGGTGAGTCGTTGCTGTAACCTTTCAATCATTTTAGGGGCTAAATCTGGACTCAAACTTATGTAAGCTCTAAACATTGGCTCATCCTTGAAAAGGTAATAATTAATAAAATTTGCACTCAAATCATGACCAACGATTACTCGATATGGTGAAACGTTATAGTTATCCTCTATAAATGGAATTAACTCTGCACCCATAAACTCATAAAATGCAGCACCTTTATCAACTGGGAAACTTGTCTCATCAGCATAATAAAAGTCATCTTCTCTTGTTTCTGATTGTTTTATTCCAACTATAATACAATCAGGTATATCCTCCCAGTATGCTTGGTAATCAATATTTCCTGCTACAGGTTCAAAAAGATAATCCCCATCTAAAACCATAACTAATGGATAAGCTCTGTCAGCATCTGCATCGTAGTTTCTGGGAAGTTGAATCTTTAATTCTCGTTGTCCTTCCAATTTATAAGAATCGATACTTTCATAAATAGCTTGTGAATACAGACTAAAGCAAACAGTTAAAAGAAGTAAACTGGTGAAAAATTTCTTCATTGGTTGATTAAATTTAGGATAAGACAAGGTAAAAAATATTTCTATAAATTAGATTTCTTCCTGTTGTAGATTGGCAAGAATAGTAATGACAAACCACCAAACACAATAATAATCAAGGTTTGTGCAGACCACATGATCCATCCAAAAGCTCTACTTGGATCTTCAGAAATACTAAATAATGTAAAGGCAATAACAACAGCTTCTGGAAAGGATCCTATACCGCCATTGGTAGCAGCAATACTAAAACTCGCTAAAATAAATCCAATCAAGACTGTACCTAAAGTTATACCTTGTAATTCTGGTAGCGCCTTGGTCGTAATAAAAAACATGCATAAATACATCACCCAAATGAATACTGTATGGAAGAGAAAAGGCCATTTCTTTTTCATTCTAAAAATACTGAGCGTACCTTCAATAAGACCATTTACAAATTTTTTGACCTTTAAAGCAATCGAAGATGAACTTGTCTTGATAAACAAAAAGAAAATTCCTCCAATGATTATAAGTACAAGTAATCCAATTAACAGTGCAGAAGTGTTAAACTTTTCAATAAGAAAATTGTAAATGAAATCAAACTCCAAAACAAGTGCAACTCCAATAATTAAAAGCAACATTATAGTATCCGCAACCCGTTCTGCTACGATTGTTCCCAATCCTTTATCAAATGGCACGCCTTCATAAGTTGAAAGAATTGATGCTCGAGCAACCTCTCCAGCTCTTGGAATAGTTAGATTAATAAGATAAGCAGAATATACAGCCATAAAGCTATTGACTAACTTAGGCTTGTAGCCAAGTGGCTCCGCCATAAACAACCATCTATAGGCTCGTGAAACATGACTTAATACCCCCAGACTTACACCCAAAACAATCCAAAAATAATTAGCATTCTTGAAATATTTAACAAGTGTAGAAATAGAAATTTGAGACAATGAATACCAGACCAAAAGCAAACCTAAGAGTAAGGGTATTATAACCTTTAGGATGGACTTTGATTTACTCAAGTGTTTAATTTAATAAATTGTTTTCCTCATTTGGAAAGACCAATGATGGTTTAAAAACTTTTGCCTCTTCTATATCCATAAAGGCATAAGTAATTAGAATTAAAATATCACCAACTGCAACCCTTCTTGCGGCAGCGCCATTTAAAGTGATTTCACCGCTATTACGAGGACCAGGAATACAATAGGTTTCTAGTCGTTCACCATTATTATTGTTAACAATTTGAACTTTCTCACCTTGTATATTATTTGCAGCATCCATTAAGTCCTCATCGATAGTTATACTACCAATGTAATTAAGGTCTGCACCTGTACATTTTACGCGATGAATTTTAGATTTTACAACTTGAATTTGCATAAGGCAAAGATAATTAATTTAAGGCGATATTATCTATGAGTCTTATATCACCAGCATAAGCAGCTATAAAGGCTCTGTATGTCTTTTGTGTTGATTTTCGTTTAACTGGCTTTAAGGTCATGGTGTCTGCTATAATAAAATATTCCAAATCTAACAATGGTTCTTCTTTAAATGCTTTCTCGACCCATTCCGTCACAACTTTAGCACTTTCTGTGCCAAACTTAATTTTGGCAGTTTGCAATGTTTTAAATATAAATGGTGCTGCAGCTCGATGCTCAGTCGTTAGCCTCGTATTTCTAGAACTCATTGCTAATCCATCATCTGCTCTATGAATTGGACACCCTACAACTTTAACAGGTAAATTATAAAGCTCGGTAAGTTTTTTTATTATTTGCAATTGCTGAAAATCCTTTTCACCAAAATATGCATACTCGGGTTTTACAATTTCAAATAAGCGCTTAACTATTGTACCAACACCGTCAAAATGCCCTTTTCTAAACGCACCCTCCATTTCATGCTCTAAACCATCGAAAGAAAAAGCCTGAGATGTTACATTGTTACCATAAATATCTTCTACTGCCGGCGCATATACAACGATCTTGGTTTTACTTACGCTTTCTAAGGCCCTAACATCAGCATCTAGTGTTCTTGGATATTTAATTAAATCCTCTCCATTGTCAAATTGAGTAGGATTAACAAAAATACTCACAACCACTAGGTTATTATCCTCTAAACCTTTTTTAACTAAAGACAAATGACCTTCATGGAGCGCACCCATGGTAGGCACAAATCCTATAGAATCTCCTTTCGATTTAAATTCCTCTAAATAGGAAGATAGCTCGGTTTTATTAAGAAAAATTTTCAATCTAGTAACAAAAAATTAACGGGTGCAAACATAATATTTTACTGGCAATCTGCACAAATTTTTGTAATTTTGCCTGTTTTTTACTTTTAATTTTCAAAAGCAGTAGATTTATGAAAGATAAACGAATATTATATGTGTCGTCGGAAGTTGTTCCTTATTTACCAGAAACTGAGATTTCCTCTATGTCCTTTGAGGCTCCAAGAATGGTGAACAAACAAGGTGGACAGATAAGAATATTTATGCCTCGCTTTGGAAATATTAATGAAAGAAGACATCAATTACATGAAGTCATAAGATTGTCAGGAATCAATTTAGTTATTAATGATTTAGATATGCCTTTAATAATTAAGGTCGCCTCTATTCCAAAGGAAAGAATTCAAGTTTATTTTATAGATAACGAAGAGTATTTTAAACGTAAAGCCACATTAACTGACGAGGACGGTAAGTTGTTTTCTGACAACGATGAACGTGCGATATTTTTTGCTAAAGGAGTTATAGAAACTGTTAAGAAATTAAACTGGGCTCCAGATATCATTCATGTAAATGGCTGGTTAGCATCTTTATTACCGCTGTATTTAAAAGAGTTTTATAAAACAGAACCATTATTTACTGAGAGTAAAATTGTAACTTCGGTATACAATCAAAGCTTTGATGGAACGTTAGATAAAAACATGATTAATAAAATAAAATTTGATGGTTTGGAAGAACAAGCTATAGAAACGCTTAGCAAACCGGATTACATAAATCTAATGAAAGTAGCCATTGATAATTCTGATGCTATTATTAAAGGTTCGGAGTCCTTACCTTCAGAATTAGATACGTATTTAAACGAATTAACAAAACCAGTATTGGATTTTCATTCAATAGAAGAATTTGCTGACCCATATACTGAGTTTTATAAAGAAGCTGTTTTAAACAGTTAATAACTTTTATGAATAAAAATAAGTTTGCCCTTCAAATACTAGTCCTATTATTCATAGTGATTAGTTTCATTGCTTGTGATAAAGATTTCTCTGCTTTAGAATCTGATATAATTAGCTCTGATGTTGCCACTAATTTCGATGTTTTGCAAATGAGTGAAACAAATCCAGAATTTACTGATATCATAACTTATACTGATGTACTAGAACCCGTTCAAACAAATGGACTAGGTCTTAATTCTATTGGCATTTATGACGATGTTGCTTACGGAAGAACAACAAATAGTTTTGTTTCTCAGTTAACTACTTCAACGTTTACCTCAGATTTTGGTGAACAAGTAAAAATCGATTCTGTTGTATTATACTTGCCATACTTTAGTTCTATTGAAGATATTGATGACGACGAGAATATTACCTATGAAATTGATTCTGTTTTTGGAAGAGAGCCATTTAGGCTAAGTTTATTTGAGAGCAATTATTTTATTAGAGATTTTGATCCTGATGCTGAATTTGATGAAATTCAGCCTTACTTTTCTAACATGTCGGCATCAACATCAGAAATGATTTCTGAGACCTCACTTGAAGGTGTGGAATTAACTTTTGTTGACTATAACGAAGATACTGGTAATTTTGACCCTATTGATAATACCATCGAAATTTCAGAAGATGGGTATATTTTAACATCTGTTGAAGAAAATGAAGATGGCGAAGAAGAAGTGACATCTCGAAGACAATTTCCTGGGATTAGAGTATTATTAGATACGACATTCTGGCATAACAAAATTATCTCTAAGGCTGGTGATCCTGTTTTAGAAGGGCAAAATGCGTTTTCTGAATATTTTAGAGGTCTATACTTCAAAGCAGAACCTATAAATGATGATGGAAGTTTTATTATCTTCAACACTGCAGGACCTGCTGGACAGACATCAAATATAACTATATATTACACTAGGCTAATTGCAAATTCTGATGAAGAAGATGCTACTGAACAAGCTACATATACCTTGAATTTTGGCCCAAATAATATTAATTTCATTACTAATGAATTCACAACCGTAATAAATGATGGTGATAATGTAAATGGTGATGCTAGATTGTTTCTAAAAGGTGGAGAAGGTGCAGTAGCGAAATTTAAATTATTTAATGGAACTGACCTTGATGACGATGATGACACAATGAATACATTCGAAGCTTGGAAAAGCGACTTTGTTGAAACGGATAGTGAAGGAAAATTTGTCAGGGCTAAACGCATAATTAACGAAGCTAATTTGGTATTTTATGTTGACCAGAATTTAGTAGATGGTGATGAGCCTGATCGCCTCTATTTGTATGATGTAGACAATAAGCAACCTTTAGACGATTATTTCCTTGATATTTCTAATTCTGGTTTACCTTCGCTTTCGAAGACGACTCATCTTGGTCCTTTGGAACGTGTTGATGATGAACCAGATGGCGACGGAATCAGATACAAATTCAGAATCACAGAGCATATAAATAATCTATTATTAAGAGACTCTACCAATGTTGAATTAGGTCTAGCCGTGTCTTTAAATGTTAACATGGAAGAAATAGTTCTTCAAAGACAAGTACAAACCGAAGACAATTCAGAATTTACAGTGCCTGTAAGTTCTGTTTTTTCACCAAGAGGGACAGTGTTGCATGGAAACAATACTGAAGACCCAACTAAAAAGGTGTATTTAGAGATATATTACACCGAACCAAATAACTAAAATTTAACCTATGTGCGGAATTGTTGGATATATTGGTCACCGAGAGGCCTATCCTATAATTATTAAAGGTCTCCAGAGACTTGAATATCGCGGATATGATAGTGCTGGTATTGCACTTTACGATGGAAGCGATATCAAGCTATCAAAAACTAAAGGAAAAGTATCAGATTTGAAAGAACGGTTGGAAGATGAAATTTCAACCCATGGAACATTAGGAATTGGTCATACGCGTTGGGCTACTCATGGTGTACCTAATGATATCAATTCTCACCCTCATTATTCTAACTCAGGTGATCTTGTAATTATTCACAATGGTATCATTGAAAATTATGATTCCCTTAAAAAAGAACTTATCAAGCGTGGATATTCCTTCAAGTCTGATACCGATACAGAAGTATTGGTTAATCTAATTGAAGATGTTAAGCGTAATGAAAATACGAAGCTTGGAAAAGCGGTTCAAACAGCTCTAAATCAGGTTATTGGAGCTTATGCTATAGCTGTTTTCGATAGAAATAAACCAAATGAAATTGTTGTTGCTAAATTAGGAAGCCCCTTGGCAATTGGAATTGGAGAAAATGAATTTTTCATTGCTAGTGATGCTTCTCCGTTCATTGAGTTTACAAAAAATGCTATTTATCTTGAAGATGAAGAATTAGCTATTATAAGACGAGGCAAAGATATTAAAGTAAGAAAAATAAAGAATGACGCCTTAGTAGATCCTTACATACAAGAATTACAACTTAATTTAGAGCAAATCGAAAAAGGTGGTTATGAACACTTTATGTTAAAAGAAATTCATGAACAACCAGAGGCAATTTCCGATACCTTTCGTGGGCGACTTATTAGTAATGAAGCCGTGGTTAAACTTGCAGGTGTTGAAGATAACATGAAAAAGTTTTTGGCTGCTGATCGGATAATTGTAGTTGCTTGTGGAACTTCATGGCATGCAGGATTAGTATCTGAATATATTTTTGAAGATCTCGCAAGAATCCCTGTTGAAGTAGAATATGCTTCAGAGTTTAGATATAGAAATCCGGTTATAACTGAAAACGATATTGTCATTGCAATTTCTCAATCTGGAGAAACAGCAGATACGCTTGCTGCTATAAAATTAGCAAAATCTAAAGGTGCATTTGTTTTTGGGGTTTGCAATGTTGTTGGATCTTCTATTGCTAGAGAAACCGATGCTGGAGCTTACACTCATGCAGGCCCTGAGATAGGTGTAGCATCAACAAAGGCTTTCACCACTCAAATAACTGTTTTGACATTAATGGCATTGAGGTTAGCCAGAGCTAAAGGAACTATTTCGAGTTCCGAATTTAGACACCATTTAATTGAACTAGAAACCATACCAAGTAAAGTTGAGGAAGCATTAAAATCTGATGCATATGTTCAAACTGTGGCTGACATTTATAAGGACGCTACAAATTTCCTTTATCTAGGTCGTGGTTTTAATTTCCCTGTAGCATTAGAGGGTGCACTTAAACTTAAGGAAATTTCATATATACATGCTGAAGGTTATCCTGCTGCAGAAATGAAGCATGGACCTATTGCATTAATTGATGAACAAATGCCTGTTGTTGTGATCGCAACAAAAAAAGGGCATTACGAGAAAGTTGTAAGTAATATTCAAGAAATTAAAT
>NZ_JABSST010000060.1 GCF_013213975.1 Winogradskyella sp.
ACAGAAAGTGCTCAAGATAATGTGGTCGTAATTTTTACAGATAATGCGGATAATTTAATTACTAAGAGAACCATTACAATTAATTTTGTGAATCCAATAAACACTGCTGCACTAGGAGAGGCTCCATTTAAACCATTTTTAATTGCAAATAAAGTTAGAGAGCATGAAATACACCTTCCATATAATACAACAACTCAACTAGGCCAAAATTTAGTAGAAACTATTGGAATGCATGTAGATCCTGACGGTAATTATATATCCGATATAGGTTTTCCTTGGGTATTAAGTATAATTCATGATTTTAAAGTTCCTAAAGAATCCGTAAGAATTTATGATGCTTATAACTATTTTAGTGATTGGGCTATTTCTGGCGGTAATAATCATAAAGATTGGTATAAGGATAATCCAGGTCATAGAAATGAGAATTTGTTGGAGAACTAGAATTTTTAAATTTAAATCAAGGGTTTAAAATATGAGTTTAGAACTATAGATTAAAATATAGAAATCTATTAAATTTTGGTATTTAAAATCTAATATTTAATTGGTAGATGTTCAGCCTTTCATTATTTAAAAAAAGCATAATAACTAATAAAGATAGTTTCTATTTCAGCCTTTCCTTTTCGCTTTTCATAAAATGTTTTGTTGTTCAATGATTATTCGGCGTGGGCGTCATTCAAAAGAGATTTAGCCAGATCTATACAAGTATTGCCTGAGCGAAAATTTGGTTAGAGTATCATATTGGAAAACGTTAGTCGCACGTCTAGAGCCGATATTCATAGAAAATAAAGAGGTTATCGTAAACAACAAAGACTATTGTAGACTACAGTTCAAAGTATAATGAGGACAGTATTATGATTGGTCAAGGGCGCGATATTAGTATGTTTAATGATAAAGATAATAGTATCGTTATTCCAGAGGAGATCAGCTTTTCAAGGATCTGATTGGGATACATTTGTGTTGGGTTATCAAGACGAAATAGTTAAAATGTCGGATTTATATCTGTATTGCATTGTACATTTTTTAGATAACAATCAAGTAGACCAATTGCTGTCTTTTATTAAATAACTTGATGTCACTATTAAGGAAATTACTATTGGTAATTACCCTAATGATTGCGATGACTATTTAGCTGTAGTAAAAATAGTTGTAAATATATCTATCAGAGTATTAAAGTATCATAATTTCATTAACAAAAGCCCCTGAATCTGAGGTGTTAAGCCTTGTCAAGACGTCAATTAACCATCTATCGAAACTAAAGGGTTATTCATCTATAGTGAATGCAGTATGAAAGAATTATCTTAAAATACATGAATTCTGTGGCTAATTTTACATTAGAAACATTGCTATGGAAACTTTAAAAATATTGTTTTGGATATTATTATTTATAGTTCTTTATACCTACATAGGATATGGTATTCTCATCTGGATTATGGTAAAAATTAAACGCTTATTTTTTTGTAAGAACAATACCACGATAATTTTAGAATCGTTACCAAGTGTTACTCTTTTGATTCCGGCCTACAATGAAAAAGACTATGTTAATCAAAAAATGGAAAATACAATGAGTCTTAATTATCCTAAAGATAAACTTAAAATCGTTTGGGTGACAGATGGTTCAAGTGATGGGACAAATCTAATGTTAGGGGCTTATGATAATATTCAGCTTTTTCATCACAATGAAAGAAAAGGTAAAATCAATGCTATCAATAGAGTTATGCCTCACATCAACACACCAATAGTGGTTTTTAGCGATGCGAATACAAATTTAGGAGTAGATTCTATTAGACATATAGTTAATTGTTTTAATAATAATAGAGTAGGTTGTGTCTCTGGGGAAAAACGAATTGTTGCTAAAGCTAGTGATACAGCAGCAGGTGCTGGGGAAGGCTTATACTGGAAGTATGAATCAAGACTAAAACAATGGGATGCAGAATTGTATTCAGCTGTAGGAGCGGCGGGGGAGTTATTTGCTATAAGAACGAAATTATATAGGGAAGTAGAACCTGATACCATTTTAGATGATTTCATCATTTCCCTGAGGATAGCTCAACAAGGATATATGATTCAATATAATCCCGAAGCATATGCTATAGAAACCGCCTCAGCTAATGTCAAAGAGGAGTTAAAGCGAAAAATTAGAATTTCGGCAGGGGGTATTCAATCGGTCGTCAGATTAAAATCTTTATTAAATGTTTTTAAGTATGGCTTTTTATCATTTCAGTATATCTCTCATCGAGTTTTGCGTTGGACATTAACACCTTTATGTCTATTACTGTTAATTCCTGTTTCTTTTAGTTTAGCTTCCATGGACGGTTTAAGCAACTTTGTGTTTTATAATATTATTTTCTGGTTACAAATTACCATGTATGTCTCTGCGCTTTTGGGTTGGTTTCTTGAAAATAATACTACACGAATAAAGTTTTTATTTGTACCATACTACTTTTTCATTATGAATTTAGCAGTGATATTAGGCTTTTTTAGATATATAGGTCATAATCAATCGGTTAATTGGGAACGCGCCAAAAGAGCAACTTAGATTAGAAGAATTTACTTAATTAAATAGTAGAAAAAAATGTATGTAGGATTAATTGTAGTAATTAATACTCTTAAGAGTGAGGCACATAAATTGTCTTTAACATCATCCATAAATAATATGAATGATGTTAAGGTGTGCTTGGTATGCAGCAGTAATGATGTACAAGTCTATGAAACCCTTACTGAAATTGCAGATCAGTGTAGTAATACCAACGTTGTTAATGCAAAAATGAAAAAAACGAGTTTAGCTTCAATTAGGGCAGGTGCAAGATTTTTACAGAATGAATTTAGTTTGAAATATATTGGATATATCGCAGAGTTAGACCACTTAAAAGTATTGAGTGTATTGGAAAAATTTGTGGATTATCAAGAGACTATTATAGCCTTAAATAAAAGAGAGAAAAATAATAAAAATGTAAAGCCGACTTTTTATCAAAGCCTCTTTTCTATATCAGAATATTTAGAGAAAATAATAGCAAATTTGATTGTTTAGTGCGATTCTCAGAGTGTTTTTTAGTTGACTAAGATTTCAATATGCTCTAATTTACTATTTATCGATAGTAAAGCGTTATCTGTCCTATAAATAAGCCATGGTAAAGAAAAATTCATAACTCATCAATAGAACCCCATAAATTTATAATAAATAAAGGGTTTAAATATTTTAATAAATCAGGGAAAATGAAAGAATTAATAAAAATCGGGAGTTTAATTACTCTAATAGCCTTTTTTACTTGTGCTCAACCAGAAATAGATAATGACTTGCCTGAAAATGAAAATTTAGGTAGTTGGATAGACGTTCCTACTGGTTTCGATTACAGTACACATGAGAGTGTTAAAGTAAGAATAAATGATAATTCTAACGCTATATATGAGGTTTTTGTAACTTCAAATGACCCCAATTTTTTAGGGACAAAAACTTTCATAGATGAGTCGGGTAATACGGTAACTGATGATGTCTACAGAGAGGATATCATCAACAAACAAGTGCTTAAAGGAATGCCTATAAATGGTGTTTTAGAGCAATTAGTTACTTTACCAAAATATTGTAAAAAAGTCTATATACGAAGAAATAATAGATTAAACTTTTCTGGTGAATTTGTTAATGTTGTGAATGGCGAAGTCAACTATACATTTCAAAATTCAACTGGCAGAAATGCTGCACAATTAGAGCGAAATGATGTTTATGATTATTTGTATTGTGTCAACGGTCAAGGAGAAATGTTTCAAGTAGATCCACTTAATGGTGATTATGTCATGATATCAGAGATGCCCATGGGAAGCTGGACTGCAGCGATAGATCAAGAAAATTTAATGTTATACTCTATCGGAAGATCAAGTCCACATCCTTTGATGAGATACTCCATTGTAAATGATGAATGGTCTACAGTAGCCAACTTAGGAATGGGAGGTCCTAGGTTAGCCTATAATTCAAGCGACAATTTATTATATTTCTCTGATAACAATGGAGTTTTGTTCACAATAGACCCAATATCTGGTGCGATATTGAATTCATGGCAGATTCTAGGATTACACAGTACACATGGTGGTGATATTGATTTTGCAGAAGATGGGACTATCTACGTTTGTACATTTTCAGGGCTTTACAGGATTGAATTAAATCAAAATAATGATTATGTAGCAACTAGAATTAGTGCAGACAATTTACCATTTGAACCTACATCAATGACTATTGATTCTAACCAAGAGTTATGGCTAGCTAATAGCGGCTCAAATTCAAGTCTGATTATTATGGATACAACAACAGGAGGATGGCAATATCAATATGGTGTGGATGCTGGAAATAATACTAATTTTAATAGAACCATAAATGATTTAACCACATTACGTGTTTATTCTGATAGTGTAGATACAACAGATACAGATGGAGATGGTGTAATCGATTCGGAAGATTCCTATCCCGATGATTCAGAAAAAGCATTTGAAGTCTTTACGCCTAGTAAATACGGACAAGGAACTATTGCATTTGAAGACCTATGGCCGACATATGGTGACTACGATTTTAATGATCTTGCATTTAGTTACAGAGCGATTGTTATTTTAAATTCAGATAATGACGTTGTCCAAGTTGATTTCATTTGTCGAGTAAAAGCTAATGGTGCTGGTTACGATAATGGTTTTGGGATAGAGATAGATGGTTTATTGCCAAATCAAGTTGAAAGTGTCACAGGTACAACCTATAGCTCGGATTACATAACCCTTAATGCAAATGGAACTGAAGCTAATCAAAACAAAGCAGTAATTATACTTACAGATAATGCAGACAATTTTTTAAACGAAAGGACTGTTTCTATAACGTTGACAGCACCTGTAAGTACCTCTGAACTAGGGGTGGCTCCGTTTAATCCATTCATAATTATTAATCAAGAACGGCACAAAGAGGTCCATCTTCCTAATAGAGATAGAACTAATTTAGGAACAAATGTTAGTATTTCTGAAGGAATTAACTCCGACGTAGATGGGAACTTTATTTCCGATAATGGAATGCCTTGGGGTATTAGCATTATTCACGATTTTAAGGTACCAAAGGAAAATGTAAGAATAGATAATGCCTATAATTTTTTTGTGGATTGGGCTACTTCCGGTGGTGCTACTTACACTGATTGGTATAAAGATAATCCAGGGTTTAGGAATGAGAACTTAATAGACAATTAAAATAATATTAACCAATATAAATGTGAATTATGGCGATACAGATTAAAGAAAAAAATGGAGTGTTTATTATAGAGGGTTCACTTAAAACTAAGGCTGCATTGGCCTTTAAAAACCATATAGATTTACTTTTGAAACACCGCAGTGAAGTAATTGTAAATATAGAAAATGTCTCAGAAATAGATGAATCAGGTTTTTGGATTTTAAGGCAGTTATTTGATAATTCTAAGTTAGTAAGCAGGCCTTTTTCTATTATAGGATACAAGTCTTACAAGCTTTATGATGACTTAAAAACACATCATGCTGCTTAAAAAAAGGTTAAAAAAATTGAAGCTATATTCAAAAAATTAAAGTAAAGGATATATATTGTCTTATTGTTTACTATGGTTTTAGACTTACATCAAAATCGCAATATAAAAGTTACTGTCAAAGTCAGGTCATTCTAGATTTATAATGAGAATATTCCGTTCGTTTAAAAAATGGTTTTGGACGGTAAATCTTAAAGGAATAGATAATTGTAAAAAAGCAACGTTTAAATATCTCAAGATTTTAGATAAACCTCCAGTGTTCTAAAAAGTCATTTTTTTGAAAAGGTTGCTCTCCTTATATAGGCTCACCATAATTGTAAGTTCTAAAACATAGATTGGTATTTAGTTTTAAAAACTTAAAATGGATCATTTCATGTTTACCTTATTGACGCAACCTCCAACAATTAATTTATAACTTCAAGAATTAACAGTTTTTAAATTCTTAGATATTGAATCTACCTAGAAATATGTTTTTAAAGCCATACCTTTTAATTCTAATGAGGTAATGACATCTGTGTTTTGTGCAGACGGCTTAACCCTCATGCATAAGGTTTGTGCAAATTGGGATGAAGGATTAGAAATATGACCGAAGCACCTTCTGGATAAATATTTTGTGTTGTCAAAAATTATTTATGGGCCATTAGACTTTGAAAATCATCTGAGAAAGCTAAGATTCAGATAATTTAATATCTTAAATAGAGCTGTTCTATCTATTTGAAAACATGTTGTTTATCGAATAAATAAACATGATTTCCCGAATAATCCATTCTAAATTACCATTTGTCGATTTTATCTCTAACTGACCATAATTAGTCGGATATTAGATTGTCCCTTAAGCATTAATAGCACCAAATTTACAGTTTAATAGCCCAAACTATTATTAATGAATTAACATTATTTATTATGGATTTACAAATTACAAACTACAACAATCGTTTTCAGATAAAGGGGAGTTTAAATAAACTCAATCTTAAAACTTTTAACGCGCATTTTTCTAATATTTTTGACCGTTTAGATGATATCTTATTAGATATTGAAAGCGTTGAAAGTATTGATAGAGCTGGGGTTATGGCTTTAGCAAGATTACATAACGAATCTATCACAAAATCTAAAAGATTATCAATTATAGGTATAGGTTGTAAAGAGCTTTACGATCATTTTAAAACTCAAGAAAGTAATACAGTAGCTGCTTAGTTACATGTTTTATATTACATTTAATGTTTCCGATAAGTGTTCTTCCTGACAGATTAATACCCTCGGAAACATTTTTTTTAACAAGACATGTCAGCTACTATTTTCCAGGCACCATCAATCTTTTTGAAAATAATTATAAATACTCCGTCGGCATCTCCAACGTCTCTTTTAAGGTAATATTCTCCCATAACCCAATAGCTGTCGCGTTCAATATTTGAAATATCATTAATAACAAAGTTTAAAGTACCGCTTTCGGCCTTAGTAGGATAAACTTTTTTATATCGTTCAAGTGTATTGTTCCAACCCAAGGTAAGTCCATTTGGCCCATAGAATTTTAATTCGCTACTTTTCCAATACCCTTCCATAAAACCTTCAAGGTCATGGTTATTCCAATCACGTTCTTGTTGTTCCATAACTAGCCTTATGCCAGCCTCTGCGGCATTATGATCAGAAATATTGGTGTCGTCATCTGAATTTATAGCTGCCTTTACAGAAATACAGCTCGTAACTAATACCAGTAGAAATACTTTGAAAATGGTTTTCATAAGATTGAATTTTGTTTCAATCTTAAAAATAAGAACTAATAACTAAAGAATACCCTTCTGCTTTTTTAAAAAGGCATCTGCTTGGTGCTGCATTAGCTCTCTCGCTTTTTTGCGTTTATAGTTTATTACTTCTTCCTCGTCGGCAATTTCCATGTAGACCTTGTTGTTAATATCGTTATCGGTTTGCAGTAATAGTTTACGCTCTGCCATTTGTTGTTCTGTCCAACTTTTAACAACTGTTTCTTGATCTTGCAATTTATAGTCATACGTACCTTTAGGTGATAATAATTTGGCTATGATTGGTGAAGTTTCAATTGCTAGAAAAAGTAGAAAGATAAAAAATGACGGTAACCAAGGTAGTTTCCCTAAGGCATTAACACGTGCCATTAGACCATCAAAATTATCGATGACAGGTTGAGACTCGGCCACATTAGCTTTATAATTTCCTTGAAGTGCTATAATTTCATTTTCTAAAGCTGTTATTTTTGCCTTGTTGTCTGTTTTGAGCTGTTGCAATTCTGCGCGTGCCGCATCATGCTTTTCACGTTTTTCTTTGTAAACAGGACCTTTTCCTAATTTCATAGTGCCAGTGGTACCTTCAGCTTCTGTAATATAAGTGTCATAAAGCGCATTAACTTCAGCTTCTTTGGTGTCGATTTGAGATTGTAGTCCTAAGATTTGACTTTCTAAATCCGTAATTTTTGGATTGAACTGTTGCGCAATCTGGTTTTGATTGGCAAGGGTTAAGTCATTCTTTTGTTCTAATAAGACCTGATTGATTTCCTTTTCGAAAATTTTAAGTTCTAAGGGTTTTGAAATAACAACAGCAATGATAACTGCCAAGAGAATACGAGGCATGGCTTGTAATAATTCGTCAAGAATATTATCTCTTTTCTTAATGGTAGAAACAATATAACGATCTAGGTTAAATATGAGTAATCCCCAAATAACTCCAAAAAAGACAGCTGTATAAAGATTATCAAATACAGTGTATAAAGCGTAGCTGGACGCTATAGTTGCCATTAAGGCTGTAAAGAAAACGGTAGCACCAATACCTGCATATTTATTTTGTTCTCCAATCGAACAATCATTTAAAATATCAGTATCCGCACCAGAACATAGAATAAAGAATTGCTTTAGCATGATTAGGCGTTTTTTGATTGATTGACTATTAGAACGCTTAAGCATAGGTTTTGTTACATTTTCAGCTAAAAAAAGCCTCTTTGAGAAGGCTATTTAAATTTTAGATTAAAGATTTACGTTTTTAATTCAATGATAATTGGAGGGAGCTTATTGTTTTTATCATCTTTTATATCAAAAATAGCAATGGTCCCTTCATTAAAAATTTCAAGATTCTTAATACTTGTGCTAGAAATGGTATTGCCTTTTATTAGATCGGTTTTTATACCAGGAATTTTAAGTTTAAAATTACTAACTGTTCCATTAGACAAGGTTAACTTAAATTTCATTAATTCTGTTTTTGTTATTGAGATTTTTGGATTTATCAGTTCATTACCATTAACATGGTTTTTTGGCAGTACTTTTAGTTGAGTATTTGATTATGTTTTAACCGGTGTGGCAATTATTTTGTTAGGTTCTTTGTCGTAGGTCATAAATAAAGATGAATACAACTTTTGCAATTGGGCTAGAGTCATCTTGTCACCTTTTTTATCTGAAAAAGACAAGGTGTTTGTTGTTTTTCCTGATCTAAAGCTAACATCTGATTCAGGTTGGTCCTTAATATATTTTTCAATGACTATTGCACTGGTGGTCTTACCGTTGAGGACATACTCTAAAGCTTTGGTTTGTTTTTTACTCGCTTTAAGAATAATGGATCTGATTATATAATCGTCAGATGTCTTTTTATTTGAACGATTGAACGCAACAGTCGGGTCTGAGCTTTTGTATTCGGTAACCCCTAAATCATAAGAATTATTGTTGCTAGCAATATACTCTACAGCAGTTACTCCAGCACTTATTTTCCAAGGACTGTTAGATTTGGGTTCCTTGCTTTCAGATTCACTTTTTTTCTCTTTTTTACTGTTCTCAGTTTTTTGAATATTAAGGGCCTTTAGACCTTTTTTTGTTTTTTTATCGTATCCAGGATGGGGCTTAGGCGGTGGTGGTGCATCCGGGAATGGCTGTGCATTTCTACGTTGGGCATCTGTCATTTTATCATAAATTGCTTTATAATAGTTCACTTCTTTTAATTTTATTATTGCGTACTCGTTACTTTTATTGGCTTTTGCTGCTTTGTTTTTGTCATTTATTTCCTTAGCCCAAGCATTATATTCAGCGATCTGTTTTTTAGTGGCTTTTTCTTGTACTCTTTTGGTATCATAGGGTTCATCATTAGCTATGATACTATAAGTGTCACCAGTTTTTAAATTCCTAGCTGTATGTGCTTTTCTGTTGTACTTTGCCTCGTAATCGTTTATAGTGTTCTGCATTTTTTTACGCTGTTCAGCACTTGCGTTTTCTGGAATAGGAGGTGGAGGTGGTGGTAGTTTGGTTTGCTGTTGCTTATTCGTATTTCCATCAAGTCCTGGAAAAGGATAGGTTTCAGCTTGACTTTTCTGTTGAGCCGACATTCGGTTGTAGACCTTTGTAAACTTTTTAAAACCTTCTTCATTAATTGGGGGATACCAAGTGGCATCTCCAGATAGTTTCTTGCTTTCGGAATGAATCTTTTTAGCCCATGCGTTATAACCAGCCATCTCTTCTTTTGTAACTTTTCCTTGATAATTTTTTGAATCAGTTACTGATAGTTTCACCAAATAATTTCCATTATCATCTTTTTGAGTTATCATTTCAGTGCATTGTCCCAAATTGCCTTGAGCAATAGTTCTTGCCTTTTTGGATGAGATTTTTTTATCATCTAAATAGAATGAAGCGCCAAGTTGTTCCATCTCAATGATATATTCTGAAAATGAAGGGTTATATACGTTTTGAACATCCCCAACGTTAGGACCACCCTTTGAGTTACGATTTTGAGAAGTTATTTTTTTTTCAGCTGGTACTGGTGGAGGAGGTAAAATATTATTTTTTTTAATCTCTTCTTTAGAGAAAGACTTATAGATTTTATCTGCTTTTGCTTTTAAAATTCGTAGCTCAGAATTGTCTGTCTGTGATCCTTTTAGATAGGTTTGTATAGCATTAGAATACGTCTGAGTTACTTTTTTATATTTACGTAATTGCGAATCCTGATAGACAAACTTAAATCCTTTTTCGGTATATAAATGATACTGATTAGGTTGCGGAAACTTGTCACTACGTGCATTTTTATGAACAATGGAACCGGTAACATGTACAAAATCATTGACGTTATAGGTGTTTAGCACAGCATTACTAACATGCTCGCCATCTATCCAAATAGCATATTTACTGGCATCTTTAAAGTCTTCTAATTGTGCTTCAGTTGGTTTTCTAGGTTTGGTTTTAGACAAATTTGGTTTTGGTATCATACGATCAGGATATTTATCTACGGATGCACGTTGGCTGTCAGACATGATGTCATCATAAATGATTCTAGCACGTTCATATTTTTCATTATAAATGACCTTAGTGTCATTGTAGGATTTTAAAAATGCTTTGTATTCATTCATTAATGCTGCTGAGGCACCATCAACATAATTTAGATCGAGTTTATTAGCTTCCTTTAATTCTTCTGCAATAGCATCAATAGAATCATTAGTTTCTTTTTGTACGTATTCGCGTTCCGCAAAGCTGTAAAATAAGATAGCGCAGACAGGTAATAGTAATAAACTACTCAACCAGATTCGTGTTTTTGAGGTTTGTGTTTTCATAACTGTAAATCGTTTTTTGATTAATGAATAATTAATGGCACTCGAGAGTTGATAGTCTTGAGTGTTTGTTGAAAATTGTAATAAAATAGTTTGATAACTAGACGAGTCCACTCCTTCATTAAGGACAGCTTCATCGGCTAAAAATTCGTGATTTAATTTAATGTGATGCTTTAATAGATATACTAAAGGATGAAACCACATAACAATTTGTAATAGTTCAATTACTAAAATATCTAAACTATGCAGTTGTTTAGCATGTGTTTCCTCATGTAACAAAACTTCTTGAGGGATTTCGTTACTTTGATAAGCTGTTTTATGAAGAAAAATATAACTGAAAAACGAATGTGGAATGCGGTATTTGTTTAAAAGTATATAAATAAAATTCTTGTTTTGAATCTTAGAATTTTTAGAAATACTATTGTAGAGTCTTCTAAGATTCATAACAAAGCGTATGCTAAAAACTGCAACGCCCAAACCATAGATTAACCATAGTACTGTTGTCAAATCAACAATTGGATTTTCTTCTGTAACAGGCTCAATAACAGAAGCCTCAATAGGAAGGTATAATGGCGTGATTTCAAAATTTTTAACAACGGGTTCTATGTATTCGGTAATAGTAAACATTGGAATAATCAAGGCCATCACAAAGGATCCTAATAAATAAAAACGCTTAAATCGATGCATCTTTTGGCGCTCTAAAAACAACACGTAAAGCACCCAGAGTGCTAACAAGCAAGCCGAAAATTTTAATAAATACATAGCCATGATTACTTATTTTTTATTTCTTGATCAATAATAGCTTTTAAAGCTTCCAATTCTTCTTTCGTTAAATCAGTTTTACGCGTAAAAAATGAAGCAAACTGTGAGGCACTGTCATTAAAAAAGGTTTTAATAAGACCATTAACATGCTTAGAGAAGTAATCTTCCTTTTTTACTAAGGGATAATACTCTCTTGACTTCCCATAGGTTTTGTAAGCAACAAACCCTTTGCCAATCATACGCTTTAATAATGTTGCTATTGTCGTTGTTGCTGGTTTAGGCTCTGGATATGCTTCTAAAATATCTTTCATGAAAGCTTTATTAAGTTTCCAGAGGTATTGCATTAATTGTTCTTCTGTTTTGGAAAGTTGCATGTTCTACAATATTAGAATTAACTCTACAAATGTAGAATAAATTATTTTAAAATCAAAATTTAAAACTAAAGCACATTTACAAATCCCTATATTTGTTCTAATTGAAGAAGAAAATTAGTTTATATGAAGCGCATTTTTACGGTCATTTATTTTGTTTTTGGGTTAAGCCAATTGGTTTATAGTCAGTCCATCCAAGATCTTATGAATCAGGTAAGTAATGCTAATTTACAGCTTGCTGTTTCTGAATTATCCGGTGAGCAAGCTACCATGATTAATGGTAGTTTACAGACCATAACGAGTCGTGTATATAATAATAATGACTTGGCTGCAGACTTTATTAAAGAACGATTAGAAGCATTTCCAAATCTTACGGTTGAGTTTCAAAATTTCAATACGTCCGGAAAGAATGTCATTGCCACACAATTAGGTCAAACCAATCCTGATAATATTTATTTGGTTTGTGCTCATTACGATTCGGTAACCACGTATTGTGCAGACGATAATGCCACTGGTGTCGCTGCAGTTATTGAAATTGCTAGAATTATGTCTACACAATGTACGGATAATACCATTATTTATGCACTATGGGATGAAGAAGAAATAGGTTTGCGTGGCGCTAATTTTTATGCTTCAGAGGCTGTGGATGAAACTAATGGTAATACCAGAGACAATATTCTTGGAGTTATAAACATGGATATGATTGGTTATGATGGTGATGCGCCTGGAACTGCTGGCGATAATGAATTTGATATTGATGTTAGAAATATTGCCAATTCAATTGGAATTAAGGATGATCTTATTAGTATTTTAAACACCTATACCTTTAATTTAAATGTTATAGTTGTTAATCCTGGAACTACAGCTAGTGATCATTCTCGTTTTTGGAACCAAGGCTATTCGGCGGTTTTAGTTGGTGAGTCTTGGGAGACTAATGATCAAACACCAGATTATCATACATCTGGTGATCGGGTAGATGATATTGATTTTCAGTACATGACAGAACTAACTAAGCTAGTTACTGGTTATTTTGCAACTAAGGCAGGATTACTAAGTTTAGATAATACCTTGACACAGTCTCCAACAGAATTAGCATCAAATGAAACGTCAGGATCTTACCAATGGATTAATTGCGATACTAATACACCTATTAATGGTGAAACTAATCAAACGTTTACACCAGTAACATCAGGTAACTATGCTGTTGAAGTAAGTAATGGAAGTTGTGTTGAACGCAGTATTTGTGTAAGCTTTTCGGTGTTATCAACCGAAGAATTCAATCCCAATGACATTAGGGTTTATCCTAATCCAGTGACACATATTTTAAAGATTGAAAACCAATCTAGATTAAGTCTTCATATAACTTTAAATGATATTTCGGGTAAAAAATTAAGAACACTTAAGACCAAAAAAGATTACCTAGAAATCGATGTTAATGATCTGACTTCAGGTATTTACTTTGTTGAAATAGCATCACAGACTAAATCCTCTACAATTAAAATTGTAAAAGAATAAGTATTATTCTTTAAGTTCCGTAAAATACTTGTAAAACCATGGAATGGTTTCTATACCTTTTAGATAATTCCAAATTCCAAAGTGTTCATTTGGGGAATGAATAGCATCGCTATCCAAACCAAATCCCATTAAAATGGTTTTACTATTAAGTTCTTTTTCAAAAAGAGATACAATAGGAATACTTCCTCCACTACGCTGAGGAATTGGTGTTTTGCCAAAAGTTTGTTCATAGGCTTTTGAAGCTGCTTTGTATCCAATGCTATCGATAGGTGTCACATAGCCTTGGCCACCATGATGCGGTGTCACTTTTACTTTGACTCCAGCAGGCGCAATACTTTCAAAATGCGATTTAAATAATTCGGTTACCTCCTCCCAATCTTGATGTGGTACCAAGCGCATAGAGATTTTTGCATAAGCCTTACTGGCAATTACAGTTTTAGCTCCTTCTCCAGTATAGCCTCCCCAAATACCATTAACATCTAATGTTGGCCTAATAGAATTACGTTCGTTGGTGGTATATCCTTCTTCACCATAAACAGCATCAATATCTAGTGCCTTTTTGTAGTTATCTAAAGAAAATGGCGCCTTTGCCATTTCAGCACGTTCACCATCAGATAAATTTTCTACTTTATCGTAAAATCCTGGTATTGTAATATACTTATTCTCATCGTGAAGCGATGCAATCATTTTGGTAAGTACATTAATTGGATTAGCAACGGCACCACCATATAATCCCGAGTGTAAGTCACGATTAGGTCCTGTAATTTCAACTTCAACATAGCTTAAGCCTCGTAATCCTGTTGTAATTGATGGTACATCTTTAGCAATCATTCCAGTATCAGAAATCAGAATAACATCGTTTTCTAATTTTTCTCTATTATTGGCAACAAAAATGCCCAGGTTCTCACTACCAACTTCTTCTTCACCTTCAATCATAAACTTAACATTGCAAGGCAAGGCATTGTTTTTGGTCATGTATTCCAATGCTTTTACATGCATGTACATCTGACCTTTATCATCACAAGCACCACGCCCGAAAATAGCACCCTCTGGATGCAGTTCTGTAGACTGGATAACAGGTTCAAATGGTGGAGAATTCCACAAATCTAAGGGGTCTGGTGGTTGTACATCGTAATGTCCATATACTAAAACAGTCGGTAAGTTTTTGTCAATTATTTTTTCACCATAAACGATTGGATAACCGTCTGTTTCGCATATTTCAACATGTTCACAACCAGCATCTTTAAGACTTGTTTTGATGGCTTCGGCGGCATTAAGAACATCTGCTTTAAAAGCAGAATCAGCACTTATAGATGGAATTTTTAATAATGCTATAAGTTCATCTAAAAAGCGTTGTTTATGTTCGTTGATATATGAGTTTATATTTTGCATAAGTCCTTTAGATTTCTAACAAAAATAAGAAAAACAAAGACCAATAATTCTTATTTGAATGGGGTTTGAAATTATAAAGTATTGTTTATATTTGCAATCCTTTTGCAGGCGTGGTGGAATTGGTAGACACGCTAGACTTAGGATCTAGTGCCGCGAGGTGTGCGAGTTCGAGTCTCGCCGCCTGTACAAAAAAAGCTTCAGTAAATACTGAAGCTTTTTTGATTTTATAGATTAGCGCATTTAATTAAGAACTTAGGTTTTCTTAGCTGAATCTACACCAGTGCTTGTTAGTGATTTCCAAGTTTTTGGTAATATTGGACGTTTTGTTCTATGCCATTCCTGATAGGGAACAGGTACTGCTTGCATGGTATTTGCAATTATGATGGTATTTCAATTATCGGTTGTAATTTCTGCGGCTCTAGAGACTAAGAAAATTCGTTTGGAAGAATTGAGTAAAAAATTAACAAACGAAAATAGGCGAACTATGTTTAAGGTGGTGTGTTTTTGAAAAGAACTATTGGATGTATTTACTGCTTAAAAGAAAATTGGGGTGCTCCGTAAAATGTTGCCCATGTTTTCAGTCTCATGGTAATGCCGTTTCAATGATAAATGCTGTTGGTAAGGACAAAAATGGTCAAGAAATTTTAGACGATATAAACGACTCAAATATTGACACCTCGTTAATACAGGTAATTGCAAATCAACTAACAAGTCTTGTTAAAGTTCATTTGGATGAAAACGGTTCTGCAAGTTATAGCGTAGAAATGCCCTGCGCGTAGGATTTTATTGAGGTTAATGAGGCTATGCTATATGTTGTAGAATCATGTCATGCGTTTATATTTGGCTATCTTGTTGCAAGAATGTCAATATTTTATCAAACGTTTAACCATATTTTAAACTACACAGCTTTCAAAGTTTTTGATAGTAATTTAAGGTCACCATATTATACGACAGATAAGTTATTGTTCTTTATATGAAACGCATCTCATTAAGTTTAATGACGAAGAGCTACTAAAACTTTCCGATATACTTGATTCTGGCACCCATTTATTAATTGAAAATATAGAGTTTATCTCAAAAAAAACCAATACGCAACAGGTATGCGTAACACTTAGTTCTGAAGGTGTAGTGCTTTAGTGGTATCCAAAAAAGGGGCTAATCCAATATTAGAAGAAAAAGCCGTTATCAAAATAATGTCCTAACATGAGTTTCTAAGGACAAGTTGAGTATCTATAACAATTTTTTGATGTTTGATTGTCATGCCCTTTTGTTTTGAATCCATTTCATCAAACAGGATACGAATGGATTCTTCACCCATTTTACCGGCGTTTTGTTCAACTGACGATAAGGTTGGTGTAATAATAGAAGACATAAACCAATTGCTAAATCCTAATACTGCTATATCCTCAGGGATTCTTATGTTTTTCTTATTGAAGTAATTAATTGCCCCTATGGCAGTAAGATCTGTGATGCTGTGTACTGCATCGATACTAGTACCATGATCATTGATAAGTTTTTCTGCTGCGGTATAACCATCTTTAAAATCTGCATCAGGACATAGGTATACTAATGAAGGATCAAATGCAATATCATTGTCTTCTAAGGCTTTTTTATATCCTAGAAAACGATCGATAGAATTTTGAGGATTTAAATCTCCTCTAAAATAGGCGATACGTTGGTGTCCTTTATTAATTAGAAATTGCACTGCATCATAGGATGCTTTAATATCATCAATAGTTACTTTTGAACATGGGACGAGTTTAGCAATTTTATCAAACAACACCAAAGGAATATTATAATCAATAATTTTTTGCAAATGTTCAAAATTATGTGTCTTATTAGATAAGGACATTAAAATTCCATCTACACCTTTCTTTAACAATAAGTCAACTTGTTTTTTTTCTAGCTGAGCATCTTCATTTGATTGCATTAATATGACCATATAATCTCTACTTTCAGCTTCTCTTAATATAGCGTCAATAATATTAGAGAAAAAATAGTGCACCATTGCCGGAATTATAACACCTATGGTTTTTGAAGTTCTACTTCTAAGGCTTTGTGCAAATGTATTAGGTGTGTAACTTAGGCTTTCCGTGAGTTCAAGAACTCGTTTTTTAGTTTGTTGACTTACATCTGGATAGCCTTTAAGTGCTTTAGAAACCGTTGAAATCGATAGGTCTAAAATATCAGCAATTTCTTTTAACGTAGTTTTGGTCATTAAAGTTTAAAAAAAAATGGGTTAATCGTAAGTATCTAAATTATAAATAGTTGATGTTTGATGACATAAACAAAAATCAACTAAGATTTTTGTTTTAGCATAATTGTTAGTAAAATTCCTTCAAATCGTTTAATTACGCAATTTACGAAAAGGTTTTCGTAGTTTTTTTTAAGATTTTTTTTGGGTTTTTTTTGCCATTTTCGAAAAAAAAGTGATTTTTAGATATTATTTTTACATTTAATTAACATTAAATTGGTAAATTCATAACACTAAATTTTAACTAAACTGACTGAATATGACACAAAAATTATTGAGGAAAGCATTATTTAGCTTTTTCTTTATTTTAGGGGGAGCTATTTATTCCCAAACTGTAACAGGTACAGTATCAGACGTAACAGGCCCCATGCCTGGCGTTAATGTAATCGTAAAAGGAACTACAAATGGTACTCAAACTGACTTCGATGGAAAGTATACTTTAAATAATGTCGCTTCTGATGCAATTATTGTTTTTAGTTCTCTTGGATTTAAAACTCAAGAAATTGCTGTGAATGGTCAAACTGCCATTAATGTCACTTTAGTTGAGGATGCTGCGGCTTTAGAAGAAGTTGTTGTAATAGGTTATGGAAGCACAACCGTTCAGGACGCTACAGGTGCTGTAGCAGCGGTATCATCTAAAGATTTTAATTCCGGTGTGATTTCATCTCCAGAACAATTAATTCAAGGAAAAACAGCGGGTGTTCAAATGACACAATCTAGTGGTGAACCTGGGGCGGGTATAGCATTTAGAATTAGAGGTTCTAATTCTATTCGTTCTAATAATAATCCTTTGTTTGTCGTTGATGGAATCCCACTACCAACGCAAGGAACTACGCCTGCTGCTGGTGGTATTGTTGACGGTGGGGATACAGCTAGAAACCCTTTAAGTTTCTTAAATCCAAATGATATTGAAAGTATTTCTATTTTGAAAGATGCTTCTGCAACAGCTATTTATGGGTCTAGAGCAGCAAATGGTGTTGTTATTATAACAACAAAGAATGGAAGATCTGGTCGAGAAGGTAAGTTTGAGTTTACTACAAATATTAGTCATTCTTCACCAGCTAATGAATATGATCTGTTTAATGCAAGTGAGTATAGAGCACAGCAATTGGCCGTTACAGGAAATCCAGTTCCTTCTTTTGATGATGCTGGAGGTGATACAGATTGGCAAGATGTAATTACAAGAGGTGCTATTTCTATCGATAATAACTTGGCTTATTCTAAAAATTATGGCAATGGAAATATTAGAGGTACTTTTTCATATACTAATCAACAAGGTGTTGTCGAAAATTCTTCACAGGAACGTATTACTGGAAGATTAAATGCGTCGCACAGATTTTTTGACGAAAAATTAACCGTGAATTTACAATTGTCAGCTTCAAGAGTGAATGACGAGACTCCACAAATTAGTGGTCAGTCTGGTGCAAGTGGTAATTTAATTGGTGCTGCATATTCAGCACCTCCAACATGGCCGAATGATCCAAATTTCTTTGTAGCAGGTAATAGACTTAACCCAAGAAATATTTTAGATAACTTCTTAGGTGAAGGCCAAACCACACGTTACTTACTAAACGGTTCATTAGAGTATAGCTTTACTAATGAACTTTCGGCTAAAGTAAATTTAGGTTACGACAAGTCTGATGCAGTCGCGACTTCTGCAGTTTCGGCTAACTACAATAATAGTGGTCGTATTACTGACTTTGGTCAAGCGTCTAGGAATGAATTAGAAGCTACAAGTAAATTACTCGAAGCAACATTAAATTATAATAAGGCATTATCGGACGACTTTACTTTAAATGCACTTGTTGGTTATTCTTTTCAAGATTTCCAAAGAGAAGGATTTAATGCGCAAGGTTGGGGTATTGGGAATGCTGGTTTAGAGGAAATGAATGATGTGTTAGAAAACTCAGTCAATTCAATAAATAATGCATTGTCTGGTTCAACTTACATTCAGTACGGTTATGATCAAAATGGAAGTTGGGTTAATGAAGCCCCAGATATTAGTAATACAGCAGTCTTACCAGCTGGCGTTAGCGGTAGATACCAGTCACTTTGGTATTCTAGATTTGAAAATTTCCCAGAGGAATTACAATCTTTCTTTGGAAGAGTTAATTTAACATATAAAGATAAGTTTTTATTAACGGCTACATTTAGAGCTGACGGTTCATCGAAATTTAGTGAATCAGAGCGATATGGTTATTTCCCATCTGCAGCTTTTGCATGGAAAATAAGTGAAGAAGATTTTATTGGAGACAATGTATCTACACTAAAATTAAGATTAGGTGCTGGTGTTGTTGGTAATCAATCTGGATTAGCTGCAGCTGATGCATTTTTTACACGGTCTTTACAAGGTCCTGGTATATCAAATGATGGTACTGTGGTAAGACCAGGTTCAGGAGCTTCTGCTACACCAAGTCCTACTTTAAAATGGGAAACTACTGCAGATTACAATATAGGTTTAGATTTTGGATTTAACGATGATCGTTTTAGAGGTACGATAGATTTTTATAGAAAAGAGACGAGTGATTTATTATTTTTAAGTCCAGCTGCGGCGCCAGCACAACAACCTTTTGTATTTAAAAATTTAGAAGATGGTATTGTTGTTAATCAAGGTGTTGAATTTACTATAGGTTATGATTTTATTAATTCTGACGATACTGTATTTTCAGCAGATTTTAATATTTCATACAACGACAATGTGGTCAAAGATTTACAACCAGGCTTTACAGCAGATTTAGGTCCATTAAATGGTCCTGGGCTTACAGGAGCGTTTGCTCAAAGAATAGCAGAAGGTCAGCCTTTGTTCGCTTACTACATGGCTGAGTATTCCGAAACAGATGGTGTTCCTGACTTTTCAGCTGATGACAAAGATTTCGTTGGTAAAAGTGCATTACCAGATATAAATGCTGGTTTATCTTTAAATTTTAGAAAAGGTAATTGGGATGCAAGTGCATATTTTACAGGTCAATTTGGGTTTTATGTCTATAACAACACTGCGAACGCTTTCTTAAATAGACCAACTTTCGAAACATCAAGAAACGGATCTTCAGAATCATTAGGCCTACTTTCACAAGAAGTTTCTACTTTATATTTGGAGAAAGGTGATTTTGTAAGATTACAGTCATTATCTGTTGGTTATAACTTTACATTAGGCGAGGATAGTGCTCTTGATTCATTCAGACTTACACTTAGTGGTCAGAACGTATTCTTGATTACAGATTATAGCGGTTTAGATCCTGAAGTTTCAACAAACACGGGTGCTTTTGCTAATGGAATTCCTAGTGCCGGAATAGATTACACGTCATTTCCAAGACCTAGAACATTTAGTTTAGGTATTAATGCAACTTTTTAAAAAATAAATACTATGAGAAAAAACACATTAAAGAAAATAAGTAAGACACTGTCTGTCGTCGCTCTTATGATTTTCATAACTGCTTGTACAGATTTAGAAATTAGTTCGACGGGAACATCGACCTTGGAACCTGCGTTTAACGGGTTAGATCAAGGGGAAACGTCTTCTCAAATAGACGGTATGTATAATAACATTAGAGGCTACGTTGGTGATCAGGCTAATACCTTTGCTTTAAGTGAGGTAACTACCGACGCTTTACTGATTCCTACAAGAGGTTCTGACTGGGGTGATAATGGTATTTGGAGACAATTACATCAGCATTCATGGACGCCTGATCATGCGTTTATTACAAATGTTTGGAATCAATGGAATCAATTACAGCTAGGTGGTAGCGAGATTTTAGATTCTAGATCAACTCCGGATGCAACAACAGCTGCACAAGCTCATTTTTTAAGAGCATTAGGGATGTACATGATTTTGGATAACTTTGGTCAAGTTCCTTTTAGAGATACTTCACTAGATCCAACAATAGATCCAGAAGTTTTTACAGGTGCAGATGCAGTTAGCTTTATTGAAGCAGACTTGTTAGCTGCTATTTCAGGGTTGCCAAGTGCAACAGCAGGTGGGGACAATGTAAGAGGTACGCAGGAAGCTGCTAAATACTTGTTAGCAAAACTACTTTTAAATAAGCATGTTTACACTAATTCTTCTCCTGAGGCAACTGATATGACAAGAGTTGTTAATTTAGTTGATGAAATTGCAGCGGCTGGTTTTGGTTTGCAAGCTGGCTATTTCGATATTTTTAGAAGTGATGCTGATACTGAAACTATATGGTATGTTAATACGGGTGTTGGTAACAGAATATTTAATGGCTTACATTATAACTCAACCACAGCTGGTGGAGGAGGTTGGAATGGGTTCTCAACTTTAGCAGAATATTATGATTTATTTGAAGGTGATGCAAATAATAATAGATATGCAGCTGATGGATCCACTGCTATTGATGGTCAAGAAGAAAGACGTGGTGGTGTACCATCATCAGGGGACAATGCTGGAACTGAAGGTTCAAATGTTGGTTTTGGTTTCTTAATTGGTCAACAATATGATATAGATGGTTCTCCATTAGAGGATAGAGCCGGTGCACCTTTAGCATTTACAAGAGAATTTACTGATGCTGCAACTGGTCAAGCAAGTTTAGTGAACAATAATGAAGTCACTGGTATTAGAGTAATGAAGTATAATCCGCGTTATGGTGGATTTACAGAGCATGAAATTTTCTTCAGATATGCGGACGCTCATTTAATGAAAGCCGAAGCAATATTTAGGGGAGGTTCTTCTAGCGAAACAGCATTAGGTTTAGTAAATGAATTACGTGCTTTAAGAAACGGTAATGGAAATACTCCAGCTTTAGGTTCTTTATCTGAACAAGAATTGTTATATGAAATA
>NZ_JABSST010000061.1 GCF_013213975.1 Winogradskyella sp.
AACCCAAAAGCAGTGTTAGGATGCTCACCAACGCGAATAGGATAATTAAGTTTTGGTAAAAACTCCAGATATCGAGATATAATTACATCCGTTAAAGGTTGTAAATCCAATTGTAATTGGCGCGCTAAAGGATCGTCCCATTTATGTAATTCTTCTGCTAATTTAAGTAGCCACGCCCAGCCATACGTTCGTTCGTAGGACCTATTATACTTACCATTAAAATAGGCAATCTCTTGAGTAATATTGGCTTTATTAATGTGCTTAGTTAACCACTCTCGCATTTCATTAGCCTTATTGAGTTTTGGAAACTGTCGCAATAAACTCACCATACTCCAATGACCATGAACAGCAGAATGCCAATCAAAACAACCGTAAAACGACGGATGTAATGCTCTTGGAGATTGTAAATCTTCATCACCACCAATGGTTTGACCCAATTTATTAGGATACTCTACACCAACACAAGCCAAAGGTAATTCTGCCAGTCGGTTGGCTTCTTCTAGGCTCAGTTTTGGGATGGTGACCTGTTCTAGAATCATACCACCTTTTGATGTTGTTTCTGCGGTCTCACTGCATCCTAAAAACAGGATTAAAAAAAATATTAGCAAGTGGTATTTCATAATACTGAGTTAATCGTCTAAGTAAAAATACGTTAAAATGTAGTTTTAACTAAGTTTTAAGTGCTTAGACTTGAAAAACTGAGAATACTACTTATCGCTAATTTAAATTTTACGACAAATCTGTTAGCCATGGATTAATTTCAATACCCGCTGATTTTATAAAGAAATGGATTAAAACTTTAAAATTCTTAGATGCTTACTTAATTGCCGCTTGGACCTTTCTGCAATTTATGGATTGGGTTCTTAATCGTTATAGCATTTCACCACATTGGGAAGATATATTATTATGGTTTTTCATTGGTATTACTCTTCCTTACTAATTCATTTTTATCATTAGGGACACTTGAGCAAACGCATTGTTAAACTCAGGGAAAAAATCAATTTTTCATCACATGTGAAATTGCTTATTGTCGGTTTATATTTTGGTTTTGGTAATAGCCATTTATTAGCAACAACAAAGAAAATTAATTATTCTAAACTGCGGGTTTTTCAAAAAAATACATTTAACTTTTTAAGATCTAAATAACTAGATCTTGGTATAAGTTATCCCAACCACCCTTCTCTATCCAAACTTCGATATTGTATAGCCTCACTTATATGATTACCTGAAACCTTTTCTGAGTACTCCAAATCTGCAATGGTTCTTGCAACTTTAAGAATTCTATCATAAGCTCTCGCAGATAAGTTTAACCGCGCCATTGCAGATTTAAGCAGTTGCAGAGATTGCTCATCTAATTTACAATGCTCACGTATTTGTTTTGTATTCATCTGCGCATTATAATGCACATTCTCTAAATCTTTAAAACGTTGCGTTTGTAATTCTCGAGCATCAGTTACACGTTTTCTTATTTCAACTGAAGTTTCACCATTCCTATCATCAGAAAGCTTTTCAAAAGGTACAGGTGTAACTTCTATATGAATGTCTATACGATCTAAAAGAGGACCAGAAATTTTACTTAAATAGCGCTGCATTTCAGCTGGACTTGAAGTTACTGGAGCATTTGGATCATTGAAATACCCCCCAGGACTTGGATTCATACTGGCCACCAACATAAAGGATGAAGGATATGTTACTGTAAATTTTGCTCGGCTTATAGTAACCTCTCTATCCTCTAAAGGCTGTCTCATAACTTCTAAAACACTCCTTTTAAATTCAGGTAATTCATCCAAAAACAAAACACCGTTATGCGATAGAGATATCTCACCAGGCTGGGGATATGTACCACCACCTACTAGGGCAACATCACTTATGGTATGATGTGGACTTCGAAAAGGACGTTGCGCCATTAATCCAGTATTATCCTTTACTCTCCCTACAACAGAGTGAATCTTCGTAGTTTCTAGTGCTTCATGCAAAGTCATGGGTGGTAAAATACTCGGTAGACGTTTCGCCAACATAGTTTTTCCTGAACCAGGAGGGCCAATAAGAATTATATTATGACCTCCTGCAGCTGCAATCTCCATACATCGTTTAATGCTTTCTTGACCTTTTACATCCGCAAAGTCAAATTCAGGGAAATCTAAATTTTTGTAAAATTCTTCTCTTGTATTTATAATGGTTGGCTCTATTAATTTTCCCTTATCAAAATGATTAATTACTTCAGTAATATTATCTATTCCATATACTTTTAAGTCGTTTACAATAGCCGCCTCCTTTGCATTTTGCTTTGGAAGAATAAATCCTTTAAACCCTTCTTCTCTTGCCTTAACTGCTATGGGCAATGCACCTTTAATTGGTTGTAAACTCCCATCGAGTGATAGCTCTCCCATTATTAAATAATCATCTAGATCTTCAGCTTTAATTTGGTCAGATGCAGCAAGAATTCCTATTGCAAGCGTTAAATCATAGGCCGAACCTTCTTTCCTTAAATCGGCTGGTGCCATATTTATGGTTATTTTCTTTCCAGGAATTCTATAATTATTATTCTGAAGGGCTGCTGCAATGCGATAGTTACTCTCTTTTATTGCATTATCTGGAAGTCCGACTAAGTGATAGCCTATGCCTCTATCTACATTAACTTCAACAGTAACCGTTGAAGCTTCTACACCAAAAACAGCTGAGGCGAAAACTTTTTTGAGCATTGATCATTAATTTATTTAAATCTACGAATTAATGTTGATTTACTTAGTCTTAAAGACAGCACTCCTTAAATTAAATAGTCTTTTTATCAGAAAAAACTCAATTTATTACTTTAATCTAAACTAAGAAATTATAATTCTTTAATAAATACCAAAGCACGCCGTTCGTTATAATAGATATTCTTTTTATCTATAAAACCAACGTGACCACCATATTTTGGCATTTCCAAAAAGAGATTTGGATTTTCTTTAGCTACTTTTACTGGATAACAGCTTGCCGATAAAAAGGAATCGTTTAAAGCATTGATGATTAAAGTTGGTACTTTGATGTTGGGTAAGAATTGTAAACAACTCGCCTTGTCATAATAATCAAAGGCATCCGCAAAACCATGTGCTCTTGACGTATACACTTGGTCAAAATCAATCAACCTTTTAATAGAATTAAAATCGCTAATACTCAATTGCTCAGGGAATTGCTGTAATTTTGGCGCTAATTTTTTCTTAAGGTGACCAAGGAATCTTATCGCATAATGTTTATTCTTTAAGCTGTGTAATTCATCACAAGAACCTTTTAAATCACAAGGTGCTGAAATTGCTATTGCTGCCTTAATTTCCTTTGGCACAGTATCGCGTTCGCCTAAATATTTCAAAATCATGTTAGCTCCAAGACTAATCCCTTTAATATAAATCGCCTCATATTTAGATTTTAATAGAATATGATTTACCACAGCTTCAAGATCTTCGGTAGCACCAGAATGATAGCTACGATATAGAGCGTTGGGTTCACCACTGCATCCCCTAAAATTAACGGCACAAGCATCGATTCCATTATCATTAAAGAATTTAGCAGTACCCGTAATGTATGGGCGCTGTGCGTGACCTTCTAGGCCATGTAATAAAATAATCAACTCCTTAGATGGATTCTGGGCATAACTCCAATCCAAATCTATAAAATCACTATCTGGTAGTGAAATCCGTTCTCTAGTTTGGTTCACTCCTTTTACGCTTCTGGCTAATCCAGAAAACACCGTAGACACAAAACTTGTTTTAGCCCAAAATGGTGGTTGATATGTAGCGTCAATAATTGGCATTTATAATACTTCTACAGTTGTAAATTGAAAGGTTTTTCCATTAAATAAGCCTTTATCGCTTAATTTTAATTCTGGAATAACCAATAATGCCATAAACGATAGGCTCATATAGGGTGCATGCAAGGTACTTCCTAATCGCTTTGCCATATTATCTAAATCAGAGTAAGCCTTACCAATAGTTTCAGCATTTTTATCACTCATAATTCCAGCAACAGGAAGTGCAACCACCTTTTGTTCAGTAGGGCTAACAGCACAGATGCCACCTTTATGTTCTATAAGTAAATTTACCGCTTTACAAATGGCTTCATCAGATTCACCAACAGCAATAATATTATGAGAATCATGACCTACAGACGAGGCTATAGCTCCTTCTTTTAATCCAAAGTTTTTGATAAACGCAACGGCTGGTTCTTGGTCTTCATACCGATTTACAGCAACTATTTTAAGTATATCAGTCTCTGTATTAGAAACAAGATTTCCATCACTTATAGTTGCTTTAGCAATAAATTCCTTTGTTATTAATTGGCCATCTAAACATTCAATCACTCTAATTTTTTCAGTTTCGGAATTGAATTTAAAATCTTCAACACTTTTAGGTTGTACATTGAAGTTATTTAAGATTTCAAAATCGACATGATTCACCATAGACTCACCATTATCAAAAACCAAATTGCCATCAATATAGGTTTGTATAGTCTTAAATGCTTTCAAGTCTTTAACAATAATGAAATCCGCAGAATCTCCTACTTTTAGCTGACCTACGTCTAAGCCGTAATGATTTATAGAATTCAAACAAGCAGCCTGTAATACCTTATACAAATCTTTACCTCGAGCTACTGCTCTTGCACACAGTTGGTTGATATGACCAATTAATAAGTCATCAGGATGTTTATCATCGCTACAAAACATCATATTGTTATAATGATCATCTAACAAATCAATCAATGCTTCAAAGTTTTTGGCTGCACTACCCTCTCGAATTATAACCTTCATGCCTTTTTGCAGCTTTTCTAGAGCTTCTTCATAGGTAAAGCACTCATGATCCGTTGAAATTCCTGCAGAAATATATTTACTCAGATCGTCTCCTCGTAATCCTGGTGCATGACCATCGATAGGTTTATTGAAGTGTTTTGCCCATTTAAGTTTTTCATGAACCTCTGGATCATCGAAAATGACACCTGGATAGTTCATCATTTCGGCCAAATACTTGATGTCCGGATTAGCCATTAATGTTTTAATGCCCTTACCATCTATAATTGCTCCTGCAGATTCAAACGACGTTGCTGGCACACATGAAGGCGCACCAAAATTGAACTTAAAAGGTGTTTTCTTTCCATTTTCAATCATAAATTTTACTCCTTTCACTCCGAGAACGTTAGCAATCTCATGAGGATCAGAAACGGTTGCTACAGTACCATGTTTTACTGCAACTTTAGCAAATTCAGAAGGCACCAACATGGAACTTTCAATATGAATATGGGCATCAACAAAGCCTGGAAGAATATAGTGGTCTTCCTCACAGTCCTTTTGAACCATGGAGACAATCTTACCATTATTAATGGTTATTTCACCTTTAAAAACTGAACGTTTTTCTATATCTATAATATTACCTCTAACGATCATTGCCACTCAATTTTTAAAATAGTTTTTGTGTAATTTGTTACTTTAAAACGATCATCTGCTCTTTTACCAACAACCCAAAGGATGTCATCATTAGAAACTAAAACCCAAGTATTCTGTTTCTCTATTGGTGTCAGCTTTTCATCTTTAAGGAATTTACTTACCTTCTTTTTACCATTCATTCCTAAAGGATGAAAGTAATCTCCGGTTTTCCAAATACGCAATTCTAAAGGATAAGTAAGCTTATCGGCATCCACGAAAATAATAGCATCTGAATTATCTTTTAATGTATCGGCTTCATCAAAACGTAAAATTCCAAAAGATGCTTCTACAGTTTTTGAATTGGAATTAATGGAAATAATTTCATTATCCGAAACAACTTGAAGTTCTGAAAGTATTAGATATTCGCGATGCTTAATGAGTTTATGAGTTTGAGAAGTTACATATTTTCCAGTCTCTGCATCCAGAAGCCTAACCACATCATTCCACTCCATAAAGCCAAAGTCTTTAAACATTTCAAAGAGATAGGCTTTAGGATTATTTACCTTTTTAAATTCTGAGATTTTATAAGTAATTCCAGTTTCATCAATGGAAACAATAGCACGTTTGGCCACCGCATTTAAACTTTCTTCTACGATATCTGCAGTATCATTAAGATTCTCAAGCGTGCTTTTAAAACTATTTAATAATTGAGGATTGATCTCTTTTAAAATTGGAACAATCTCATGACGTAGCTTGTTTCTTAAATACTTTCGGGACGAATTACTACTATCTTCTCTCCACTTTAAATTATTGCTTTTTGCATAAGTTTCAATATCCTCTCTTGAAAATTGAAGCAACGGCCTAACTATATTTTCATTAACCTCAGGTATACCTGTCAATCCATTTAAACCTGTACCTCTTGTGAAATTAATTATAAAGGTTTCTAAATTATCATCTGCATGATGAGCGGTAAGAATAAAATCGTAGTCTAATTGCTGAGCCAGTTCAGCAAACCAATGATAGCGCAATTCTCGCGCTGCCATTTGAATGGATGTTTTATGTGATTCTGAATAGGCTTTAGTATCAAAATTTTGAATAAAAACTTCAACATCTAATTGCTTACCTAATTCCACAACAAAATCTTCATCGGCATTACTTTCTTCACCTCGTAAATTGAAATTACAATGTGCTAAGGAAACATTGAGTTTTAAGTTATGACACAAATGTGTCAAAACCACACTATCAATTCCGCCAGAAATCGCAATGAGACTTTTGCCATTTTTTAATAATGGTAAGTGTTCTTCAATATGTTTCTGAAACTGTGTTTTCAATATTAAATTTTGTATTACGAAGATAGCAACTGGTGTTTCTAATTTCGTATTGTCCTATTAATTTTCCAAAACCTCACGCATCGCTTTTGCTTTCACAAGACATTCTTCATATTCCTTCAAAGGATTACTTTTTGCTGTAATTGCACTTCCTACGCTACAGGAAATATAGGATTCTGAAGCATTATATAATATACTCCTAATTACTACATTAAAGTCAAAGTCTCCCTCTGGTGTAAAATAGCCCACAGAACCAGAATACAATCCACGTTTGGTTTCTTCTAGATCCTCTATAATAGTCATTGCTGATATTTTCGGTGCGCCTGTCATGCTACCCATTGGAAAGGTAGTCTTTAAAAGGGTAACAGGTTCAGTATCTTTAGAAACCTTTGAACGGATTGTAGATATCATTTGATGGACTTGCGGAAAGGTGTAAACTTCACATAACTCTTCAACGTTTACACTCCCTTTTAATGCTGTTAAGGATAAATCATTTCTTACCAAATCCACAATCATAATATTTTCACTTCGTTCTTTTTCATCGCTACTCAAAGCCTCTGACAACTCCTTATCTAATTGTGCATCCTTAGAGCGTTTTGCCGTACCCTTAATGGGTTGAGATATGACATCCTGCCCCATTTTTTTTATGTAGCGTTCTGGAGTTGCTGACAACAAGTACTTATCTTCTAACTTTAAAAATGTAGCAAAGGGTGTTTTTGATATCGCATTCAATTTAAAATAGGCCTCCAAGGGATTTATTTGACTATCCTCAGCATAAAACTCTTGACAAAAATTAGCTTCATAAATATCACCACGCTGAATATGATTGAGCATGGCGCCAACCTTCTCAAAATACTCATCTTTTTGAATTCTGACCTTGATTTTTATGGGTTCTGAGGAATTAATAGTCGTTTCAAAACTTAATGTATTTAATATATTCTTAAAATCAGTATCGAGTTCATCATCAACCACTTTTAAATAGCAAAGCTCTACAACGTCGTCCTTTACAAAAAACAACTTTTTAGGCTGAAAAAAGTACAATTCTGGAAAGTCTAAACCATCAAAATTAGAAGAAGTAAGGTCCTCTACATCATTTTTTAAATCATAGGTTAAATATCCAAAAATCCAATCTTTGGTTGTAGACTGATACTCCTGTAATTTATTAAACGCTTCTACATAATCTGATCTAATGCTGGTAAAAGCATCAACTGCCAAAACAGCATCATAACTACTATATTTACTTGGATAATTGTTAGAATCAAACCAAATAACATCATCAAATTGTTGCGCCCAATTTAATAATTGTTTTTTAAAATTCTCAGGATGTGTTAATTGATGGTTCCTACGTGTTCTCAAGGGAAAATTTATTGATGTAAAAATAAAGAGAATACTTTTTGAATTGTATATTTCTTAAAAAAATACTCATGTTTCACTTACAAAATGACCAATTAAAGGTTAGTATTAAATCTAAAGGCGCAGAACTTTGTAGTATAAAATGTTTAGAAACGCAACGTGAATTTATTTGGCAGGCTAATTCAAATATTTGGGCAAGTCATGCGCCTAACCTATTCCCTATTATTGGTTCTATGAAGGAGGATAGCTATTATTACAATTCGAAATTGTTTACAATGCCAAAGCATGGTTTTGCTAGACATAATGATAATTTTAAAGTTGAAGAGCAATCAGAAAACCATATATGTTTTACCTTAAAAAGTAATAACGAATTACGCTCTTATTTTCCTTTTGAGTTTGAATTTTCTATTACTTATGAGTTAAAGAGCAATATCTTAGCCTTACACCATACAGTTAAAAACCTTGATTACAAAACTATGTATTTTTCCCTTGGTGGTCATCCTGCATTTAATTGCCCCCTAAAAGATGACGAATCTTATACTGACTATATCTTGGAATTTGAAAACCCCGAAAATAGTGAATCCTATTTGCTGAATATGACCAATGGATTAGTAACCAATAAAACAAAACCAGTATTTTCTAATGGGAATCAAATTCAGTTAAAACCAGATTTATTTAATGAAGATGCTTTGATATTTAAGGATTTAATATCTCGAAAGGTGGCATTAAAACAAAAGAAAAAAGGAACAGTACTCACAGTTTCTTTTGATGGCTTTCCATTTTTAGGTATTTGGGCAAAACCAAACGCACCATACGTATGCATTGAGCCTTGGATCGGAATTGCGGATGCAGAGGACACCAATCAAGAACTTAAAGATAAAGAAGGAATTGTTGCTTTAAAGGCCGCTGATGAATTTAAAGCTACTTATAGCATTGAAATAGATCATAGCCAACTCTCATAAGTTGATTATTAATAGTAGCTTTGCACAAAAGCCAATGTTTTGACATTTCAAAATTTAAATTTAAATACTCCATTATATAATGCTATTGATGATTTAGGATTTGTGAATCCTACACCAATACAAGAACAAGCATTTAATGTTGTTGCTTCTGGTAAGGATGTTGTTGGAATAGCGCAAACGGGAACAGGAAAAACATTTGCATACATGCTGCCTATACTCAGGCACTTAAAATACGCCAGACAAGAGAATCCAAGAGTCCTAGTTCTTGTACCGACACGAGAATTGGTAATACAGGTGGTTAATGAAATTGAAAAGCTGTCCAAGTACATAAACAATCGAGTTTTGGGTGTTTATGGCGGCACCAATATCAATACTCAAAAACAAGCAGTGGCTCAAGGCCAAGATATCATTGTTGCAACACCAGGTCGTTTATACGATCTAGCGGTTAGTCGCGTTTTACAACTAAAGTCCATTCAAAAGTTGGTCATTGATGAAGTTGATGTAATGCTCGATTTAGGGTTTAGACATCAGCTTATGAATATTTTTGATATTCTTCCTGAGCGTAGACAGAATATTATGTTCTCGGCAACAATGACTAAGGATGTTGATGAACTCATCACAGACTTTTTTATTAGCCCAATTAAAATTTCTATTGCTGTTTCTGGTACTCCGCTTGAAAATATTGAGCAACTGCGATATGATGTGCCAAACTTTTACACTAAGGTTAATTTGTTAGAATACTTACTTAACGATTATGAAAACTTTTCAAGAGTTTTAATTTTTGTAGCCTACAAACGAATGGCAGATCGTTTATTTGATAAACTTGAAGCGTCATTTCCTGGTGAGAGCTGTGTTATTCATTCTAATAAAACACAGAATTATAGATTACGAAGTATTGAACAATTTAGTGAAGGAGACCATCGTATACTTGTAGCAACAGATGTTATGGCAAGGGGATTGGATATTGATGATATTACGCATGTGATTAATTTTGACACTCCAGAATATCCAGAAAATTACATGCATCGTATTGGTAGAACTGGTAGAGCAGAAAAAGAAGGCCACGCTATATTGTTTTCAACAGAAAAGGAACAAGATGCGCGTATAAAGTTAGAAGCACTAATGCAAATGGATATCGATCAAAAGGAATTACCTAATTCTATTACCATTTCTACAGAACTAATTGAAGAAGAACGGCCCCAAATAAGAGAACGCAACAATCCTACAAAAAGAAGAAAAGAAGATGAACCAGGACCTGCTTTTCATGAGAAAAAAGAGAAAAATAGAAAAGTAAATTTTGGGGGATCTTACAGGCGAGAAATATCTAAAAAATATAAGAAACCCAAAACTCGTGGTGATAAGAACTATAATCGGCGAAATAAAAAAGGTAGATAAAAAAACCTCTTCAAAATTTGAAGAGGTTTTTTATGATCAAGTACGGCAGGACCCATTTTATAACAAAATAAAATCTATAACCCTAACCTTATAGTTGGTCCTGCAATTGTACTTGATTTTCCATTAATTCATTTATAGGAACAATTAATCTTCCTTTATCATTTTTTAAAACTACTGATATGCTCTTAACTTCATCAATAGTATAAGCTTTATCATTATAGCTAATCTTCTGTCCAGCTTCGAACATTTTTCTTGCATAAAAGGTATGCATTAATTTATCCACCACATGTTTAGCACCTAAACCAATAGAAATGGCAATAGCAAATAAAAAAGCTGCCATAATCATAGTAATATTACTAGTAATTATTGCAGTATCAATTCCAGCTTGATTTAACGCTGTCACTGCAATAAATGTAAGTAACAAGAAGAAAACTGCTTGGCTTATGATTTTACCACCTGAGAGCTCCATCGACTCAAAGAAGGACTTTAAGCCTTTTTTTACAAAGTTAGCAAATATTAATCCTAAAATAAATAGTACTAATGCAGTAAATAATTGTGGTAAATAGCCCAATAATTCACTGATCTTGTTCGAGATAATCTCTAGCCCCATAATATCAGAGGCCATTATTATAAGCATAATATACATGAGCCATTTTACAAATTTCGATACGACTTTAACGGTATCAAATTTTAGTTGCTTTCCTTCGATAATCTCTATTTCATTAAGCTTATCGTCTAATTTATTCGCCTTAGCTAGTCGAAGCAATTTCTTAATAATCTTTATCACTAGTTTGGTTATTAACCAACCAAATATGACAACAATTAAGGCACCTATAATATTAGGAAACACTTGGGTGATTTCTAACCAGATTGTCATCAGTGAATCCATTGCAATGTCTTTAAACTCTGTTACTTTTTCCATACTTATACGATTATGTTAGGGTAATTAATTATTTCTTATCTCTTTTACTAGTTACGCTATCAATGACATACCCAAAATTATACGAAAATAATTCGGCCAATTCCATAAACAGCTTTGCCATTGCAATATCATGCATGACTTTACTTTTAAGCTCAGCAGGAACCTCTTTAAGAGGCTGATTTATTTTCTTAAATGGATTCTCCATGCTTAGAATAATTTTCGTACTTGCGTACAAGTTTTTCTTTTGCTCGCTTTAGGCGCATTTTAACAGCGCTCTCTCCAATATCTAAAGCGTCTGATAACTCTTTAATTGACAAGTTGTCCTGATACTTTAGCAATAAGATTATTTTTTCTTCGGGTGACATAAGATTCATAACCTTCTTTAATTTTTCAACTCTCATACTTTCGAACTCATGAATAGAATCAATTTCCTCACCAATATTTTGTATATCAATACCTTCGGAACTAACCAATTTCTTTTCAAACTTCTTAGCTGTATTTCTATTTACATAATTAACACAATGATTATATGTAAAAGCATATAACCATGTTGAAAATTTAGATTTCCCTTTAAAACTAGCTAGTTTAATAAAAACCCTTAAAAATACATCCTGTGTAAGATCTTTTGCTTCATCGACACCATTAGCAAAGCCATAACATTTATTATATACCATAGTGGCATACCTATCATAGAGCACTTCAAACAACATTGTGTCGTTTGTTTTTATGATTTCTTCTACGAGCGCTTCATCAGTTAGGCTATGAACAGTGTCTGTTATCAATGTATTGTTAGTTGGGTTTACTTGATTAGCTTTTTAAATAAGACACTACCTACTCAAGTAAGTCACATAAAAGATAAAAAATCTTACTTTTTTGAAATATTTTCTATATCGCTTAGATGATGTTGTAACGCCTTAGCCGAAATTTGTATTTCCCAAATTAAAAGTATAAGTGATAATATTAGTAATAACAAGCCAATACCAAAGATCCAAACTGCAAGAGCAGTATTATTAATATATATTAAGAACATGGTTATTACACATAATAGCAAACTGCTTATTCCAGAAATTTGCATATAACGTGTAAGTTTAACACGCAGTTTGAGGTTATTTATTTGACGTAAAATGGTTTCGTTTTGACTCTCTAAAAACTTCTCTTTTAGATTTCTAATTATAGCAGCATATGCTAAAAACCTATTGGTATAAGCCAACATAATTAAAGATATTGCCGAAAATAGCAACGCTGGTGTGGTGAGGGTTAATGCATTCATAAAACCATTTTTAACAAAATTACTGAAAATAATAGGGCATAAAAAAAGCGAGCCTTTTACAGTTCGCTTTTAATCAAAATCTATTTTGTACTATTATCAAAACTATTCTTTTAGTTTAAATAACCTGGTCTGGGCTTCTAGATTACCATCAATCTCAAGTGCTTTTTTGTAATATTCAATAGCTATAGCTTTCTCTTTTTGTAATGCATAATAATCTCCTAAAGCCATGTAGCTTTTTGATTGCTCAGGATAGAAGTCTAAATTCATTTCAAAAAAAGCTAACGCTTTTTCATGAAGCTTATGCCCTTTTAAGAGATAGGAACCAACATCATTTACTAGCTGCCAGTCTGGTTTTACTTTACGTTTGAAACGTTTACTCAATTTTTCGTAATGTCTGTAATAAGGCTCAGTAAGTTGTTTTGCTGAATACTTTTTTGGTGTATTGAATCTCCACATTTCATAAAAAGGAAACCATGAAAAGACAGATCGCATTCCATTGTATTGTGCAGGTATCACGATACTTCCATGATCTTCATTTTTAAAATATTCCCATTTAAAGTTTAGTTGACCATTATGCTTAACTAATATGTCATGAAACTTTAAATTAGCTCTAATTTGTTCTGTAGGCACAGTTTTATCTCTTCTGACATTTACTGTATCCATAGCTTCACCAAGACTGTTAGCCACTGCTATATATAAAGATTTGTCTTTGAAATTTTTTGTGTTAATTTTTGCTTGCGCTTCATTCACTAAGTATTCCTGGTCCCACCAAAGGCTTGGATCAATGGCCAAATAGTTATCAAAAACGGCCTCATAGTTCAAAAAAGTATAAAGCACAAATAAGCCCCCTGTAGAATGACCGATAATTGTGTTATTATTCTCAGTTGGGTATTTACTATTAATAAAGGGCTTTAATTCTTGCTCAAAAAATTTTAAGAAATTACTAGCGCCCCCAGAAGTTTTTGATTCATGTCCGCGTTGAAAAGGAACATTGGTTGGTGTAAAATCTCTTGTTCTATCTGTATTGGCAATACCCACAATAATTGAGTTAGGGATTTTCAACGGTAATAGTTGTTTCAAAATTGCTGAGACAGAATAGAAATTCTTAGATGCATCTAACACATAGATTACGGGAAATTTTTCTGAGCTATCTGTATTTTGCGGAACTTGTACCCAAATCTCTCTTTGCTCTTTTAATATTTCAGAATACAAACTATCAACTTTACCAATTATGATCTGTTTGTCGCTATTTGGCTTTAACTGTGCCGTTCCTTTTAAATATAAAAACGAAATAATTAGTGTACTAACAAACCTGTAGTTTTTCATTTATTGAATAGTCTTTATTAATAAATAAATTCATTGTTTTTTAAATATCAAAGGTTTATCACTGCCCTTGGTAAATTTAACAGCTTCAATTCCAGGATAAAAATCTAACACAACACCCAGAGTATCAAATGTAAATTGATGTTGTTTAGTAGGTGTTAATTCCATTAATTGACTTTGTTCTGGCGCACCCATTAAAATGGTACCATTTGCCTCGAAGATTAACTTATATGGCACCTCCTCACAAGCATATTCTCCTTCGTAGCGCTTTACTTGTTCTTCAGTTAATTCAAGTTTTGAGAAAACTGGCATCACAATAGATTGACCGCTTAATAGCCCAAAAGCGGAGAGCATAATCTGCATTTTACTGTAATCTAATCCATTAGCCGTTAAAGCTATTGTCGTTTTAAATTTTGGAACATGTGCCAACATAGATTGAAATCCATCTATACCACCTTCGCTAGCATAAATATCCAAACCATTAAGGTTTGCGTAGAAAATACCATGACAAGTTTCACCATCATTGGTTTTCTTCATAATTTCAAAACTATCTTCAGATATTAACTTTCCCGAAAAAAGCGCATTCATAAACTTAGTTAAATCTACAGATGTTGATACTATTGCACCGGCTCCACCAGGATTAGACATATCCGTTTCTAATTGTTTAGTCCATTTGGCATTTACTATAGCATAAGAATGACTTTCATTATTACTTGAATTAATCTTACCACCAACATAAGTATCCTTTAAATCTATCTTATCTGTAATCCGTTCTTTTAAGGATTGAGAATATTGGTTTTTATCTAAAACCTCAATAATATATCCTAAAAGCAAGTAATTAGTATTACTATATGCTGTTTGTTCACCTGGAATAAAGTCTAAATCATAAACCTTTATTCTTGTTAACATATCACTTCGAGATGATGATTTTAACATCCACTGGTCAAAATTTGGATCATTTGTAATGTTATATAACCCAGAACTATGATTTAAAAGATGAGCTATGGTAATTTTTGATGCATTAGGAATTTCTTTAAAGAATAGGGATAGCGGTGAATTTAAAGTTATTTTGCCTTCATCAATTAATTGAAAAATCATTACCGCTGTAAATGCTTTAGTAATAGAGCCTATTCTAAATTTGGTTTCTATTGAATTCTTATTATTGCTATTTATATCTGCGTAACCGACTCCTTTACTATATATTTCTTTGCCTTGACTTGTTATAGTCATAGTAGCCATAAGTTTATCATTGGCCTCAAGGACACTGAGGTATTGATCAAGTTGACTTAAATCTTGCGCAGCTAAATTTAGAGTGTTGACGAGTAATACGACAACAAAAATCATTTGTTTCATAATAGAATTAAATTTATGTGTTATGGAAATTATTTTGCGCTATTTATTTTATCAATAGACGCAAATTGTATGTACTAGTTTTGGCCTTAAAACCTAGATTGCTATAAACAATTAAACATTAACTGGTAGGCCTTTCAGGAATATAGGTAACATCAATTTTGATGCTATTCCCGTATTCCATTACCATAGAACAAAGTACAGAAACATCTTCTCCCTTATATTTAGCTGGTTTCATTACCGGCATTTTGCGAAGAACTCGTAATATTTCTGCTTGAATGGTCACCTCTGAATCTCGGACTTTCATTCCTGTCAGATTTCCTGTTTGGTCAATTACAAAAAATACATCAACTCGTTTTGGCTTGAGTAAATTTAAGTCCTTTGACAAACTCAAATTAAATTCCTGCCTTATAAATGAGGCTATATTATTATTAAAGCATATTCTAGTTTCTTCTGCAGTTGCTTGATCACATCCTGGAAAAATTGGAGCCATGTCCACATCTTTAAGGATTAACCTTTGATTTGGATCATAATTAGCTAAACCATCATTTTGAGTAAGAATACCGCATAAGCTCAAAATAGCTTGTTCCTCAGCATCAGACATGTTTCCCTGAGCCATAACCTGTTCTTGAACTGCATTAATACGCTGTATTAACTCGCTATCTTTAATACTTTGAGTGGCCTCTGTTTCTTTACAAGCTACATTAATAAGGCTAAGCAACATTAAACTCACAACTAATCGGTTGCTCTTACTCAATTTTTTATTTGCACAAAAAATCATAAGTCGTCTTGTTTTTAGTTTATTTCTACTGGTTTAAAAGTCCATTTATAAATTAAGATACCAATGCGCGCTACTGTGATTGAAAACAACCCAAAGGTTATTGTAAGCATGGACACTTTTAAACCAGCAGAATAGGTATAAGGTGCTACATCGCCAAGAGCTTCAACCATATCAAATAAATTGATAATTCCTAGCATAGAACTTAAACACCCAATAACCAAAGCTATTATACTAGATTCATTAGCTAAAATTATCATTTTACGTGCCAGCTCATCTTCTTTATTTCGCTTTATAAATGCCATAACTATAAAAAATAGGGACAATAGAAAAGCAATTAATATGAAATACATTCCTGTACCACCTTGTTGTAATAAACGAGTAAATAAAAAATAATTAGACATAACTGTTCGTGTTTTTGATTAAACTTGAAACAAACATAATTGTGTAAAACGATAAAAAATATCTTTTTGCGACAAACGACCTGTTTAACTTGGATTATAACATAATTGTCAAAACTGGTGCTAAATCGGTTGTTCGTCTACAATTCTAATTTCAGAATAAAAAATAAGCTATTATTGTGTAATATTATTAATGTCTTGATTAAAAATCGAAATGTACGCTCTGGATTTAAGCAAATGCTACTTCACACTGTATTTTGGGGTGGCGTTCTATTCTACTTTGCTTTTATCATTAGTGTAGATAATACCATTAATAGTAATATTTTTTATTTCTCACTATTCTTAATGCCAGTTACTATAGCAACGACTTATGTTTCTATTTATAACCTTATCCCTAATTATCTTATCCCCAAAAAATATACTTTATTCTTGTTGTACAGCTCGTACACATTAATAATTTCGATGTTTACAATATTCCTATCGATATTTTTTGGCTTCGCCTTCTTGTCAAATTTCGAATTTGGAGAAATAAACACAATTAATCGAAGTGGTATTTTTATAATAACCTGTGTTTATCTAGTAGTTATTATAGTAAGTGCTTTTAAACTTTTGAAGCTGAATTTAAAGCAGTCTAAAAATAATGCCGAACTTAAATCAAAGATATTAGCGACACAACTACAGTTAAAAGAACAGGAGCTGAAGTATTTAAAGATGCAAATTCATCCGCATTTCTTATTTAACACGCTAAATACCATGTATGGTTTTGCAATTAAGAAAGCAGATGAAACATCAGAAATGATATTAAAATTATCTAATCTTTTAGATTATTTATTATACCAAGTCGATAAACCATTTGTTAGTATTAAAGACGAAATTCATCACATCGAAGATTATATCAGTCTCGAGCAGATGCGTTTTGCGGATACATTAAATGTCAATTTCAAAACGCATATATATTCTGATACCATCGAAATTGCACCAATGCTTTTTATTCCTTTTGTTGAAAATAGTTTTAAACATGGAGCCATTATAAATGGTAAATTACGTATCGACTTAGCGATTAAAGCAAAATCAGATGTTGTTACTTTTAAAATAATGAACAGTTGTAATAAAGATTCTAAAATAAATGATGGTATAGGTTTAGATAACATAAAGAAACGTTTAGAGTTACTTTACCCTAATACACATAATATTAAAATCACAAATAAAGCATCTGTATTTTTAGTTGAATTACAACTAACTATTAATTCTAATCCTACAAATGAGTAAAACTATATCCTGCATAATTGTTGATGACGAAGCTATTGCAAGAGATATTATTGCCTCACATCTTGCAAAGATTAATAATATAGAAGTTGTTGCTAAATGTAAAAATGCCATCGAGGCGTTTAATGTGATCAGTAATCGAACTATAGATTTAATTTTTTTAGACATCAGCATGCCTGAAATTTCTGGTATTGCATTTGCAAAATCCATTAATAAAGACATCAAGATTATCTTTACAACAGCGTTCCGTGATTATGCTGTTGAAGGATTTGATCTTAAAGCCGTTGATTACCTTTTAAAACCCATTGCCTTTGAAAGGCTAATTAAAGCGGTTGATAGATATTTCGAAATAAGCACAGCTTCTGGAAATACAGTTTCGAATACCACAGAAGATCAGAATTTCATCTTTGTACGTTCTAACCGCAGAATGATTAAAATTGATTTTGATAAAATTCTCTATATCGAAAGCTATAGCGACTATTTAAAAATTCATCTTCAAGAATTTAAAGCACGAGTAAGCACAATTGTTACACGAGAAACTATCAGTGCTATAGAGGCCAAATTACCAAAACATCTCTTTATTAGAATCCACAGGTCCTATATTGTTAGACTAAATAAAATTCAATCATTTACTAATGAAGAAGTTACAGTTAATCGACTTGCCCTGCCCATTAGTCGAAGTTATAAGAAAGAAGTTTTAAATCAGCTAGAAAATTTCTAAATTTATATAGAAGATACCAAATCTAACGTTATAATAGTTCTTGACTATTAATTTTTAACCACTTAATGAGTGCATATCTACATAATAGAGTTCCCAATTTAAAACCCTTTGATTACGAGCGTCATCACGACTCACATTTTATAAATCAAAAATGGGTTTTGGTAAACGGCATTTCAGAAAAGAAATCTGTATACACATTTAAGCATGATAATATTCTCGAAATTGAGCGTAAAGATGCCTCCATAAAGACATCGTGGACCATTAACATTCAAAATAGATTTACCATCGAAACTGAAGATGGTATCATTAATGTCAAAGCATATTTTAAGGATGACGATATTTTAGTGTTGAACCATGAGGATAAGGATGAGTTTGCCATGTATATAAATACAACAAATTATGCCGCTGAAGTAAACTCTGTAGAAGATATTCAATCATTTTTGAAAGAGAAGTATAAGCGTAAAGTAAGTAACGCTATTAACGAGCATGAATTTTATTATATCTCTGATTCGGAAGAATGCGGTCCTAATACGGTTGAAGAACTTACGGAACTGGTAAATAATGAAGAAATTAGTGCTTATTGTTTTGTTAGAGATGTTAATGAAGATTCTTATGCTAAACGTTTACGTATTATTGATTTAATGAAAGAGCTCTAGTTGCCTTTATAGAAATCGTATTGCGCCAATTCTAACTGTACAACAGCCTCCCAGTGTTCTTGAGTTTCTTTTTTATCTCCACGTTGTGTTTCTTGATCATAGCGCGTTTGACGCCTTTCCATTTCTCTAAAAATTCTTTCAAAAATTGGTTTAGCCTTATCAATAGTGTTACTTGAGATTTTAGCATCTGCTAATGCTTTACGTAACTTTCTAGAATAAATTTCAGTAATATCAAAATGAATTTGTTCATGTCTTAGCACATAGTCGTTTCTACCGTCATCAATCACCCAGCTTTCATTAGTATTAAAAACACTTTGAATAAAAATTTCTCCATCTTTAAACACAGTAGTTCCAGATTCGTAACCAAAACCAGAGTTGGTTAAAGCTAAGGTATTTGGATACTTAATCCGATCTGGTTCTCCTTTAAAATCATCCCATGTTAGTTTTCTATCTGCGCTCCATTCAATTTTAGCTTCATAAAATTTCGGATTTTCTACCCTGTAAATCTTAGCTTTAAATCTATGGCAAGTACTTCTTCTATCAGGAGTTTTATGTTCAGTAATTTTAACCAAATTAGCTCCTGATTTTCTAGCTAAATCCTTCAAGTTGAGTATATTTTCGTAATAAGTACAATTAACTGCTAGACCACCATCTTTAGCTTCAATATCACCAACAAGACTACCATCGATTATTTGATTATCTGAAATATCCAGTACAACAACTAAGGCATTAGCATCTAAGGCAGCAAAATTGTTTTGAATATTTGAAGTTAATTTAGGTGCGCAACTAATGACTAACCAACAGAGTAGATATAAAAATTTATTCTTCATAACTACGAAAATAAAAAAAGCGAACCATTTGGCTCGCTTTTTCTATACTATTCAATAGAGATTACACATGCAGTGCTCTATCATCAGTTGCTGCAAGAGCAGCCTCTTTAACCGCTTCAGCAAAAGTTGGATGCGCATGTGAGTACCTGGAAATATCTTCTGCAGAAGCTCTAAACTCCATGGCAGTAACAGCTTCGGCAATGAGATCTGCACAGCGTGCACCAATCATATGCACACCTAGCACCTCATCAGTACTTTTATCAGCCAAGATTTTTACAAATCCATCAATATCACCACTAGCTCTTGCTCTACCTAAAGCTCTAAATGGAAATTGTCCAACTTTATAGGCAGTTCCTGCTTCTTTGAGCTCTTCTTCTGTCTTACCAACGGCGGCTACTTCTGGCCAGGTGTAAACAACACCTGGAATTAAATTATAGTCTATATGCGGTTTCTGTCCAGCTAAAGTCTCTGCAACAAACACACCTTCTTCTTCAGCTTTATGTGCTAGCATAGCGCCTCGTACTACGTCACCAATAGCATAAATATTAGAAGCAGATGTTTGTAAATGTTCATTAACTTCTACTTGTCCTCTTTCATTTGTTTTCACTCCTGCCATTTCAACATTTAATCCATCTGTATATGGTCTACGACCAACAGACACCAAGCAGTAGTCACCTTTAAACTCTACAATTTCTCCTTTCTTATTTTCTGCCTTTACAATGACCTCATCGCCCTTTCTTTCTACAGACTGTACTTTATGAGACATCATCATACTGCATTTTGCCTTTTTAAAAACTTTGTTCAGCTCTTTTGACAAAGCGGCATCCATTGTTGGAAGAATTCGATCCATGTACTCGATTACTGTAACCTGAGCACCCAGTCGTCTATAGACTTGACCCAATTCTAAACCTATAACACCACCACCAATTATCATGAGATGCTTTGGAATTTCTTTAAGTTTTAAAGCTTCTGTCGAAGTAATTATACGTTCTTTATCTAAGCTTATAAAAGGTAAATTAGATGGTTTAGAACCTGTTGCAATGATGATATTTTTTGCTTCAATTTCGCCTGCATCCTTGCCGTCTATTGTAATGTGAGTAGCATCTTTAAATGACCCTAAACCTTCATAAACATCAATCTTATTTTTCTTCATTAAGAAATCAATTCCACCAGTAGTTTGGTCTACAACAGCCTGCTTTCTCGAAATCATCTTCTCTAAATTAACTTTGATCTCACCAGGGATTTCTATACCGTGATCTGCAAAATGTTTTGTTGCGTCTTCATAGTGATGCGAAGAACTCAATAACGCTTTACTGGGAATACAACCTACATTTAAACAGGTGCCACCAAGGGTTGAATATTTTTCGATAATCGCCGTTTTCATGCCTAGCTGAGCACAACGTATTGCTGCCACATAACCACCAGGACCAGAACCTATTACTGCTACATCGTATGATTTCATATTATATTTTTTAATTTATCCTAAATTGAAGCGCCAATTGAAACGCTCTGTTAAAATTCTTATTTTCATTTGCAGTGACATCATTAAGCCCAAAATAATATCTTAAAGATGCACTTAGTTTTTCGCTAATCTTATAGCTTGCGCCTGCATTAAGTCCAAAATCTCTGTCGTAAAATGCAGACTTTACATCTGCTAATGATCCTTTACCATTTTTAGCAGTCAATAATAATCCTACTTGAGGTCCAGCCTCAATACTAAACTTTTCAGAAATAAAATATTTAGCCATTATTGGAAGAACGACATAGTTTAAACGTACATTCTTATTATCGCCCTCGTTTTGCCTATATCCATAGACCGAGAAAAGC
>NZ_JABSST010000062.1 GCF_013213975.1 Winogradskyella sp.
TTATTAAAGGCAAAATGATTTGTGTATTAGGCTGTGGAGGGGATCGTGACCGCACAAAACGCCCTTTAATGGGTAAAGCATCTGCTCAATTAGCTGATGTTTCGGTGGTAACTTCTGATTATCCTAGAACAGAAGATCCAAATATTATAATTGATGAAATGGAAGCAGGTGTTCCAGCAGAATTTTATAATAGAACCATTTCAATAACAGATAGAAAGCAAGCAATAAAAACAGCTTGTCAAATGGCTAGTGCGAATGATATCATTTTAATCGCTGGTAAAGGTCATGAAACCTACCAGGAAATAAATGGAGAACGCTTTGATTTTGATGATTATAAAACTGTACAAGAATTTTTAAAACAATTACAAAAGTAGATGTTGTATTATTTATTTGAATATTTAGAACAACAGTTCCAGTTTCCAGGAGCATCACTTTTTGGGTTCTTAACTTTTAGAGCTGCTGTTGCGATTATCCTATCGTTACTGATTTCGACAATTTATGGTAAGCGCATTATTGAGTTTTTGCGTAAAAAGCAGGTTGGTGAGACTATTAGAGATTTAGGATTAGAGGGTCAAGTTGAAAAGGCTGGTACTCCAACAATGGGTGGAATCATTATCATTCTGGCGACACTAATTCCAGTCGTCTTATTGGCAAAACTCGAAAACATTTATATCATCTTGCTAATTGTAACCACCCTTTGGATGGGAACCATTGGATTTATTGACGATTATATCAAAAAATTCAAGAATGATAAAGAAGGTCTTAAAGGTAAATTTAAAGTATTGGGTCAAGTAGGTCTTGGGCTTATTGTTGGCTTAAGCTTATACTTTCATGAAGATGTTACCATTAAGGAAGAATTACCACTTCAGGAACAACGTGTTCTTCTCGCTGAGAATCCTAATACACCAGATGCAGAGTTATTCGATGTGGCTAAAAAGTCTACTAAAACCACCATTCCATTTCTAAAGAACAACGAATTTGATTATTCAGATTTAATCACATGGATTAGTGATGACTTAGAAAAATATGCATGGATCATTTTTGTTTTGGTGGCTATCATAATTGTTACTGCCGTTTCAAATGGTGCAAATCTCACAGACGGAATAGATGGTCTAGCTGCAGGAACCTCCGCGATTATTGTTTTAACGCTAGGGATTTTTGCTTGGGTATCTGGTAACATTATTTTTTCAAAATACCTAAACATCATGTATATCCCTCAGGTAGAGGAAATAACCATTTACATAGCTGCATTTGTAGGTGCTTTAATTGGTTTTCTATGGTATAACGCCTATCCAGCTCAGGTATTTATGGGGGATACTGGAAGCTTAACCATAGGTGGAATTATTGCAGTGATCGCAATAGCGGTAAGAAAAGAGTGGCTCATACCAATATTGTGTGGGATTTTCCTAGCAGAGAACTTATCGGTGATGATGCAGGTTAGCTATTTCAAATACACAAGAAAAAAATACGGTGAAGGTAGGCGCATATTTAAAATGTCGCCCTTGCATCATCATTATCAAAAATCAGGATATCACGAAAGTAAAATAGTAACCCGGTTTTGGATTATTGGCATTTTACTCGCCATTATTTCCATAGTGACATTGAAGATAAGGTAATGAAGCGCTTAGTGATACTTGGAGGAGGAGAAAGTGGAGTTGGTACGGCACTTTTAGGAAAGCAAAAAGGTTACCAAGTATTTGTTTCCGATAAAGGAAGAATACAAGAAAAGTATAAAGACGTTCTTTTAAATAATGAGATTGAATTTGAAGATGAACAGCACACAGCGTCATTAATTTTCAATGCAGATGTTGTGATGAAGAGTCCTGGAATTCCAGATAAAGTGGCTCTAGTGACAGAACTTCGTAATGCGGCAATTCCAATAGTTTCTGAGATTGAGTTTGCGTCTCAATTTACAGATGCAACGCTAGTGGCCATTACGGGTAGTAATGGAAAAACCACAACAGCATCTTTAACACATCATGTATTATGTGCCGATTTTGATGTGGGTTTAGCAGGCAATATCGGCGACAGTTTTGCGAAGCAAATTAATGATAAAGATCATGAAAATTATGTCCTGGAGGTAAGTAGTTTTCAGCTAGATGATATTCATCAATTTAGACCTAAGGTTGCTGTTATAACCAATATAACACCAGATCATTTGGACCGCTATGATTTCAAATTTGAGAACTATATCGCTTCCAAGTTTAGAATTGTAGAGAACCAAACTAGGGAAGACTACTTTATATATGATGCCGATGATGAGGTCATAACAGAACATATCAAACAGCATCAAATTCAATCTAAAAAACTGCCTTTTTCCCTAACTAAGGTTATTGAAGAAGGCGCCTATTATAAAGACAATAAAATAATAATAACAATAGATAATAATCAAATCATTATGCCAACAGATAACATAACCTTAGAGGGTAAGCATAACATTAAGAATGCTATGGCAGCTTCTACGGTAGCACATTTGCTAAAAATTAGAAAGCAGACCATACGCGAAAGTCTTGAAAATTTTCAAGGAGTAGAGCATCGTTTAGAACACGTACTTAAAATTAATAAAGTACAATACATAAATGATTCTAAAGCGACAAACGTGAATGCAACATATTTTGCCTTAGAAAGTATGGACGCTCCAACTGTTTGGATTGTTGGTGGAGTTGACAAAGGCAATGACTATAATGAGCTTTTTCCTTTCGTTAATGAAAAGGTTAAAGCAATTATATGTTTGGGTCTGGATAATTCAAAATTGTTTGACGCCTTCGGAAATATGGTAGATATCATAGTTGAGACAGGATATATGAGTGAAGCAGTGAAGATTGCTTACAAGATTGCTGAAGCAGGTGATAATGTGCTATTATCACCTGCTTGTGCAAGTTTCGATTTATTCGATAATTATGAAGATCGTGGACGTCAATTTAAAAAGGCTGTACGTAATTTATAATAAGAACGTACTAAGATGAATTAGGAACTCATCTATAAAATTAAAGGTTAAGCGTGCAGAATATTTTTTCACAGATTAAAGGGGATAGAGCTATTTGGGCAATAGCAACACTGTTGGCTATCTTTTCATTTTTACCTGTGTATAGTGCTGCAAGTAATTTGGCCGATTATGGTGAAGGAGGTAATACTTTTTCATTTTTTATTAAGCATTTTGTGCATTTGTCTTTAGGCTTTGCTATTATGTTTGCGGTTCATAAGATTCCCTACAAATATTTTAAGGGGCTTTCAATGATTCTGATTCCAATAGTCTTAGTGCTCTTGTTAATTACAATTTTACAAGGATCAACAAATTCTGAAGGGACCAATACAAGCAGGTGGATTAATATTCCAGTAGTTAATATGTCTTTTCAAACGTCTACACTTGCTGCTGTGGTATTAATGGTGTATGTGGCTAGATATTTATCTAAAATAAGGGATAAGGCCATCTCATTTAAAGAAACCATCATTCCGTTGTGGATGCCTGTGTTTTTGATTTTAATTTTAATTCTTCCAGCTAATCTTTCAACGACGGCTATTATATTTACCATGGTTATTATGTTAACCTTTATTGGAGGTTACCCAACAAAATACCTCTTGGTTATTTTAGGAACTGGTATTATGGCATTGGTGTTATTTGTTATGGTTGCTAAGGCCTTTCCTGAAGCTATGCCAAACCGTGTTGATACCTGGATGAGCCGTATCGAAAACTTTACAGATAAAGCCGATACTAAAGAAGATTATCAAATTCAGCGTTCTAAAACAGCAATAGCCTCTGGAGGAATATTTGGTCTCGGACCTGGTAAGAGTCCAACAAAGTATCTTTTACCGCAATCCTCATCAGATTTCATTTTTGCAATCATAATTGAAGAATATGGGTTAGCGGGTGGCTTGTTTTTATTAGTGCTGTATTCATGGTTGTTATTTAGGATAGTGATTGTGTCTCAAAAGGCGGATACCATTTTTGGAAAGCTTTTAGTCCTAGGTGTTGGATTACCTATAGTTTTTCAAGCTTTAATTAATATGGCTGTCGCTGTAGAGCTGTTTCCAGTAACAGGACAAACCTTACCCTTAATCAGCAGTGGTGGTACATCGATTTGGATGACTTGTCTGGCCATTGGAATTATTCTAAGTGTCAGTGCGAAACGCCAAGAAATTAAAGAAAGTGAAATTTTTGAAGGTGATAATCCTTTAGATATACTAAGTGAAACGATTTAATGTCAAATTATAAATTCATATTATCAGGTGGTGGAACAGGAGGTCATATTTATCCTGCTATTGCTATTGCAGATGAACTTAAGTCGCGCTATCCTGACGCAGAATTTTTATTTGTGGGGGCCTCGGATCGCATGGAAATGGAAAAAGTCCCACAGACGGGTTATGAGATAATAGGCTTATGGATATCGGGAATCCAAAGAAAGCGCACATTAAAGAACTTAATGTTTCCCTTTAAGCTAATGTCTAGTTTATTAAAATCAAGAAAAATAGTACGATCCTTTCAGCCAGATGTTGTTATAGGAACTGGGGGTTTTGCTAGTGGACCGTTACTCAATGTTGCAGCCTCTCAAAAGATTCCTTGTCTTATTCAAGAACAAAACTCTTTCCCAGGTATCACTAATAAATTATTATCTAAAAAGGTAAAAACGATATGTGTTGCTTATGAAGGGTTAGAAAAGTTTTTTCCAAAGGATAAACTTCGCTTAACGGGCAACCCTATTCGTAAGGTGTTATTGGGTGTTAAGGGAAAACAAATTGAGGGTAAGGAATTTTTCACGTTAATTCATAATAAGCATACCTTGTTGGTTTTGGGTGGAAGTCTAGGATCAAGACGAATTAATGAACTTATTGAAGCTAATCTCCAATTTTTTGAAGAGCATAATGTTGAAATCATTTGGCAATGTGGTAAGCTCTATTACCAAAAGTACAAGTGCTATAACGAACTAAAATACGTTCAGGTCCATGCATTTTTGAATAATATGACAATGGCTTATGCGGCGACAGATATAATCATTTCTAGAGCAGGTGCTATATCAGTATCTGAGCTATGTATTGTTGGAAAGCCAACCATCTTTATTCCTTCGCCAAATGTAGCAGAGGATCATCAGACAAAAAATGCTAAAGCAATTGCAGATAAAAATGCTGCAATCTTGATTAACGAAATGGAATTAGATGCGGTGTTTCAAAAACAATTCGCTGATTTGGTCCAAGATGAAAAATTACGTAAGACTCTAGGTAAAAATATAGAAACCCTAGCGCTTCCTAATGCAACTAAAGATATTGTAGATGAGGTTGAAAAATTATTAAATAGTAAATGAGGTTAAGTGCAATAAATAAGGTCTATTTTATTGGTATTGGCGGCATCGGAATGAGTGCGTTGGCGCGTTACTTTGTTGCTAACGGTAAGTCTGTTTCTGGATATGATAAAACTCCCTCGGATATAACCAAAGCCCTTCAGGACTTAGGTGTTTACATACATTTCAATGATGATATTATTAATATTGACCCTAAGTTTTTAAATAAAGATGATACTTTGGTGGTGTACACCCCTGCCATTCCTAAGAGCCACTCAGAATTACACTATTTTAAAACCAATGGCTTTAATGTTCATAAGCGTTCAGTAGTTTTGGGCGAAATTACCAAACAAACCAAATGCCTTGCTGTAGCAGGTACTCATGGTAAGACCACCACTACGAGTATTTTAGGGCATTTACTTCAGGTGTGTGGTGCCCCAGTAACTGCCTTTTTAGGCGGTATTAGTGAGAATTATAATTCAAATGTAATACTGAATGGTACAGATGTTACTGTTGTGGAAGCTGATGAGTTCGATCGATCTTTCCTGACCCTATCTCCAGACTTGGCATGTATCACCTCGATGGATGCAGATCATTTGGATATTTATGTTGATGCATCAGAACTTATTAAATCCTTCAAAGACTTTGCGGAATGTATCAAACCAAACGGTAAACTATTTATAAAAAATGGATTACCGCTTGCAGGAATAACATATGGAATTGAAGATGATTCGGACTATAGTGCTAACAATGTAAAAATTGAAAACGGTTGTTATGTGTTTGATTTTAAAACACCGAATGGATTATCAAGAGATTTCAAATTTAACCTACCCGGTAGACATAATTTGTCGAATGCAATAATTGCCTTGGCGATGGCTGACGATTTTGGTTGCCCTCACAACCAGCTCGCCAAGGCTTTAGCATCTTACAAAGGTGTTAAACGACGATTTACCTATCAAATAAAAACAGATGACTTTGTTTTTATTGATGATTATGCCCACCACCCTGAAGAAATTAATGCAGTACACCAAGCTGTTCGAGAAATGTATCCAGAAAAAAAGGTGTTAGCTATTTTTCAACCGCATTTATTTAGTCGGACGAGAGATTTTGCTGATGAATTTGCTGAAAGCCTTTCTCAGTTCGATGAACTATTACTATTAGACATCTATCCAGCTCGTGAATTACCCATTGAAGGAGTGACGTCTTCATGGTTGTTAGATAAGGTGAAAAGTGAACATAAAAAATTGGCTTCCAAGTCAAATTTAATCGATGACATCAAAAAATCAAGAGCGCAAATTATTTTAACAATTGGTGCTGGTGATATTGGAGAGGAAGTTAAATATATTAAAAAGGCGTTTAGTGTTGCGAATTAATTTTAACTACATAAAAATCATTGGGTTAATGCTTTTAGTAGGAGTATTATTTGCCTTTTCAAAACATCGTAATTCTATGAGGATGGCGTCTGATCCAAACATCGAATTTTTAGGGGAGAGTCAACTTTTTATAACGAAAGCTAATGTTAGTAAATTGTTAATACAAAATCAGAAGCCAGTTTCGGGACAGCCTAAAGAAATTATAGATTTGAACGAGTTAGAGTCTGCCCTAATTTCTAACCCAATGATAAAGAAAGCGGAAGTGTTTATGTCAGTAAATGGTGAGCTTTCTGCAGATATTGAACAGAAACGACCTATTGCACGAGTTAATACTAATGCGTCGTATTATATTGATGATGAAGGATCGTATATGCCTTTGTCGTCGAACTATACAGCACGGGTTCCTCTAGTTACTGGATATATTAAGAAAAATGATCTTAAAACAGTATTTGAATTTGCTAAGATTGTTGATCAAGATGTATTCTTAAAAAAGCATGTCATTGAAATTCGGCAGAATGAGGATAAAACCATTGATTTTAAAATTCGTAAAAGTGATTTTATTGTGCATTTAGGATCCTTAGACATGTTAGAGAAGAAGATAAATAATTTCAAGGCTTTTTATCAAAAGGCTTCGAAGGATAACATATTACAAAAATATTCACTTGTTAATCTAAAATTTGATAAACAAGTCATTTGCACCAAAACGTAAACTATGGACAAGCACAACATTTCAGTAGGTTTAGATATAGGAACCACAAAAATTGTGGCCATGATTGGTCGCAAAAATGAGTATGATAAAGTTGAAATTTTAGGAGTTGGTAAATCCAAGAGTCTTGGTGTTCACCGTGGAGTTGTAAATAACATCACACAAACCATTCAGTCAATTCAACAAGCAGTACAAGAAGCAGAAGCTGCAGCTTCAGAAAAGATTGAAGAGGTAACAGTAGGGATTGCTGGTCAGCATATCCGTAGTTTACAACATAGTGATTATATCACAAGGCCGAATTCGGAGTTGGTAATTGATGAAACTGATATAGATCGGTTAATTAATCAGGTACATAAATTGGTAATGTTACCAGGTGAAGAAATTATACACGTCTTGCCTCAGGAATTTAAAGTTGATGGTCAAGCCGAAATTAAGGAACCTATTGGGATGTATGGTGGCCGATTAGAGGCAAACTTTCATGTTGTAGTAGGTCAAGTTTCATCTATTAGAAATATTGGACGCTGTGTAAAAAGTTCAGATTTAGAATTAGAAGGTATCACTTTAGAACCTTTAGCCTCAGCAAATGCTGTATTAAGTCAAGAAGAGAAGGAGGCGGGAGTTGCCTTAATTGATATAGGAGGTGGTACAACAGATTTAGCTGTTTTTAAAGATGGTATTATCAGACATACGGCAGTGATTCCTTTTGGTGGTAATGTAATAACCGAGGATATTAAGGAAGGTTGCTCAATTATAGAAAAACAAGCCGAATTACTGAAAATTAAATTTGGTTCTGCATGGCCAGGGGAGAATAAAGACAATGAGATTGTTTCTATTCCTGGATTACGTGGTAGAGAACCTAAAGAGATTACCCTAAAGAATTTATCAAAAATTATTCATGCCAGAGTCGTTGAGATCATAGAGCAGGTTTATGTAGAAATAAAGAACTACGGGCATGAAGAGCAAAAGAAAAAGCTAATTGCCGGTATTGTACTAACTGGTGGTGGAAGTCAGTTAAAACATTTAAAGCAATTAGTAGAATATATTACAGGAATGGATACCAGAATAGGCTACCCTAATGAGCATTTAGCAGGTGACAGTGATGATGATATTGCAAGTCCATTGTTTGCTACTGCCGTTGGCTTAGTGATGGATGGCTTAAAACGTCAGGATCGAAAAATTATGGATGATACCATTGAACAAGCTGGTCATAATGCTGCTACAGAAGTAAATGCTCAAGAAGAGCATGAGGAAGTTGTGGCAGAACAACCTGTAAAGGTAAGGCGTTCATTTTTAGATAAGCTGACTGAGCGTGTCAAAGAATTTTTAGATAACGCGGAATAATACATTAATTAATCAAGAAATATAGAATCCCAAAATCTCAAAAAGTATGAGTATTAGCAACGAATTTGGAAACATCTCATTTGATTTGCCAAAGCATCAATCTAATGTTATTAAGGTTATTGGTGTTGGAGGTGGAGGCAGTAATGCTATCAATCACATGTTTCAACAAGGTATCAAAGGTGTTGACTTTGTGATCTGTAATACGGATGCACAGGCACTTCAAAATAGTGGTGTTCCAAATAAAATTCAACTTGGAGTTAACCTTACGGAAGGACTTGGTGCAGGAGCAAATCCAGATGTTGGTGAGCAGGCGGCTGTTGAAAGTATGGAAGACATAAGACGCATGTTAGACACGAATACCAAAATGGTATTTATCACTGCTGGAATGGGTGGTGGTACGGGTACAGGTGCAGCGCCAATTATTGCTAAAATGGCTAAGGAATTAGATATTCTTACCGTTGGGATTGTAACTATGCCTTTTCAGTTTGAAGGTAAAATGCGTAATGAACAAGCTCAACGAGGTATTGAAAATCTTCGTGCACACGTAGATTCATTGATCGTTATAAATAATAATAAACTTCGAGAGGTTTATGGTAATCTAGGATTTAAAGCTGGCTTCTCTAAGGCAGATGAAGTATTGTCAACAGCATCAAGAGGTATAGCAGAGGTCATAACACACCATTATACACAAAACATCGATTTACGTGATGCCAAGACAGTGTTAAGTAATAGTGGTACGGCCATAATGGGTTCTGCAACCGCTTCTGGTCAAACGAGAGCGCAAGAGGCAATTATGAAAGCGTTAGATTCGCCATTACTCAATGATAATAAAATTACTGGAGCCAAAAATGTACTGTTGCTCATCGTATCTGGTTCTCAGGAAATTACTATTGATGAGATTGGTGAAATTAATGATCATATTCAGACTGAAGCAGGTCATGGTGCTAATATTATTATGGGCGTAGGTGAGGATGAGTCGTTACAGGAATCAATTTCGGTGACTATAATAGCAACAGGATTTGACATCGATCAGCAGAATGAAATTTCAAATACTGAGACTAAGAAAGTCATACACGCACTTGAAGACGATGTTACTGAAGAGGTAAGTACGCAAGAAAGAGATCCAGCGATTATCACGCCAGATATCGTCTTAGAAGAAAAGAAAGAGGAACCGATTGTAAAGCATCTATTGGTTGATGAAGAGGACCTGGAGATGCAACCGGAAAATAGGATGGACTTAATTGAAACTACAGATGTATTGAAAGATATGAATGTAGTGTATGAAGAAGTTTTGGATTCTAAATCTAAAGACGTTGTAGCGTCTGATGATTTTATTATCACACCAATTGAAAATAAGGCAGAAAAGATTGCTGTAGAACCAGAAGAAGAACAGATAACATTAACCTTTGACTTACCAATTTCTAATAGCGAGCCTGAAACTATAGAAGAACCAGAATCAGGTGAGGAAAAGATACTTTTTAGTCTAGATGATGAGGTAAAAGATATAGATGTTAATGAGCCTGTAGAAATTATTACAGTTACAGAAGTTAATGAAGAAGGGGAGACTAGATATGCTTTAGGTGATTTTGAAACCTTTGAGTCTTCAATAAATGCCAACTCAGAGGATACCGAAGTAAAAGAGGAGGTTGTTTTTGAAAAGAAGATACTTTCTGTTGAAGACAATCAAAAGGTGGTTGAGGATGATATTGATCCAATGAATAGTCCTATTTCAGAACTTATTAAGGCACGTGCCAATGAACGCAGAAAGCATATGAAGGATTTTAACTATAAATTCAATAATGCTAAAATAGATGAAATCGAAAAGGAACCTGCTTACAAACGACAAGGTGTTAATCTAGAGGATGCTCAGCATTCTTCGGAAACCAACACGTCTAGAATGTCCGTCGGTACAGATGATAACGACGACATCCAACTTAGGAATAACAATTCATTTTTACATGATAACGTAGATTAATAGCAGATTTAAGTTAGGTGTTTTACGCCATTGTCAAGCCCAAAATGTACCTCTAGCGTTTTGGGCTTTTGTTTTTATGGCTAAGGTATATTTTATGTACGCTTAAACTTTTTTAAGTATCTTCGCAGTTCACTAAACTGAGGATAAAATGAGCTTACAAGACGATGTTATGGCTGCAATGAAAGTAGCCATGAAGGAAAAAGATCAAACGGCTTTGGCGGCTTTAAGAGCAGTTAAATCTGAAATTCTATTGGCTAAAACAGCATCTGGTTCTGCGGAGGAATTAACTGAGGAACAAGAAATAAAGATTTTATCTAAAATGGTAAAGCAACGTAAGGATAGTGCTGCTATTTTTTTAGAACAAGATAGAAAAGATTTAGCCTTACCTGAAATTGATCAAGCCGAGGTAATTAGTCAGTTCTTACCTGAGGCACTAAGTGAAGAAGAGATTGAAAAAGTGGTGGTTATGACCATTGATCAGATTGGGGCAGAAGGTATGAAAGATATGGGTAAGGTTATGGGTATTGTTTCCAAAGAGTTGGCTGGTCAAGCTGATGGAAAAACCATTTCAACTATAGTTAAGGCAAAATTGATGTCTTAACATTCTTAATTGGCCTCGTAGTTCAACTGGATAGAATATCAGATTTCGGCTCTGAGGGTTGGGGGTTCGAATCCCTTCGAGGTCACAAATAAATGCTTTTAAAATAAAAAATGCCAAGCTCGCTTGAGCATTTTTTATTTTAAAAGATTTTCAAAGCCTAACGCAAAAGAATGCGACAGTAATACTTTGTGAAGCGTTTTGTTTAACAATAAAGGATTACGAAATATCTTTCCTTATATTTAAGTATAATCTTTAATTTACCTGCAGAAAGCCCAATCACTAATAATGGACCCAACGTTAAAGCTGATTTTTTTAACCATCTTTTTTATAGGAATGGCATTAGTCATTCTAAGCCGTTTTTATGTGTTTTTTGAGCAACGTTATGCCTTGCGTTCGTCGAAGCCTTTTTTTAGAGATTTTGTCTTGCGAAGACAAGATGTTACCAAGGATCAAGAATCTATATTGAGACGAGAATTTACTTTTTACAATAAGCTCGATCAAAGAAATAAAGTCATTTTTAAACATCGCTTGGCGCGATTTATTCAGAGGAAGACTTTTATTGGAAGAGATGGTATAGAAGTAACAGAAGATATGCGGACTTTAATTTCAGCAACAGCAGTGATGCTAACTTTTGGATTTAGAAACTATACTTTAGACCTTTTTGATAAGATTGTTATTTATCCACAGCCTTATTTCTCAAAAGTAAATGAGACCTATCATAAAGGTGAGGCCAACCCTATGTTGAGGACTATTGTTTTGTCTTGGGAAGATTTTGAACGAGGCTATCATATTGGAGATGACAATTTAAATCTAGGAATTCACGAATTTGGGCATGCCCTACATTTAAATGCTTTTCAAGCTGGAGACGTGAGTAGTATCATTTTTAACCATGGTTTTAATAAGCTCATGAATTACTTGCAGCATAATTCAAATGTGAGGCAGGAATTAATCGCATCTAAGTATTTTAGAGCTTACGCATACACTAATCACTACGAATTTTTTGCAGTCTTACTTGAAAATTTTATAGAAACCCCTTTAGAATTTAAGTCGCAGTTCCCTGAGTTGTATCACCATATGCAGATCATGCTTAATTTTAAATTTGCAGGCTATTAAGTCTTAAAAAAATAAAAGCTTATTTTTAAACGTATTTTGTATTAAGAGTATTTATGAAGAAAATATTAGTTACAGGTGGTGCAGGTTTTGTAGGATCTCATTTGTGTGAACGCCTTCTCAGTGAAGGTAATGAAGTTATTTGTTTGGATAATTATTTCACGGGTTCTAAACGTAACATTGAGCATTTAATGGATCACCATTACTTCGAATTGGTCCGTCATGATATTACCAATCCATATATGGTAGAAGTTGATGAAATTTATAATCTAGCATGTCCTGCCTCCCCAGTACATTACCAATATAATCCGATTAAAACGGTTAAAACTTCTGTAATGGGAGCCATTAACATGTTGGGATTGGCCAAACGCGTAAAAGCAAAAATTCTTCAAGCTTCTACGAGTGAGGTTTACGGTGACCCTACCGTTCATCCGCAACTAGAAACCTACTGGGGCAATGTAAATCCTATAGGGAGACGCTCCTGCTATGATGAGGGCAAACGTTGTGCAGAAACCTTGTTTATGGATTATCACAAGGAGAATAATGTGAAGATTAAAATTATACGTATTTTCAATACCTATGGCCCTCGAATGCATCCTCAGGATGGACGCGTCGTTTCTAATTTTATTGTTCAGGCCTTAAAGGGTGATGATATTACAGTTTTTGGAGATGGTACGCAAACTAGAAGTTTTCAATATGTCGATGATTTGGTAGAAGGTACATGCCGAATGATGAATTCTCGTGATGGCTTTATCGGACCGGTTAATATTGGAAATCCTAATGAATTTACAATGTTACAACTGGCAAGAGAAGTCATTGATTTAACAGGATCTACATCTAAAATTGTCTTTCTACCATTACCAAAGGATGACCCAATGCAACGTCGTCCAGATATAAATTTAGCAAAGCAAGAATTAAATGGGTGGGAGCCTGAAATTCAATTGCGAGAAGGTCTGCAGTTAACCGTCGATTATTTTGATGGTTTATTAAGGAATCACTAATATAATATGACTCGTGTTAAACAAAAAGGGTTACAATGCATAGTATTGTAACCCTTTTGTTTAATTTTAATAGATGTAATTATAAAGCAAAAATTGCCTGTATATGTGTTTGGTAATGGTTATTATCTAATCCACTGTCTGAATGGTCAAAAGCAAATTTTCCAATCACTTGAGCTCTTATTCCGAAGGTTTGTCGTCTGTTTAACCAAAATAACACACCACCACCCAGATTCATAGAGATATTGGTGTCGTCAATTTTAAAAAATCCAACACCAGCATTAGCGTAAAAATCTATCCAATCTGCACTTGGGAAAAGATGTTTGCCAAAATAGTATTTGGCATGCGTATCAAAAGATAAATAAGTATAGTCTTCTTGTAACTCAATACCATCAATTTTATCACCCTCAGCAAAGGAATTTAAGGTAAACGCTTGTTCAATGGATAAACCAGAAGTCCAAGCCAATTCAACACCCAAAGAAATGGGAACATTGATTGCCCAGTCTCCCATGCCGCCAAATGGTGAACGTGTCCCTTGACTATTAACAGCGTTAAGACCGACGCTGGCAAACCATTCTTTATCACTACTACTTGCCTGTCCAAATGAATTTAAAGTTAGGGTGATTAGAACTGTAAGTAAAAGTAATTTTCTCATGTATAATAGTTTATAAATTTAAATCAAAGTTAAGCTTTATGCTTGATAAAACAAATAATGTGGGAAGGGAATCAATCAAAAGTACAAAAAATATTAAGAACCTTTTAAAATAGTTACAAAATGTTGGTATATACGTTTTCTATCGGCCAAGAATTCTTTTCGGTAAGCTTTATTATATAAAAATAAAGGTATACGATTGGTTATAGATAATAGATAGTTGGTTATTCTTAACAAGGCATTCCAAAAGCGATAGAATTTTAGATTTTTAAGCTTAAAAAGGTAAAAAGAACTTTTAATATTATACTTTATCGTTGTATTTGGTCTGATTTCTTTAAAAAATATACTTAAAACCCTGAAATAGTTTTTAATGGTATTATTTTCTTCAAAATTTAAATGTAGAGTACGTTTTTTGAGTAAGGTAATAGTATCAAAAGACGATCTAAAATTAAGACTATTGTATAATTGTCCTTTGTCATTTATTTGGTAATTTAAAATATTATGTCTTAATAGATGCTGTTCATTTGGAATATAAAATTGATTTATGTTCGTTTTAGTTTTAAGAATATTAGCATTTTCAAGTGCTACATCTTTATGATTGACAAAAAGCTTACGATGTAATTCTACAGCACAAATATATTTCTCAGTGGTTAGTCTTGGCAAATGTTTATGTTCGGAAAATTTATTTCCGAAGGTTTGCTCAATTGGATTGTAGCCTTCTTTTATAAATAATTCAAAGGTTTCATCTAGTTGGTTTAAGTCAATCAGAATATCAATATCACCAATCATACGTTCAGCAGGATCTTCAAAAATATGTGAGGCCAATAGGGCAGCCCCTTTTAAAAATACATGGTTAATGTGATTCTGATCTAACAAATCAGAAATCGATTGCATCTGATTAAGAATCGATGAATTTCTATTTCTATTTAATTCTGTTATGTTTTCTAAATAGCTTAGTAAATCCGCTGGTAAAACGTGGAGTAATTGTTTTGATTGCAGCCTGCAAAAAATAGCGGGTAAAACCAAGTGCTTACTTCCCTCTTTAACGATAACATCCCAATTGAATGCTGGTTGACTCAAGGTGGATTCTAAGGTAGATGTATCACTATCGTAACTGAGGATATCCGCAATGTGTTGGTAAGTTGTTGCTAAATTCTTCACTGCAATTCGTCCTTTAACGTAAATATAAGGATATTATTTATGGTCTAGTGTCTTGAAAAGATGCGATATGGTATCCACAACGCTGGCGGTGTCACTGTAGTACAATTGATACAAGGCAATGGATTGCAACCAGTCTAAGAGCTGCTTCGCATGTTTTGGATTTGGAGACAACCAAGATTCACTAATTAAAACCTCTAAAACCGTTTTAATGTCTGTTTTTTCTAATTCCGTTTCGCTATTGGCCGAATAGTTAACCATAATTATGGCGCTGCAGGGATATTGGTTGTCTTTAGGCTTAGGAAATGGAATATACTTTAAGGCCCCTTTTGTTGTATTAAAGGATATGGTGGCTAAGTCGTCTAAATTTTGAATATAGGGTTTTAAAACTTTAAACGCTCCCGACTTTACAGACACTGCTGAAGGATTATAGTATAAGTTTTGATTATCGCATCCCAAAGGTGTAACGTCATCTGCTAAAATATAAAAGCCATGACTCGCCAATAAGGAGCTTAAGGTGCTCTTTCCTTTACCAGAATTACCAATCAATAGTATTGCATTTATACCATCTGTAATGGTAGAACCGTGAAATGTGGCCAGCCAGTCCGAAGCCTTCTTATCATGAATGGTATTAATGATTTCAAATATAAATTTACCTTGAATGAAATGATAGTCTTTTTTATAAGAAGCCTTTATCAGCGCTTTATTTTTGAATAGACAGAGATCGTTGTTTTCAAGGTATATATCAAATTGGGTATCCGCGCTATGTTTTTTATGAGTGACTTCCAAATAAGCTAAAGCAGGGTGAAATAATTGCTCAACCAATTGAGAGTCAAAATTGACTTCTATGTATTTGCCAGAAATAAGGTAATGCCTAGAAATTTTTTGGTTCGCAGGATTGTAGTCGTAGTGGCGCTCATTTGCGTCAGATACAACGGTATTACAATGTTCTAAATATTGAAGGAGCGCACTACCAATCTGCTTTAAATTCGACGCCACTGATTTTAATTGAAGTGTTTGTTGAAATTCTTCAATATCTTTTGACTCTAGATATGCGTCAAGTAGTGCTTTAAAATGTAGACTTACAACACTGTAATTATTAGACTTGGCATACCACAATACCCAATCTTCACCAAATTTATATGCATAAGTTGGCGCTAGGTCGTTATTCAATGTAAAAAAAAATTAATCGAATGGATTTCCACCTGCATCTGGTGGAGAAGTCGATTGTGCTTTCAATGGATTTAAAATCACGAAAGTACCTACAGCAGTTAGTGCAGCATACTTGCCCATTTTTTTTATGGCGTCTTTACGAGTGATTTTTTCGGTATGGGTTTTCTTACTCATCTAGGACTTATTTGATTCAAAAATAATAAAATAATTCATTATTTTTCTTATTAATATGTGGTTTCTTTAAAATAAATAATCAAAACCTAAGAACATATTTTTTCATTTAGCTCATAATATTCTTAGGCTTATGATATAGTGATTTTACTTTAATATAAACTTCTCTGCTTTAGAACTTTGATTATTGCTTAATTCAATAATATAAAGGCCTGAACTTATGGTGTTTAAACCGATGGACTGCGTATTCAAATTTTCATTTAAAATAGTGCTATTTACTAATCGGCCTTGAATATCGTATACTCTAGCCATGGTGCCTTTTTCAACGTTTCCTGAGATATTGATGGAACGACTAGTTTGGTTGGCATGGATTAAAATGTTGTCTAAATTATTTTCTGGTGTGGATAAAGCACTGTTTGAAAATCTCAGATAGAAACGTCCTGTTCCAGCTAAACTTGTTGTTGGTGTAATCACGTAATCACTAGAATTAAGCAAAGTAGATGTGTTGGCATCTGCATCATCGAGATAAACTTCTATTGATGTTGGTAATGTACTTTCAGCAATGCTAAAGGTCAGTTGTTCACCCATATTAGCATTGACACCTAGTGCAACAGTAGTGTCATTATAATCTACTTTTCCTAATGCTTGAGTTGCAAAAGGTACATTCATATTGTCTTGTACCAAATGCGAAAATAAGGCAAATGCTGGAGCCACACCTCCAATTAAACTGGCATCATAACCGGGATCTAAGCCAAGGCCAGATGACGGTGTAAAGTAAATTTTCGTTATAAAATCTTCACTAGAATTACTGAGACTGATATTGACGTTGGTCGTTGTTGCAAGCGAATTTCTACCAACTATAAAGTCGTCTTGATCTGATGTTATTCTCATGTCTGGTGAACTTGTTTTAAATTCAAGCGTCCCACCGGTAGAGTTTGAAGCTACAAAGAAGGCCTGTCCGGGTGCAATATTTAAGCTTGTGTTTTCAAGTAAACTAATGATGGTGTAATCGTCTGATGATGTTCCGTCTGTACTATCATTATAACCATAAATTACTTGGGCACTCCCATCTAAAACGCCCGCATTCTCAGTTAAAAAAGCTTGTGCATCTAAATAAGACGGGTATGGATTTCCAACTAAATTTAAAATACTTGCAGTACCTTGATCTATGGCTACTTGAACTAAACTGGTATTTACTGTTCCGTTAAAGGTCACAAAATTAGAAAGTGCTGTAGCATCAATACCAGTTCTATAGCCTTGACCAGCAGCCAAAGGAGTGGTGGCAGTATCAATCCATAATTCATAAGGATTTATATCATTATCGTTATCAAAACCACCAAATAATACCTCAGGTCCAATAGGATTGGATAAAATATTAGGGTTATTATCAAAGAAGGTGTTAAAAGCTTGTCCAGAGAGCGGTGCACTTATTAAGTCGTTACCATTAACTGGGTCATTACTATTTACATAACGACGATAAGAGGCAATACCTGAATATGAACCGTCTATAATTAGACTTGAAAATATTGTAGAAGTAGAATTTAAGATAACATCACCCGTAAATCCGCTTTGGGCATCAATAGAAGCACCAGGTACAACAACAGCCTTATTTATAGTTACAGCACCTGCTGCTACAGGTTGATTAGCAACATTTGGAATGTATATATTTTCTGTTGAAGCAGGTAGTCCTTCAGACCAGTTTGTTCCATTTGACCAACTGGTATCTACACCAAGCCAGGTGTTTGGATAACTACGTGATCCTGAGTATGAAAAAGATCCTGTTCCGGGATTGCCTCCTCCAACACCGTCTCCTATAGCTTCGTCTGAAGAGAACATATTAGACCCTCCGTCATTTGGATTTCCGTATGTGATTACAAAATCAAAATTATCTAAATTGGTCAACCCAATTTCGCTCCAGTCAAAAGAGAATAAAAAAGATGCATCAGTATTTAATGTAGGATTACCTACACTATCGATAAAGTTTAAGCCATTATCTCCAATAGATCCACTGGAAGGAATTTCCCATAAACCACCAAATCCTGTATTAATTGCGATACCATGGGTTGCTTCAAATCCTGCTGGAAATGAAATATCTCCCGACCCATTGTTGGAGATTGCTCTTCTGTTGGAATCTGCCGTATCGTTAACACTGCCGTCAATGTTGGACCTACCTGAGGAGCCGTTGGCAATATACATTACCATAGTATCATTAAAATCTCCTGCCCCTTTAGTAAAATTTACGGTAATTGTAGTGCCGTCATCATCAATATTTATACTGGCATTTCCAACTGGGCCTCCAAATCCGGTATTCCCATTACCAGAGTAGTTCACTTGGGCGTTTAGTGTAAATGTGGTGCAGACTAAAGTTAAGAGACATAAGTAAAAATTTTTCATAAACGTAAAATTTGATTTTTGAATAAATGTAATGACTTTTTTATATAAATATTTGCGCAATCGTTTGCGTGTTGATAAATTAAATTAGTCAGTATAGGGAGAATATCAAATAAAGATATAAAAAAAACGCATTCTCAACAAGAATGCGTTTTTGAATATGTGTAAATTCTAATATCTACCGAAGGATAAGCTTTTCAGATTTTCTTTGATTGTCATGACTCAACTCAACGATATAAACTCCTGCATGTAATGCGTTACCATCAATGCTATGTAATGTTACATTAGAAGATAAGACTTCAGTTTTTACGAGTCGTCCTTGAATGTCATAAATTTTAGCCATTGTTCCCGCTTCGATCTGACCAGAAATGTTAATGGTACGGTTAGCTGGATTGGTATAGATTGTAATATTATCCAAGTTATTTTCAGGTAGTGATAATGCACTGTTTGAAAATCTTAAATAAAAGCGTCCTGTGCCATTTAAATTTGAGTCCGGTGTAATGATATAATCTGAAGCATTAAGTAATGTTGATGTACTCGTAATAGTATCATCTAAATACACCTCTATCTCAGCAGGTAAGGTACTTTGAGCAATACTAAAGGTAAGTTGTTCACCCATATTGGCATTAACACCTAAGGCAACGGTGGTGTCATTATAATCATTCTTACCAAGAGCCTGCGTTGCAAAAGGAACATTCATATTGTCTTCGACCAAATTCGAGAATAAGGCAAATCCAGGGGCAACACCACCGATTAAACTGGCATCGTAGCCAGGATCTAAACCAAGACCAGAGGATGGTGTAAAGTATACTTTAGTGATAAAATTATCACTAGCATTGGTTAAACTAATATTAACATTAGTGATGGTAGCAGCCGCGTTTCTTCCTACAATAAAATCATCTTGGTCTGAAGTAATTCTCATATCAGGTGAGCTCGTTGTAAAGGCAATATTACCGCCGGTGCTATTTGAAGCTACGAAGAACGCTTGTCCAGGGGCAATGTTTACGCTTGTGTTTTCAAGTAAACTGATGATGGTGTAATCATCTGAAGACGTTCCATCGGTACTATCGTTGTATCCATAAATCACCTGTGCACTTCCATCTAAAACTCCAGCATTTTCTGATAAAAAAGCTTGGGCATCTAAATACGAAGGAAAAGGATTCCCTACTAAATTTAGAATACTTGCAGTACCTTGATCAATTGCTACAAGTACTTCCGATGCATTTACAGTACCCTCAAAGGATACAAAGTTTGCCGAGGCTGCAGTATCAATACCAGTTCTGTAACCTTGTCCAGCAACCAAAGGTGTGGTGTCTGTGTCATTCCACAATTCAAACGGATTAACAGCGTCATCATTATCAAAGCCACCAAAGAGAACTTCGGGGCCACTAGGGTTGGATAAAATATTAGGGTTATTGCCAAAGAAGGTATTAAAGTTCTGACCAGAAAGTGGCGCACTAATTAAGTCGTTACCATTAATTGGGTCATTACTATTCACATAACGCTCATAGGCTACTGTTCCTGTTACAGTACCATCAACAATTAAACTAGAGAATGTCGATGAAGTCGATTTAAGGCCTAAGGTATTAGTTCCTAAGGTCACACCTGAATTCACGCGAACAGCAGCTCCAGGTAATATGTTTACATCATTTAATGCAGCATCTGCAGCAAAAGTAGCAGTACCATCAATAACAATAGCATCAGAAGCACCAGTAGAATTGTCTGGATCCATTGGGCTCCATGCACCACCAGTGTACACTAAGCCATTAAATAAACCGGCAACTTTAAAATTATCTACACCAAAATAATCACTTCCACCATCAAATTGTGCTCTTACCTGTAAGCTCACCCTTTCTGTTCCATTAGGAATGTTAACCATTACAGTTCCTTCAAGGTTCTGCTGATTGCAACCGTCGCATAAAAACACTTCTGCTTCTGGTGAAGCATCGAAATATACTATATAACTCAATTCGTCACTAGAACTATTAAATCCGTCAACTTCATAATCAAATGATAAGACTGAACTTGAAAAATCACTCACATTTATTGAAGAAAAATCAATTGTTCCTACATCTGAAGTACCACAGCCAGTTGCTCCGTTCAAGTCTCTTCCACCAAAGAAATCACCTGTACTATTAGGAACTGTGATACTACCTAAACTACTCACAACGTTCCAAACATCATTTCCAGAATTACATGCCGCACTATTCTCTTCTGGTGATGTTGTATAACTCCAAGACGGACTAGTACCATCAAAATCTTGAAGAGCAATTGTCGTTAATGCAGGTGCCACTTCGTCATCAACTATAGTTACTGTATGTTGACTAATATCTAAATCTGCTGTACCAGAGGTCACCGCTAAATTTAAAATTAAAGATTCATCCTCAAAGCCAGCATCATCATTGATATCTAATGAGACA
>NZ_JABSST010000063.1 GCF_013213975.1 Winogradskyella sp.
GATTGACAGAGAATTAGAACACGGTATTCCGGACAATGCTCATAAATTTTTGAATATAATTAAAGCTTCAGATGGTATTGTACTATCATTAGCAGAGCATAATGGAGCTTATGCAACAGTATTTAAAAATTTATTTGATTGGATGTCAAGAATTGACAATAAATTGTGGAGAGATAAACCAATGCTATTGATGGCAGCATCGCCAGGTGGAAGAGGTGGTGCAACTGTTCTGGAAATTGCAAAAGGAAGATTTGGATATATGGGAGGAAATATCGTGGGTAGTTTTAGTTTACCATCTTTCAGTGATAATTTTTCTGATGGAAAATTGACCAATGAAACTTTAAACAATGCTTTATTAGAAGAGGTTAAGCAATTAGAGGAGAGTTTATAGAGATTATGGAAATACAGTAGAACGACAACGGTAATAAAGTAGAGTTTTTTTTACGAACTCGAAGGAAAATTTGGTCTTATGACTTACAGCCACACTGGTGAGGATAAAATAATTGTAGACCATATTGAAGTTGATGGCTCCATAAAAGGACAAGGTCTTAATTATGAAATAGACAAAGCTGCGTTGCATTGCACAAACGATAATTAGATAAAGATGCTTCTTTTGTGTCCAGTTGTTGCGGTAGAATTTATAAAAGTGAAATAAATATAGCGGCGTAAATTTTAATATGGGTGATTTAGCAAAGGATATTAATTCAAAATTCAAAAATAATAGAGTAAAAGCCTTACTTAATATTATTTATACTGCTAATTGGATTAGTAGTTGCCAGAATGAATTCTTTAAAGGATTTGGTATTAGTCCACAACAGTATAATATCCTGAGGATATTACGTGGTGCAGGCGAACCTCTTAAAGTGCAAACCATAAAAGATAGAATGTTAGAGCGATCGCCAAATGCCACACGTTTAATGGATAAACTTTGTGCGAAAAATTTTATCGAACGTTTACCTTCAGAGCATGATAGGCGTGTTGTGAAAATTGTAATAACAAATGAAGGTAAAGCCCTTTTAGAGTCCATACCAAACACGCTAAATAAAGAATTGCTTAAAAACTTGTCTGAAGAAGAGGCAGAGCAGTTAAGTAATCTTTTAGATAAAATGCGTTAAAGCATTTTTTTAGTCACTTATTTTCCATGGAAAATAAATTAAATGAAAGGCATTTAAAATGAAAACAAACACAATAAAACATATAGGTAGAAGTGATTTCGTAAACATGGGACCTGTAAGATTAAGACAACCCTTGCCAACACAATCCATAGATTTGATAGCCCCTTTTATTCTTTTGCATCATTATGGACCTTATGAAATCAGCGCTGCAAATAATCCGTTTGATTTAGGGCCTCATCCGCACAGAGGTTTCGAACCAATCACATTTTTAATACAAGGTGAGCAATTGCATAGAGACTCTTTAGGCAATGAAAGTGTCGTCAAGGAAGGTGATGTACAATGGACTACCGCAGGAAGAGGCATCGTACATTCTGAAGGACCAACTAAGGGTTTTGTTCAAAAGGGTGGAGTTATCGAAGGTATACAATTATGGTTGAATTTACCATCTGAAAAGAAGATGTCTCAACCGTGTCACCAACATGTCAAATGTGATGAATTCAGGGTTGTTTCTTCTTCAGATGGTAAAATTACGTCGCAGATAATTGCTGGTCAGTTAAATGATATTCATGGTCGTATTGCAACACAAACACCAGTTAATGCTTTTGTCATTAAAGCTAATACTAATGGAGTTCAAGATTTCAGTTATAAAAACACACATCAAGGTATGTTGTATTTACTCAAGGGTAAGGTTAAAATAAACAACGAATCTATCCTTGAAGTTGATGGTAACCAACTTATTCAATTTTATCAGAACGGTGAAGGGTTTAAGCTCGAGGCAATAGAAAATAGTCTGTTACTTTTTTTATCAGGAGAGCCAATAAACGAGGAAGTAGCTACTTATGGACCTTATGTTATGAATACACAAACAGAACTTTTGGAGGCAATGCGCGACTACCAAATGGGTAAAATGGGCTTTCTTCCAGTTAATTAATAATAAAAACAAAAAACATTAAGCAATGAAAACAATATTTCACAAAGCAGATTCTAGAGGCTACGCAGATCATGGCTGGTTAAAATCATATCACTCATTCAGTTTTGCAGGATATCATAATCCTGAACGTATGAATTTTGGGATGTTACGAGTTCTAAACGATGACTTGGTGCAACCAAAAATGGGTTTTGGTACACATCCGCATCAAAACATGGAAATAATTTCTATTCCCTTAAAAGGTGCTTTATCACATAAAGATAGTATGGGAAATAAGCGTGCTATAGAAGTTGGTGAAGTTCAAGCTATGAGTGCAGGAACCGGATTGACACACTCAGAATTTAATGATAGCAAATTAAAAGAGGTAAATTTCTTGCAACTTTGGATTATTCCAGAAGATATCAACGTTAAGCCTAATTATGAACAACGTAAGTTTTCTAATGAGGGCAAAACCAATCAATTACAAACAGTTGTTGCTCCAAAGGATAAATTAGAAGGAAAGGCACTACCCATAAGTCAGCAAGCTTATATTTACAGAGCGTCCTTAGATGAAGGGAAAAGTCTTAATATAGACTTGAAGTCTAAAAACAATGGAATTTATATTTTCGTAGTTGAAGGTGCGATTGATGTTGAAAATAATGAGTTGTTAAGACGAGACGCTATTGGTGTTTTTGATAGCGATAAAGTATCTATTTCATCGAAATCAGATTCTGATTTGGTGATTGTAGAAGTTCCTATGAATTAGTTTTATATCAGTTAGACTATCCTTTAAAAGCATTCCATTTATAAGGTGCTTTTTTAGTTTATTTCACGATATTTGTATTTCAACTAACTAATAAAATTAAATAAATTACTATGGCAATGAACAAAAATACAGTTCTTGCATGGGCCACGTTTATCATGATAATTGTCGGACTTGGACTCATCGCATTAGGTGCTTTTCGTTATGATGATGTTGCTGGTTGGGGTTTTGCCTCAGTTGGCATTGGATTTTTTGCAATAGCTTGGGTGTTTAATGCTTTAAAAGGACGTGTTTAATCATGAGTGACGATAAGCAAATCATATTCTCAATGTCGGGTGTTACCAAGACCTTTCAATCTGCTAATACTCCGGTTTTAAAAAATATTTATCTCAGCTTTTTCTACGGAGCTAAAATTGGGATTCTTGGTCTTAATGGTTCCGGTAAGTCTACCTTACTAAAAATCATTGCTGGAATTGATAAAAACTATCAAGGTGATGTTATTTTTAAACAAGGTTATACATTAGGTTACTTAGAGCAAGAGCCTCAGTTAGATGATGAGAAAACGGTAATGGAAATTGTTAGAGAGGGTGCAGCAGAAACTGTAGCAATTTTAGATGAATACAATTCCATTAATGAACAATTTGGATTAGAGGAGGTTTATAGTGACCCAGATAAAATGGAGAAACTCATGAATCGCCAGGCGGAATTACAAGATCAGATCGATGCTTCAAATGCCTGGGAACTTGACACCAAATTAGAGATTGCAATGGATGCATTGCGTACACCTGATGGTGATAAAAAAATTGGTGTATTGTCAGGAGGTGAACGACGCAGAGTGGCCTTATGTCGCTTATTGCTTCAAGAACCAGATATCTTACTACTAGATGAACCTACCAACCATTTAGATGCTGAATCTGTACATTGGTTAGAGCATCATTTAGCACAATACAAAGGTACTGTGATAGCTGTGACACACGATAGATATTTTCTAGATAATGTTGCAGGTTGGATATTAGAATTAGATAGAGGAGAAGGTATTCCATGGAAGGGTAATTATTCCTCATGGTTAGATCAGAAATCAAAACGATTAGCACAAGAGAGTAAGTCTGCCTCTAAACGTCAAAAAACTTTAGAACGAGAGCTTGAATGGGTAAGGCAAGGTGCTAAAGGCCGACAAACCAAGCAAAAAGCACGTCTTAAGAACTATGATAAGCTTATGAGTCAAGACCAAAAGCAGCTTGACGAGAAGTTAGAAATATACATCCCTAATGGCCCTCGATTAGGAACTAATGTCATTGATGCTATTGGAGTTGCTAAAGGCTATGATGACAAATTACTCTACGATAATCTTAACTTTAGTTTACCTCAAGCAGGCATTGTAGGTGTTATTGGACCTAACGGTGCCGGTAAGACTACAATTTTTAGAATGATTATGGGTGAGGAATCACCTGATAAAGGCGAGTTTAAAGTGGGGGATACCGCCAAATTAGCCTATGTGGATCAAAAGCATGCTAACATAGATCCTGAAAAGTCAATCTGGCAAAATTTTAGTGATGAGCAAGAACTTGTTATGATGGGAGGAAGGCAGGTTAATTCTAGAGCTTATTTAAGTCGATTTAATTTTTCTGGAAGTGAACAAAACAAAAAAGTTAAATTGCTTTCTGGTGGTGAGCGTAATCGATTGCATTTAGCTATGACTCTCAAAGAAGAAGGTAACGTATTACTTCTAGATGAGCCTACTAATGATTTAGATGTTAATACATTAAGAGCTTTAGAGGAAGGGTTAGAGAATTTTGCTGGCTGTGCTGTTGTTATTAGTCACGACAGATGGTTTTTAGATCGTATTTGTACACATATTCTTGCCTTTGAAGGAAATTCTCAAGTTTATTTCTTCGAAGGAGGATTTAGTGATTATGAAGAAAACAAAAAGAAACGTTTAGGAGGTGATATTATGCCTAAACGGATCAAGTATAAAAAACTTGTGAGATAGATAACAATAAAAAAAGCCAGTTTATAAACTGGCTTTTTTTATTGACTTTTTATTTTATTTAATTGTCACCGTATAAGTGTCCCGTAAATTCTTTATCAGTAGCCTCATAATCTTTAAAGGCATTGGTATTCATTAATTTTCGATTTTCGGCCTTGAGCTTATACATTTTAATAATTGCAATAATTATAAAAACAAGAAAAATAGATGCGACAGCAATTAATATCATTGTGAGTTGCGTTGTAGTTACTATTAATGCCTTATTAATCGGATATATAAGCATGATTTAAGATTAAGATTTGGGATCTATGACGTAAATATAGAAAAAAAACTAATGTAATTACCTTATTTTAAATAATTTATCCTTTTTAAAGTGAATGTTTTATCGTTTAAAAGATTAAAAATATCGGTATAACGCATTTTTTTTCTGCTGAAAAGCAGTAATATACAAGTTGTTAACAATTCAAAATTGTAATAAAAAGGGTGCTAATACCAATCAAGTAAGCGTACTTGAATATCCTTATCCTTTTCATTGATTAATTTTTTAAATAATCCAACATCGCTAAGTCCATTAGTGCCTCTATAATGGTATGGATATACAGTTTTAGGCTTAAACGTTAAAACAGCATCAGCGGCACTTTCAACTGTCATTGTATATGGTAAGTTCATACAAACAAAAGCCTTGTCTATATTATTCAAATTTCGCATCTCGGGAATATCTTCGGTATCACCAGATATATATATGCGTTCTTCATTAATTGTTAGCACATAACCGTTTCCTCGCCCTTTTGTGTGAAATTTTAAAGCCTCTTCTCTTATATTATACATCGGAATGGCCTCAATAGTTATGGCATTATGCTTGTACTGATCACCATTATTAATAGTTGCAATAGTTTTACTTAAGGTGCTTGGAATTTTATCTGTAACAGCTTTTGGTCCTACTATTGTTGTATTACTTAAATTGAGCGCTTCAAGGGTAGACTTGCTCAAATGATCGCCATGAATGTCTGTTATTAGCACTAAAGTTGGTTTGTTTTGGTTAGCAAAAGCCTCAGAACCACCAGTTGGATCAATATATATAACTTCATTACTCGTTTCTAAAATTAAGGTCCCGTGTTTTATGGGTATTACTCTAACGTTATCTTCATTTTGTGCTAATTGCTTGGCACTAGCCAAATCTTTATTTGATTTTTCCTGTTTACAGCCGGTTAGAACAAGTACTACTAGTAAAACTGGTAAGAATTGTATGAGTTTCATGAGTTGAGTTTTTATAAAGATATTCAACAATTTCCGTCTTTTAAAACATTGTAACATTTTTATAAAATTTGCTACCTATTATTTGAAGATAAAGTTTTTATAGTCCTAAAAAATTACCGAAATTGCTTATCCGAAAAAATTGTTCAACTAAATAATACCAAATAATATATGTCTGATGATTTTGATTTATTAGAAACTAATTCGCAAGAGAAAGCTGAAAAAGTAGATGTTAACTGGGGAAAAGCCATAGACCAAATGAAGTCTAAATTGGCTCAAGAAGATGATCCAGAAAGTCGTCAGAAAATTTTAAATGCTACTTTGGATAATGTAGTAGATATGGCTGAAAAAGACAGATCTACACTATTAGATGCCATAAAAGACCTTACAGATTACCAAGATGAAGTAGGTATTATGTTCGAAGGCTTTTCAGCGCTAAATGGCGCAGAACAAAAAATCATTGATGATGCCGTTAAGCGTTTAGAGCGTGCTAAGGTAGAGTTAGAAGATGCTAAAAATAAACCTGATACTTGGTGGAATAATCTCTGGGGACGTAAATCTAAGATTAAAAAAGCTGAGGAAGAGCTTGTTTCTGCTCAAAAACAACGTGACGGTGCAGACAACAGAGCTAAGGCTATGTTTCAAGAACGTATTGAAACAGCTGACGTACAAACCTTATTAAATGAGTTGTCATTTAAAAGTCAAGCGGCAATTAAGCGACTTAAGGACAGAGAACTAGAAATTAAGGAAGTTGAGGAAAGTTTAAAGACAGCTATTGTTGAAGCTAGTAATAATCACACAAAAGCACTTCAGAAAAAAGACGAAGTTGAAGCTAAACTAGAAGAGCAATATGCGTTACTGAAGCAAGCGCGTCAAGCATTAGAAGAGGTTGCAGATAAACAATCTCCAGAATATTCTGAAGCTCTTGAAAAGGTCACACAATTCGAACAAAAAGTTGAAGAGCTTGAAGGTCTTAAAAATGCCTATACCACTTTAGCGGCATCTAAAGATAGCTTTGTTCACAAGCACAACCTAACTATAAAGGTGCTAACCTCGCTACGCAGTAATTTACAAACGCATCGCGCTAAATTGAAGTCAGATACGGATGAGCGTTTAAAATATTATGATGGTTATGTGGTGGCGCTTAAAGCGAGAACAGATCAAGAATTTGCAGCGATTTTAGAACATTTAGGTGTTAAAACTGATGAGCATATTGGTGAAACGTTAGCAGCAATGCATACCGCTAGTGCTAAGGCGCGTCAGGAAATGATGGATAATATACCAGTACATGAAAAAGTGATGCAAGGTGTTTATGGTAGTTATGCCGAAGCTTTAAAAGATATTAGAGCAAAAGACGAAGAGATTCAGAAGAACTTTGCCGATCGCTATGGTATAGATATGAAAGAAATCTTTGATGAGTACTATAAAGCAGATCCTAACGCTCCTGAAGATGGAGGAGAACCAGAAGGAGAAGGCAAACCTGAAGCTAACGATGACGATTTATTGTCTTAATAGATAAAAAACTAATAATGATTGTGTTCAGAGAGCACACAATCATCATTAGAAATCAACTGCAGCGACAATATGATAACAACTCCATTAGATTCTGCAGTTTTAGACTCAAAAGAGCAGTATGTGTTTTATCATAAAATGATAGACTTTACGCTAAAAGAGTTAATAACTGCGGTTCAAGATAAGCGTATCCTTAACCAACAAGAGATTCTGTTATTTAAGCAGTATACAGACCTGCTTTTGTATTCAATTGAAGCCATGCGTGTTAAGTATATGTATGATGATGAGGAGAATATGAAGGTTGATCTTACCGAATCTAGTTTTCCAAATTATCTTGAGTTTCGCTATTTATTCAATGATTTAGAATTAAGAGAAGAATTTCTAAGTCGTTTAACCAATATTGATGACCTCAAAGAAGAATTCTTAGATACTTTAATGCGCAAGAAGGAACCTATTTCTAAACGAAAGTTGTTTCAAGCGGCATCTATTGTGTATTACACATCGGCTAAAAAGGAATACATATTTAATCGGTTTGTACAGGGTAAAATAATTGAAGCCCCTAAAGGATCGCCCGCGCAATATTTGGTGAGTTGGAGTTTTTATGACGTCACTCATAACCGACCATTTATTTGCTATTTGTATTTTGATTATGATGGACGAGATGTATACTCTAATAAAGACGAAATATATACGGTTTTAAAGAACACTTCAGACCGAGAAATGGCTCTTGATACTATGGCTTATGCGATTGATAAGCGTTTACCTAAGGTATTGCCAAAGTTAGTAAGGCGTGTAGATCTAGGACCAATTCATAACGTCTTTGCAAAGGACGAAAATGAGCTAACACATGCTATACTAGATGGTATAGCAAAGAAAACGATACCATTAGAGTCTTATGTTGTCTCGTTAAAAATTGATGAGCTTAGCTCGCTGAGTGAATTTAAAGATGGTGGTTTTTTTAACAAAAAGACCTATCAAAAATGGGGGAGTTCTTTTAGACAGCGCTACATTTTTGCACCACATCGAATAATTCAGTTATTGCATAACAAAACACCGGAAGCAATGAATAAATTGGCTATTCCTCCTGTTCAGGTTTCTGATTTAAACATTAAATAGATATTATGAAATTTAGATTTTTATTTCTTGTGGTTGCTATAATTATGAGTAACTCAGCATTTACACAGGAATCTCCGGAAGAGATTATTATAACTTTTTTCGAAAAGTATAAAGACAGTAATTCAACTACAGCATTAGATTACTTGTATGGAAAGAATAAATGGGTAAATAAAGTTAGCGACGACATTTTAAATATAAAAAAGCAAGTTGCGTCGCTAACTGAGGATTACGTGGGGAAATACTATGGATATGAAGAAATATTAGAAAAAAAATTATCTGATAGTTTTATACTTAAGTCTTATTTGGTCAAATATGAACGACAGCCATTAAGATTTACATTTCAATTTTATAAACCAGATAAAGAATGGATAGTCTTTAGTTTTGGATTTGATGCCAATCTCGACGATGAGATAGAGGAAGCAGCAAAATTGTATCGATATCGTTTAAATTAATAGATTGATAATTACAAAAATATTACTGAAACCAAAGACTGAGACTTAAGACTAAAACAAATGGAACACAATTCTACATTCCCAATAAAACAAAATGAACTCGATATGCTTCGTGATGAAGCATCGTCCTATTTAAAATCTATTCAGTGGGAACAGAGTCAACGTGCCAAGAATAGAGACAATAATGGTAAAGATGAATCTATTTTATTATATCTATCCAGAGCTAACAATGGCAGTAGTGCTTCAGTGACTTCAGTTTCTAAAACCATTTTAGCATTAAAAAAACGCTTATTACCAGAATCTGTTGCAATACCAATTTATTTAAATCATGCTTTATTTGGTGTTCAAGAAGGAATCACCTTAGGACTTTGGTGTAAAGACAGTTATTACGATGCTTCAGGCCTCTCAACACTGCATGAAAATAGATCTGCATTAGATAATGCAGGAAAGCGCGAATATGAGAGTAAAATGCAAACAGCAACGGCTTATATGTTATTTTCAACCGCCTATAAGATTCTTCATGACTTAAAACCGCATGCGTCAGATGATTTAACGGTTATGAAACAAAAGTTTGCTGGAATTCCAGAGGTGTCCTTAATGTCACCACTCAAGGGAATTTCTTGCCAATTGTTTTACTATGATAAATATCTTGGACATCCAGATATTATAAAGACAGATAAGGATGTTATTGATTTTACAGTCGTCTATTTCGAAGCTTTGATAGATGAGATTCAGCTACGTAAAAGTAGTCTTGAATACACGGAAACTATAGAGGATAGAACCTATAAATTAGAGAAGTCGGAGTTTGCAGTTTCAGGTTGGGAAAATGTGTTTACAGGAACGGTTGCTAGTGTAGAATTTAATAAAATTCAATTCGAACAAATTGTAGGTAATAAAGATGCTAAGCATTTTGCACGACGTCTAACAGAACGTTTAATGAGTTACGATTTTGACGCCAAGAAGAATCCTTTTCAAGAATTAGGAGGATTTATGCCTGTGTTTATGGGCTATGGTATTCCTGGTACAGGTAAAAGTATGCTCATTGCAGCTATTGCAACACGATTAAAAGCACATAGTGAAAATTTAGACCTACCATTTTTATTTCATCCAATGCCAGATACTTTAATTTCAACGTTTCAGGGTGGCTCTGCAGAAAAAATGGTAGAATGGATGAAACCGCTTCAGGACCCAACACGACTTATTTTTGCACCAATTGATGATGCTGAGAATAATCTACAAGAGCGCACAACTCAAGGCGTTTCTGCTGGTGTAAAAGAGGTAATTGGAGTATTCTTAAGATATACTGAAGGAGCTTATGCGGTAAATTATGGTAATAGTTCTATTGGTTTATTTACCAACCTTCCAGAAATGCTTGACAAAGCAGTGATATCGCGTGTTCAAGGCAGATTTAAAATTGATGGTGCTCGAAACGAAAAAGATTTTGTAGATCAGGATTACTTGTGGTGGAGAAAGTTAGAAGATACTATACCTAACTTTATAAATATGTCTAATCCTGATAATTACGAGTATTTAGATGCTCAAAAAGTGGCTAAAAATTTAGGAGAAATACTAGATAAAGTTGATAAGCCTACAGAAGATCGTGTATTAGAAACTTTTGATAAGGTATCGGAAAAATATAACGATAATGAGCATATGTTTTATGCACATTTATACACTGAGATACAAAAGATTTTCCCATTCTTTTCATCGAGAGATGTTAGAAATATTCAAAAGGCAGTATCCTTAAGACTAACTGATTTTGATCTAGAAGATGATTGGTTTGAGAATCCTGAAATTTATTTTAAAAAAGACTATGAGACTAAATTTGGCATGCTTCAGGAACTTATGCGTTTGAATATGAAAGGTTTAGACTTTAGCGATATTAGAAGACAAGAAGTAGTTCGCTACCTTGATAATGTAGCAACTATTGCAGATACTGATTTTAAGCGTAAAGTCGATGCTAGAGTTACTCAGTTAAATATTGAAACTGAGGCCCGTAAAAAATTTGGTGACTCGTAATATTCTATAAATAACTAAATGGCTAATGACTATTTAAAAAATATTAGAAAAAAGTTACTATCAGATAATTGGTACACGCTGAACAAGTTTACCTATGATTTTAAACTAAACAGCGGAAAGTGGATTGAGCAACAACGCGAGTGTTATGACAGAGGCAATGGTGCTGCCATTTTGCTTTATAATAAAGATAAAGGGACTGTAGTTCTGACCAAGCAATTTCGTATGCCAACCTATATAAACGGCAACAACGATGGATTCATGGTAGAGGCTTGTGCCGGTTTGCTAGATGACGATAACCCAGAAGATTGTATAAGAAAAGAAGCTGAAGAGGAAACTGGGTATAGAATATCTGAAGTAACCAAAGTGTTAGAAGCATATTCCTCACCGGGTTCGGTTACTGAAATTTTGCACTTTTTTGTTGCTGAATATTCAGCAGAAATGAAAGTTAGCGAAGGTGGGGGTGTTGAAAGTGAAACTGAAGATATTGAAGTTTTAGAATTGCCATTTAGTGATGCTTTGAAGATGATAGTCAGTGGTGAGATTGTGGATATGAAAACCATTATTTTGATACAATACGCTCAAATTAATAAGTTGTTATAATGCAAAAATTAAAAGAGGCAAATTTATATAGAAGTGAACTTATTCCAGTAAGTGGTAAACTGGTTGAACGGTATAATAGATGCCTAAAAACACTAGGTTTTAAAGAAACTAAGTTAAAATTTTTTTCTGTTGATGGTGTAGGCTGGAGTCCTGAGGTGGCAGAAGAAATGAAAGATGTCCACTATCTCAATCATGGAGATGCAAATCCTCATGGGATTATTATTTCTCCATTGCAAAAAGGTAAACCAGTGTATCTGCCTTTTCATTCGTTCGACCGCGAAATGATGCAACATATATTTAGAACTCACGGTAGGAAGATTAATGATATTACTAGAGATTCTGCAATTTGTATAGACTTTGATCAGGATATTGATGTGTTCTATGAACCTTTAGATATTCTAAAATATGACGATGTAAGTATTACCTTTAGACTTATTGATAACCTCGAAGACAAGCAAAAGGAACAACTTCGATTGGTTGATAAATTCAATGCTGGTAATAATTTCATTGACGAAAATATTCACCAAGAATTATTAGATTCTGCAAGGACATATGGCGATCTAAGACATAGAGATTTAAAGCTTCATTCTTTACACTTTTCTACAGGATCCTTTTATACACGTGCTTTTGATGGTGTTTATTTACTTCGAGATTTTATAAAAACTATCGTAGTTTTTGAAAGTAAAGACTATTACAAGGAGGCTATTAAAGATACAATTCATGATGTGCTAATTTACCATATTGAACAACCGGAATTGGTTGAAAAATTGAAAAATCATATCATTATTGAATGTGATTTGGAGTATATGGTTAAGACACCGAACTACGAGCGTATTAAAAAGTTTGAGTTATACCTAAATCTTAAAGAATCTCAGCATCCAATAAGAGAGATATTAAACAGTAAATCCTTATTTAAAAGTTATTTGAATAAGATTGATTTGAAATCTCGAAAGCGCGTTATGGGTGTAGAACTGTATTTGGAAAAGCTAGAACGTAGTAATGCGTTTAAATTGGAAGATATGGTAGATCAGTCTATGTATTTTGCGTTGCATCAACCGCATTCCTCTTTATCAGCAGAACATCGTGATTTAATTCATAAGTTGCTTATTAACATTGCACCAAAAGATATATTGTTCTTGTATTGGTATGATAAAGAGCAATTTTATAAAAATTATGAACAATGGGATGATTCCTTTCAAGACTGGGTCATTGAGACCATTAGTAACAATATTTAAGAATTTTAGACTAACTTTATAAGAACTATAAAAATTATGACATGGGCTTAGAACTAGTAATCTTTATCGCAGCTATTTTATTTGGTATTTTCTTGTATTGGAGAGAGTCTAATGGTAATGGCGCATATCGTTTTTTAAATAAGATGATGAATAGCAAAGAACTTCAAATGAGTCCAGATAATCCTAAGGGGTTTGTTTATAAACAAGCCTTTTTACCGCGTTTTATTTTTGTGGTAGCCCTTGTGATGATTGCTGCTTTAATTGTTGAATTTTTGACACCGTTAGCCGTTTTTTCTAGCTATAACGGAATCTCTGCATTTTCATCTTTCGCAGTTGGTGCTTTAATAGGAACTTATTTAGCAAATTTCATTATTAAAACCACAGAGGTGGTTGAAGAACAAAGCGATTCTATCAGTGATATTGTCGGTGATGTTGTAGAAAAAGGAAAAGGAGTAATTGAAGATCTTAAAACTAAAGATGCAAAAGTCGTTGAAGAAACGAAGGAAGAGCCAAAGAGTGATCCTGAACCAGAAGTTGAAAAGAAGTCTGCACGTGAGCGTTTAAAAGATAAGGGTCTTATGTAATTTAGGGGATCATCCTGAAGTTACATCAGAAACTCATAGAACCATTAGAAAATTAATTCAAGTTCTGAATTCATTCAGATCGACAAAAAAATGCCATGATAAAATCATATTGGAATAAAGGAGCAAAACAAAAACGAATTACCATTTTTATAGGGTTATTACTCCTCATCCTACTGTTCTTCTTTAGAGATGATTATCAACCTCTGTTATTATTTATTAGAAAGTATATTTTTATTATTCTTATAAGCTTGCTGGTATTAATTTTAGGATTACGGAAATTCAGAAAAACAGCCAGTACAGGTGGTCGTTTAGGAATCTTAGGTATACTATTAGTCTTCTTTGGGTTATTGTACTTCTTAGGTTGGAATCAAGGTTTATACGACTATATGAAGACCTATAATGTGTTTAATAACCTGAACAAAGTCGAAATCGATGAATTACCATTTACACAAAATGAGCGCATACAACCACTGCGTAATATCTTCTCTATGGCTAATGAAAGTGTTGGTGAGACCAAGGATGTTTCATTACCGCATTTAGTTAGAATTGGGACGGAGAATAAGTGGACGATGGCCATTCAGCCGAGTGAAAAGTACGTTATGCAACAAGTTACTGACAATACAGAAGAGGTATTTTCTGTAAGCAGCACTACGCCATTTCCAAGATTTTCTAATGAAAATAGAATAGGAGTTACCTTTTCAATTGGTGAGTCTTTAAAGTTTAGTCGAAACACATATAATGCCGTAGTGCAACGTTTCAATCCATGGATGTTATTTAATTATGAGCCAAGCGATACCTTTTACATGAAAAATGATGATGGAGATTGGGTACAGGTTGTGAGTTTAATACAATGGAAAGGCTTCTTTTTCCCTTATCCAACCTTCGGTGGTGTAATGATTATAGAAAGTGGTGAGCATGATTTTAATGATTATTTAGAGCGTGTTGCCATAGGTAAAGGAACCTTTGTTGGTCCTGAAGATATTGATAATTACAAATTTTTAACAAAGCAGAATACGCTTGCAGAATCCGTATCACAGTTACAAGCGGAATCGTTAAAGTTTTTAGGTGGATTTAGTGACCCTCTGCCTTGGAATATGGAGACGGCAGTTAAAATACCATTAATGCCAAAAGACCAAAATCAACAACCTTATGTAACTGATTTTGATTTTTCAGGTAGTAATTCAGATGCCTATAGCGGCTTATACCATTGGTTTGGATTAGAGCCTGTAGGTGAAGAAAGAACGAGCTTAAGCTATAGTGTATTTGTACCTGCTGATGGCACGGATAAGTTATATTATTACGATCATGCCATTAAAAAACAAGGATATGCAGGTGTTTCTGCTATGCCACTTAAGGTAAAAGAATCTCGTAAAGAATACGATTGGAAAGCGAGTACACCTGTAGAATTTAGACCTTATATAAAAGAGATTGCTGGTCGTAAACGTATGTTCTTTTTGGGAACAATTTCTTCTATAAGTGAACGCAATGCACAGCAATTTGATGGTTCTGCAACACCAGATTTAGTTCTAATTGATAGTGAGTACAGAGATGTGATTTGGATTGATGTAAAACATCCGAGTACTTGGGATAAAACCGTTTACGGTCAATTAAATGAAGCATGGAGAGCAAGTGAAGGTATTGGTTATTATTATCAAGTACAGCAAAAGGATAAAGATTTAATTGAGTCTCAGAAGGATTCCTTAAATGTAATTCCTAATAAGGAGGAATTGAAAGCACTAAAGATTGATTCGTTACAACGTCAAATAGATGCTTTAAAAGCAACTGGAAACTAAATTAACTATGAGAATTATTTATGCTGCTTTCATATTAGTTTTAATGACCTCTTGCGCATCTGACAGCTTTGAACTTCCTGAAAATGCAAGGAGCTTACTTACTAACGATTCAACTAAAACATGGAAGCTGGCTAAACGTTATAATGATGGCCATCGCATGAATATGGGTGATTGCTTTTTGTCATATAGAGTAAGTTATAGCAATGATGGCACTACCTCTGATAATAATGCTCTCAACAAAAATTGTGGTGATTCTATGGAGGCAAATTGGTCGTTTTATACCAATGATAATGGAGCTTACATTAAGATTAAAGGTGAAAAAGTAAAAACCTTACTCAACCAAGAAAACGACTATAAGTTTTTTAAAATTTCTACACTTTCAGATACATTATTAGTTATAAGTTTTAAGCATAAGCAATTTGGAAATAAAGAGCGTACAATTGAAGATTATTTAGTTCCTGAGCACATTGAAATCAAAAATCGGAATTATCATAATTGATCATTTTAAGCTTTACTTTTTTAGATTCTAGTACCGTTGTTCTATCTTTATAACTATCAAATACAAAACTAAACTATGAGTTCAAAATTTTACGATTTTAAATATTTAAAGGGTGATTTAACAGGCGGATTAGTTGCTGGTGTTGTGGCCTTACCATTGGCTTTAGCATTTGGAGTTCAGTCAGGTCTCGGTGCAACAGCAGGTCTTTATGGTGCCATTGCGGTAGGTATTTTTGCTGCTATTTTTGGTGGCACAACGACACAGGCTAGTGGTCCAACAGGACCAATGACTGTAGTTTCTGCAGCTTTAGTTACTTCAGCAATTGAAATTACTGGAAGTCTAGAAAGCGCAATGCCTATTATTATCGTAACATTTCTTCTCGGAGGAATTTTTCAAATTATTTTTGGACTCATAAACATAGCAGGTTACGTCAAATATTTTCCTTATCCTGTGGTCTCTGGTTTTATGAGTGGGGTAGGACTTATTATTGTAATCTTACAGCTATTCCCTTTTGTTGGTTTGAGTTCGGAAAAATCGACTTGGTTGGTTATTCAAGATCTTCCACGTTTATTTTCTGATTTTAATTGGCAGGCACTAGTCCTAGGTGGACTTACCGTTTTGATTTATTATCTATTTCCGTATATCACTAAAGCAATACCTAGTGCATTAGTAGCGTTAATTGTGGCCTCCTTAGCTTGTTTTTTCTTGAAATGGGACGTGCCTGTTATTGGCGAAATCCCATCGGGTTTGCCTGCTTTGCAAATTGATGGATTGTTCTCAATTGATGCAAGTGCTTATAGCTTAGTTGCAGAATATGCTTTAGTCTTGGCAGTATTGGGCTCTATTGATTCACTTTTAACGTCGGTTATAGCGGATAATATGACCAAAACAAAGCATAATAGTAATAGAGAATTAATTGGTCAAGGTATTGGAAATGCTATCGCATCAATTTTTGGTGGTATTCCAGGTGCTGGTGCTACAAAAGGTACTGTAATTAATATTAACTCAGGTGGTCGAACGCGACTTTCTGGTGCTACTCATGGGTTATTTTTATTAGCTGTATTATTAGGGTTAGGAACTCTGGCCGCACATATCCCTCTTTGTGTATTAGCAGGTTTGCTAATACCAATTGCATTTAAAATTGTGGATGTAAAAGGGTTGAAGCATTTATTGGTAGTGCCTAGGGCAGATGCTGTAGTCTTAATTATTGTTTTACTGATTACAACATTTGGAAGCTTAATTCAAGCTGTTGGTATTGGATTGTTATTAGCATCGTTATTATTTATGAAGCGCGCTAGTGATATTGGTGAAAAAGGAATGGAAGTTGGTACTATTGCTGGTTTTGATGGTGAAAAGCCTTGGCAAGATGAAGTTGAATTTTACGAAGCGTTTAAGGATAAGGTGTACATCAAACACCTTTATGGACCATTATTTTTTGGATTTACATCTCATTTTCAAGACGAGATTGCGAATATTCCTGAAGACATAAAAGCACTCATCATCCGTATGGATCGGGTACCATACATAGATCAATCAGGATTATATGCACTCGAGAATGCGGTACTAGATCTAGAGAAACGAGGCATTCAAGTAGTATTAACTGCGCTACAAGAACAACCTAAGGATAAGCTGGTATCCATTGATATCGTACCAGATTTAATTTCTAAAGAGCATATTTTTACAGATATTAAAGGTGCCTTTGACTACTTAAAAAGTCATTTTAAGTTGTAAACTTTAAGAGCATTTTTATATCGGAACGCTTATAAGGGCTATTCTTTTCGAGTTCTAACTCCTTAAATCCATATTTTCGGTATAGGTGAATGGCATTTTCTAATTTGGTATTAGAATAGAGTAGAAGTGCGTCGAGTTTTTTCTGTTTCCCAAAATCGATGCAGTGTTGTAATAACCGTTGACCAATTTTTTGACCACGCATTTCTGGCAAAACAGCCATTTTAGTAAGTTCTAAAATGCCGTGTTCATGTGTTGGCATTAGTGCTACTGTTCCAACAATTTTGGTGTTTTTTAGTACAAAGAAGATATAACCACCTTTATCAATAATGTACTTTTCAGGTTGACTTAAAACCTCTTCGTCAAATGGCTCTACATAGAAAAATGATTTTAACCATTCAATATTTAAGGTATAAAAGGCTTTGGTATATTCAATATCATATGGAATTATTTTAATGTCCACGAGCTCTTAAAAAATCGGTTATTATATAACTTATAAGCTTACCAACTAAGGTTTCGGTTTTCTTTTTTGGTGCTGCTTCGCAAATATGCAGGTAACTTGCATTTGGGTGTTTACCAAAATGGTGAATAAACTGTCTTGCCTGTTTAATTGAAAATCCACTTGGTGTTTGAGCACTACTAGGAATATACTCAATGGCATCACAGTCTATTTCAATTCCAAATGGTTTATTAGAAATATGATTTAGGGCTATATCTAATTCAGGTCTAAAATTTAGCTCGTTGCGGATCTCTATAGCCTCATAAGTATTGTATTTAATATGCTTAATTTTTTTTAGAGTTTTATATAACTTTTCAGAGGTATAGTCTTCGTGAATTCCAAAAATGAAATAATTTTTTAAAAATCCTTCAGCATAGGCATAACTAAATCCATTACCACTATGCCTTCCTTCTTCTGGTCTAAAGTCCGTATGAGCATCAAAATTAACAACATTCACTTTGTCATTTTTTGCTAAGGATAGGCCTTTCATATTTCCATAAGCGTTATTATGACCACCACCAATAATAATGGGTTTTTTTCCTGCCTTAACAATACTAGACACTAGGTAAGCTACATCTTTATCAATATCTTCAACAATAGTTCTGGCTTTTGCTATTGATTTTTTACTGTGCTCTTCGTTAGTAACTGCATTGATATGCGTATAATCTAAATGTCCTAATACTAGAACACGTTCAGCTTTAGTAAATCGATTACTTTGAATATTTAACAAAACTTTTATTACAGTGTCCCAAGCTTTGTGAGCACCTATATTGCCATGATTGGCATAGATTCCAATGTCTTCTTTTATGCCAAACAAAACATAGTCGACGTCTAAATCAATGATATCATCGTATATGTTAATGAGGTGAGGTAATAGCTGAATATGTTCTCCAAATTTTGATTCTCCTTTACGAGGCTTTAAAAGAGTATCGCGAGCTTTTGAAGTAAATAATACGAGATTTTCCATTTGGACGTGTAATAAAGATGAAATTAAAAATACAGCTTTATTTAATTACTTAACTTTAAATTTTTATTTTAAGAAACAAGAATTAGCAAATAACTTAAAACACAAAACTTTATGGAAAGTTCACAAAAATCAAATACTGGACTAAAGATTGGATTAGGAATCCTTTTGGTACTTTTTCTAGGTTCAGCGTTTATTGCGTCCAAGTATTACACTGAAGGAAAAGAAAGGGAACAAGAACTTGTTGGTCAGAAACAAGAGGTTATGAATGATCTTAATAACATGGCAAAGCAATATGACGAAGCTATTGCTGCAAGTGAAATTAAGGATCAGGATTTAATTGAGGCAAGAGAACGTATACAAGGCTTAATGGATTCATTAAAAGTATCTCAAAACAGTGTAAACAGCTTATGGAGATATAAAAAGAAGTTTTTAGCCTTACAAGAAGAGATGGACGAATTGTTAGTTGAAAATGACCGTCTTAAAGTTGAAAATGAGTACTTAGCGACATCATTAGACAGTACGCAAACACAACTGGCAGAACGTACTGTATTTACAGATTCTTTATTGGTTCAAAATACAGAATTAGCAGATGTTGTAGAGGATGCAGCAGCATTACAAACTGTTGGTTTAGTTGGTATGGGTGTTATTGAGAGAAGCAGTGGCAAGCAAATTCCAACAGAGCGTGCAAGACGAAGTGATAAAATAAAAATCTGTTTCACAGTTGCAAAAAACACACTGACAGAGGCAGGTGATAAGGAATTATACGTACAAGTGATTGATCCAAAGAATAATGTTTTAGGCTCTAATGATCAAGTGCAATTTGAAGATCAAGTTCTTAATTATAGTGTAATAAGCCGTTTTAACTATGAAAATCGAAATCTTAACATTTGTGAGTACATCTCCCAGTTAGATGATTCTAATTTTGAAAAAGGAAGCTACAAAGTTAACGTGTTTAACGATAAAGAGATGATATCTTCTTCAGAGTTTATACTGAGATAGGTTGAAATAATGATTGATTAATAGCTTAAATCCGGAAGTGTTCTTCCGGATTTTTTATATCCTTTAATTGGCCATTAATAATAACTTGTTCTACCGGATTATGGGCAAAGGCATATGGAATTTGGCTATAATTATCTAGTGGTTTGGTAATTATTACATTGGCCTTTTTTCCACGGGTAATACTGCCATACATGTTGCTTATTCCCATTGCATAAGCACCATTAATGGTCGCAGCATTAATGGCCTCTTCAGGTGTCATTTTTAGTTTAACACAAGCCGCACTCACAATAAAATTCATATTACCACTTGGTGCAGATCCTGGATTATAATCGCTTGCAATCGCTAATGGTAATCCAGCATCAATAAGTGTTCTTGCTGGAGTGTAAGGAATACTTAAAAAGTATGAGCAACCAGGCAGCGCCACAGGAATAGTCTCCTTTCCTTTTAAAGCCTCAATGTCCGCCGTATTAAGTTCTTCAAGATGATCTACAGATAGTGCATTATACTTAACTCCTAGTGCTACTCCACCAAGAATATTGAATTGATTAACATGAATTTTAGGTCTAAACTTATAAGCTTGTCCAGCTTTTAAAATCGCCTCAGTGTCATTGAGCTCAAAATAACCCTCTTCACAAAATACATCAATATAATGGGCAATATTTAGTTTAGCTGCTTCTGGAATTAGCTCGTCTGTAATGTATTTAATATAATCTTCTTTTCTGTCTCGAAAATCCTCAGGAATGGCGTGAGCCGCTAAAAGGGTCGGTGTTATCTTAGCCAAACTTTCTTGTTTTATCCGCTTTATTACACGTAACATTTTCAATTCAGCATCGAGAGTCAATCCATAACCTGTTTTGATTTCAAAAGCACCAGTTCCCATTCGTATAAGCTCGTCCATTCTTGTCATGGATTGCTCATAAAGTTCCTCTTCAGAGATTTCCTGAAGCGTTTTTGCAGAGTTTAATATGCCACCTCCGCGGTTTGCAATTTCTGCGTAACTTAGGCCATTAATTCGATCTACGAATTCAGAAGTTCTATCACCCGCATAAACGATATGAGTATGAGAATCGCACCATGATGGTAAGACGATTTTACCACGAGCATCTATAGTCGTTTCAGGATCAAACCCCTCACAATACTGCATGTCACCGTATTCGATTATAGTATCATTTTCAATATAGAGATAAGCATTTTCTAATACTGATAA
>NZ_JABSST010000064.1 GCF_013213975.1 Winogradskyella sp.
TATAAAAACAATATCTGGTTTTACTTCATCTAGCATGATTCGCCATAAGTCCTCTTCACCATGATATAATTTCACATTTTGATGTCGTTCTCCTTTCCCTATCTCATTAGCTATTGTTCCCCATTTAGTGACATTATCCTCATATAAATCACTAATAGCTACCACTTCAGTACCTGGTAATTCTGCAAAGAACTTCATATGATAACCACCTCGCGCTCCAACCCCGATAAACGCAGCTCTTACCGTATCTAGTTTTGGTGCAGCAAAGCCTCCCATATAGTGACTAGTTAACGGCCTGTCTTTAGACTCATAAGTACAATTTGGCAGTACTGACGCCACTGCAACTCCGGTCAATGACAATGAGGTCGTTTTTAAAAAATGTCTTCTTTTCATAGTTTATTGGAATTATTAATTAAAAAAGCAGTCATCTTTATAATATCTTCTTTACACGTTAAATCTGGCACATGCTCAGCCATAGGAATACCAACCATACTTTCTGGATACATTTTTAGCATGTTGGCAATTACTGTTGGTATTTCTTTTTCTTGACGCTGAGGATGAACTGGACAATTTTTAAAAAACGGAAAACTCATTGCTCCATCAAATGCAAAAATATTCATACTGATGCGTATTTTTCCATCTTTGTCTCTGAAGGTATCTACTTTGCTAATATCTGGCTTCTCTCTAATGTTAATTAGATGATAAGCTTCATCAAACTGCATGATAGCAAATTTTGAGACACGTTCTTTAGAAAAATTCAAGGCACTTCTATCGTATGCAATACAGGTGTTTTTAGACTCAGAAAGACGTAATTGTCTTAGAGCATTTAATGTATATAAATTATCGCTGTTACAAACAGAAAATTGAGTTTGTTGTAGTTCTGGGTATTGGTCCATGGTCTGGAAAACAGCATCTGCTGTACCCCAGGGTTTCTCTCTATTTTTTGGAATGAATTGTGTCGCAAATTTTATTTCTAATTTCTTATATTTTTTAAATCGTTCTCTAAATAAACTTCCGTCATTACTGGTCACAATATAAACTATTTTATAACCAGACTTTACTGTATTATCCAATAAATAATCTAATAATGTATTTCCAGCAGCATCAATCTCTATCAATCCTTTAGATCTCTCATTAGCTTGTTCAATTTGTTTTGTATTTAAATCGTTAATTATCGATGAATTTTTCATGCGCGAAGAAAGACCACCGGCAAGTATTATAAGTCGATTATTCATTGGCTAATGTTTTTATTTTCGCACCTACACATTGATTTGCCAAAAATGCATCTCTAGCGCCTACACCTTTAATGGCTTCAATAACACTTTGCACATTTTCTTTTGGTGCTAGAGCAACTATACATCCGCCTTTACCAGAACCAACAATCTTAGCACCATAAGCACCAGCTTCTAATGCTGCATGTATCATTGTATCTATTTTTGGAGTTGTGATCTTTAAATTATCCCTTAAAAGTTCATGATGTTTATTCATTAAATGACCTATATAATTGTAATCTAATCTGGGTTTTAAAAGAGCTTTTTTCGCTTTTTTTGTAATGCTATAATTTAATACAGCAGCCTCAAAAATAGATTTTAAATCCTCATTAACTTCTATTACATATTTATCTAATTCAGAGACATGAGCATTAATAATCTCAAAATCAGCATAGCTCTCTTTTACTTGTTTTACAGCTTCAAGAGCATCATACTTAAGATGTGCTAACGTTCCTAAAGTATCTTTACCTTCACCTGAATCTCCGATTACCATACCATCTAATGCGTTAGGTAAACTTCTAATGGCATCTGATTTTGTATCCATAAATATAGTATTACCCAAACTAATAGTATACTGGTCCATCTTACCACCGGAAGTATTTTGTTCAACCACTTCAACTTCATAAGCTATTTGAGCAATAAGCATTGGTGAAACTTCTACATTAATACCAAAAGCCTTAATTAAAAAATGAATCCATGCTACAGTTAATGCCGATGAGCTAGATAAACCCGAATTAATGGGAATATTACCTGAAATATGAATATCATATCCTTCACTTGGAATACAATCATAGCGTTCTAAAACAATAAGTGATAAACGTAAGTAATCTTCAGTAATATACACCACTGGTGCATCTAAGCTAATGACATCTTCTTCTTTTAAATCATGTTTAAAAATATGAAGCACTCTATTTTGATTTGGTACTGCTTTAATGGTGATATATCGATCAATTGCACAGGCAATAATTGGTAATTGAAGATAATCTTGATGATCACCAAACAAACAGATTCTTGCTGGTGCAGTTGAAATAATTTGATTGAACCTATTTAAGTGAGACATACTCGAAGATAAAATTATTATAAATTAAATATTCATTTATTGATGAAATTTTACTGACATAAAAGATAATAAACCCACTTCGTCTACCCTATCGTAACACAAGACATCATGAGAGATCACAACACAAAGGACATTATCATTTTTGACGGAGAGTGCAACTTATGCAATGGTGTTGTTGGCGGGCTCTTAAAGTTTGTACCAGAAGATTTATTTCAGTTTGTGGCCTTACAGTCAAGTTTCAGTCAAGATATGTTATGAGCACATGGCTTCCCTACCGAAGGGTTGGATACCGTAATACTTATTGATGACCATGGTGTATAAACCTACACAAATGACTTTTTAAGAATTGTCTCTAAAATATCCAAGTGAAAACGCGTTGCAGCCATATTAGCCTTTATACCGGGAATGATAGAAGATTACTACATCTACAAAACCGAGTCAAAGAGCCGTTAAAAGTGGTTTGTACAGTCTATAAGCTGTACCATAGTTTTTAATTAAAGGCCGAACAGTTCTCAGGAACCTGAAAACGTTTATTAATCTTTGATTTAAGTTTGAGCATGTATTTGGCAAATCCATACTTTTTACTAAACGTTCCAAATTCTATAAATGTGCCGTTAGGTATTGATTTTTCTGTATTCCAAACTTCATAATCAAGTGGTCGATTAAACAAAGGCAATACTGTTTCATCCTGTTTCAACACATAATAGTTATAAGCTCTATTTTCGTCTTCAGTATTAGTATGTGAAGCATCAAAAAGACGATATTCTTGCGCACCGTCCGTTTCTAAAAACTCTGTTATATTATATTTAGACAGACGCTTCTGATACTTAGAATTGTCCCATTTTAAAAGCCCTTGACAATCATTATTAATGACATCTGCCTTTTCAAAATCAACTTTTGAGATTTTACTATTTGCGGTAAATAGCTCGTTATCCCTAAAATAAATACTGTAATTAAGACTATCTACCTCCCTCAAGACCAAATGATAACTATTATTCAAAGAATTAGTTAAGTATATATAATGCACTGTATTTGTTGAATCCTTCTCATAAGTGAATTCATATTCGAGTAATGTATCGAATTGATAAATCTTCTGACTCAGCCCTAAAAAAGGAATACAAAAGAGCACTAAAGCAAGTAAATCATTCTTCATGAAATTAAAATTTATTCAAATACCACATCATCAATATAAATGGTTTGCGGATAACCATTAGCATTCACAAAAAAGACCAATCCAGATCGTATACAACTCATATCGGCATTTTTAAGTTTAATGGTATACTTCTTCCAATAGGATGTAAGTTTAATCTCTTCGGCTTTTTTAGAAGAATCCGGAAAAAGCTTGTCGGCATCAATTAAACCATACCCAATACTCATAGTAACACCACTAAACTTAGACTTTGCCCAAAAGCTAAAGGTTTTGGCACCAGAAATGTCGTAACCACCTAAGATTTCTCCCCAATCATTCGCAGGATCCATGAAAGCTAGGCCGTACCAGCCACTACGTTCTGAATAGGTAATTTTAATGGCAGTTTTACCAGAATGCACCACTTTGGTTTCATTTAAATTTACAGATAAGGCTTTGTAATTACCCATATAACCAGAGGCAAAATACGGCAAGTCCACGTTGTCTTTATACACGTAAAACGGCAACTCCACTTTTGGGACTTTAAAGCGCTTTTTAGCTTCATCCTCATCTTCTACCATGAGCGAACTGTGGGCAATCCCAAGATTATTACAGCTATCCTTCACAAAGACATACACTTTAATTGGTCCGTTTTCTTTAGGCAATTCTATCTCAAAACCATCATTGAGGTTACCTCTATAATTGAGTGGTTTAATTTTATCACGTCGACGTCGACTCCCTTCACGCTGATTGTATTGAAAACTCACGGATAAGGAATCATTTTCAAGATCAGACACTGCAAGATTAACCGGAATCCATACACCACTTTTATTAGATGTTTCTAAAAGCTTAAAATCTGTAATCTTTGGCACATGATTTACCGGACTTGCACTGGTGTATGCTTCTCTTATAGCCCAATATTGGGGTCTGTAATTGTTATTGACATGCGTAGCTAACCAAAGGTCGCCAAAGGTATTACCAGAATTATAATGAAACACATAAACTCCTAAACAGGATGGTTTTGGTTGTATCCACTCACGATAACCTTTTACTATGGCATTATATTTTTCCTGATCTGTAGGCTCTTGTTTCACACCATTACTATCGTCTTGTACGTCCCATTCTCCAGTAACCCCAAATTCGGTAAGAATATACGGCTTATCAATACTACGTTTATTGAGTTCTCCTTGCAAAAATCCAGCACCGCGACCATAGCTGTTAAGGCCATAAATATCTAAAGAAGGTACGTATTTTTCCCACCAATCTAAGCCAAAAGTCCAAGCCTCTACTGAGGTTATTGGATGGTTTTGGTCTAGAGTTTTAATTTGTGCACAAATGCGTTCTAATAATTTGGAATAGGCTAATTTCTCTTCGTCGGTAGTCATATTTAGATACACCTCATTACCTATGCCCCAAGTGAGAACCGCAGGATGATTTTTATAAGTTTCAACCGTGTTTACAGCACCATTATACATGGCTTCCATACCTTCTTTATCGGTAAGGTAGTCAAAGCTATCATCGTCTTCCATACCAGGACGACCATGACGCATCCAAATACCCATCATAACCTTAATATCGTGACGTTGTGCCGCATCCAATAAGGCTGGAGTATTGTCGCCAGTAGCCCAAGTTCTAATGGTGTTAACACCCAGAAACTTTAAATCCTTAAAATAAGTATCGTAGTTGGCGGTGTCTTTATCAAAACCAAAGGTTGCCCCTTTAATATTATATGGAACACCATTAACCATCATTTGCCATGTGTCATTAACCTTTTCTACGGTGGTTTGGGAAAACGAATAGAGGGATACGACTAAAAAGAAAATAAAAATACGCATGCTAACAACCAATTACTTCTCAAAGTTAGCATTTTTATAAGCAACTGAGATGTTCTATTTTTAAACCCTAATTTAGTCCAATGATGCAACTTGTTTTTGCCACCAACAATCAAAATAAAGTTAAAGAAGTACAAGCCCTTGTCCCTGCACATATTAAACTGCTGAACTTAAAGGACATCAATTGCACCGAAGAGATTCCTGAAACCACAGGAACCATAGAAGGTAATGCCAAGCAAAAAGCTGACTATATAAAAACTCATTATGGTTACGACTGTTTTGCAGACGATACAGGTTTGGAGGTCGATGCTCTGAATGGTGCGCCAGGAGTAGACACTGCCTATTATGCAGGACCTGAGCGTAATGCTAATGCCAATATGACCAAGCTCTTAAAAGCCTTGGAAGATAAACCATCTCGTACTGCGCAGTTTAAAACGGTCATTGCATTACACCTCAATGGAGACTACTATGAGTTTACAGGCATTTGCCGAGGAGAAATAACTACAGCACAGCAAGGTTCAGATGGTTTTGGTTACGATCCCATATTTAAAGCAGAAGGCCACGAGAATACCTTTGCACAAATATCCTTAGAAGACAAGAACAAGATTGGTCATCGTGGTAAAGCTGTACAAAAATTGATTGCCTTTTTAAATAACCCCTCTTAAAATTAGATAAGGATACGAATAGGATTTCACTTGGTCTTTTGTAATTTTAAAAATGGGGTAAGACAATGTCAAAACTTGGTTTACCCTATCAATAGCATAAATAAAACATTATATTCGTTGACATAAACTCGTTAGCAAAAATGAAACCTCATAGACAATAATGAATTTGTTCCGAAAAACAGAACCTAAATTGGGTTCTTCAAAATGGTTAGTACAAACTAAAAAAAATACGGAGGCTACCACAAGAATATAAAAAGAAATAAGGTATCTAAACACGACCACAGGTCTGCTGAAGAAATTGCAGAAGGTGGAATGATAGGTGGTGACAGGATGTCTCCTAAGCATCATGGTTACGCAAAAAAATATGCCGAATATTTATCTGAATTCCCAAAAGATCGCGAAATATTAATTGCTGAATTTGGAATCTTGCAAGGTGTAGGCTTAGCAATTTGGTGTGATCTCTTTCCTAATGCATTAATATATGGTTTTGATATTGACTTAAGTCATATTAAAAATAATATGGATTCATTAATCAAACTTGGAGCATTTACTAATAACAAACCTATTCTTCATGAGTACGATCAGCTTGAAAAGCAAGACTCATATCTCGATCTAATTCTTAGTAGTAAAAAAATTGACATTTGTATTGATGATGGGTTGCATTCAAATGAAAGCATTTTAACCACATTGGAAAGTGTATTACCACATTTGAGCAAAGGCGCAGTCTATTTTATAGAGGACAATAAATATGTTCATACAGAAATAAAAAAGAGATACAATCACCTTTTAGTTGAGAACCACGGGAAGCTTACTATTTTGAAAGGATTTTAAAACCTTTTGCTTACAAAGTGTATAGCTTCATTGCGGTTGATACTATATCGTATTTCAATAGAATTTGTCACTTCAATTGGGTTAGATTTAACACACACCAAAAATAAACCCCTTTCTTCTCGAAGATGGGGGAAAGATGATTGGTATCGTAAGTTGATTTTTTTCTATAGTAACTATTCACTAATAATCTCTGACTTATCGAAATCAATGAAAGACAAATGAAAGTAGTTAGATTCAATGGGTAAATGAATTTATAATTTTCAAAAAATTTAAAACATCTCGTAGCTACAAAAGCCATCTAGTTATACATGGCGCACGTATTAAATTGAAAGCGCACAAAAATATTTACTCAAAGTAATTAAAACATTCATAATTTAAGGATTTTATCTCGTGCAATCATCATTTTAATTTAATCAGGTTGAACCCCACAACTGACTACTTTGTATATGAGCTAATGATATTAAATTCACCTAAAAGTGAACTCTAGTTGCTACATTGTGGTTAGAGCTCCAATTCCTGCTCCTTAAGATTTGTGCATCATCGCTTGGCTATACCCAAAGGCATTAGAAAGTCACCCAGATCACAGACCGCGCTTTGCCTTTCTCTATTACCGCTAACAGCCAGAGCGTTCGACTGATATTCGTATGCAATGAGCTACGATTTTGCATAGAACAATTAACTTTATAAGAAACTACCGGCACTGCCACTATCATAAGGTAAAGGGAATACGCCTAAAGGCTACTATTACTAATATTTATTAATAAATAGCACAACTCGCCTTAACCACCTGACCGATAAAACCATTATAAGGTTCAATATCAATAGCATAAATATTTGTAAATTGAAAATGTAATTAAGTCTTAATAAAAAAATTATGCTAAAAATATTGATTACAAAAAGAGCAAATATCTTGGTTTTTATGCTTTTGGTATACTTTATATCCTTTGGACAAAGTGACATGCTAAGAGATTCAATCCCTGATAAAGTATATCCGTACAAACTTCCTATTTGGGGACAAAAGGCCTATGATAAAGGATATGGAGATCAGTTACAACTTCCTTTGGGGTTCAATATGAATTATGTGTACGCTTATATTGATATGAAAATTAGTGAATTTACCCTTAATATTGGGGATTATGACCTATCTGACATCATTAATATAGAAACGCTCAATTTTACAGAAGTATCCGCTACTTCAAGTGGACTCAATTACAGAGCAGACGCATGGATTTTTCCTTTTATGAATGTGTATGGGTTGTTTTCCAAAATTCAAGGGGAGACAAGCGTAAGATTACAACCTACTTGGAAAGATGGTGTAGGGAATATTATATTACAATTGCCAGAATTTGGGGCTACAGTCGATTTTGATGCAATAGCTTACGGCGTTGGAACCACGCTGGTTTTTGGATATCAAAACTATTTTTTGAGTACGGATATAAATTATTCGGCCACTGATACAGAACTTTTAGACAATCAAGTGGGAGTTTTAAATTTATCGGCTAGATTGGGGTATAAGTTCGACTTGTCAACAAAAAATCCTGACTTATTTTTAGCAGCTTATGTAGGTATCATGAACAGAGATTTCGTCGGAGCGAAAGGGAGTAGCGGCTCGATACAGTTTAATGAAGTTTTTCCAAATATAGATAGTATCTTTAACGATAAAATAGATGCTCGAATTGCAGAAAACAATCAAGCAATAGCAAATTTAAACCCTGTTACAGATGCGGGAGAAATTATAAAATTAGAAGCACAGAATTTAACTTTAAAAGAGATTCAAACAAGAGTAAATGAAAGTGGTGCATTTTCTAATTCAATAAATTATTTTATTAAAAAAGAAATGATTCAAACGCGTACTGTTCAGTTTGGATTTAATTTACAAATAAATAAACACTTAATGTTTAGGGGAGAATACGGAATTTCTGGATCTCAGAAATTTATACTAACAGGATTACAATATAGATTCGGAATTTAAACAAATCAAAATCATGATAAATAAGTACTCTTTTTTATTAGGTTTTCTAATGATGAGCTTAAATTTAGTGAATGGACAAGCTGCGATAATGGCTTTTATATTTGGAGATAAAGTTGCTTCTGAGAACTTTCATTTAAGTATGGAAATAGGCGGTAATTTCACACATTATTCAAGTTTAGAAAATTTTGACAGAACCCGTTTAGGAATTAATTTTGGAATCTCTGGAAACATAAAGTTGTCTGAAAGATTCTATATAAGTCCAGGTATTTTTTTTCTAGGTAACAGAAATATCAAATTTAATAACTTATCACTTAAATCTCCTTCTCCATCTTTAAATGAAAATTTCAACAATGTTGCTACAGAGTTAAATATGAATTATTATGATGTGCCTATATTATTTTCATATTTAAATAAAAAAGGGAATTTTAAATATAGTTTAGGACCACAATTTTCATTTTTAAAAAGTAGTGAAATGGTCTATCTAGGGGAACAAGGTGAATTTACTGAAAATTTTGATTACAATACAAAATCTAGTGATTTTGGTTTTATTGCAGATATCGCCTTCATTTTTAAAAATTATAATGGAAATAAAGATATGCATATTCATGCGCGCTATTATTTCGGAACGCAAGATATATTTTCCTCTAACTTTAGTTCGGCTAAAAATAAGGCAAGTTGTTTTTCTGTCATATTGAGTTTCCCTTTTATAAAGAAAGATTAGTTTGAACTAGAATTTCAAGTCTATAGCTTCCCTCAACCCTTTAAAAGCAAATTCGGGCCTTATCGGCCCTAAACAATGGGTGGAGTTAACAGGCAACGTATTCACTTCTATATCATATTAAAGCAAGCATATTTATGCTATATTTGATGGATACCCATTATAACGAGCAAGAAAAAACATGTGTAATTTAGAAATAACATAAATTGCTGTTATTCATACGGTAGAGGTAATACTTCGCACTAGAAAACCGTCCCGAATACTCAGGACTCCCTTTTGCTTTATTGCCACTAACAACGGGTCAAACGAATAACGTCTAAAGGCTACTATTGCCCATATTAATTAAAAAATAAATAACGTAACTCGCCTTACCTGTCTAGCCGTTGGGCGCATGTTAAGAAACATCTATTTTGAAACCTTAAAAATAACGTATGAATATATTTTATCAATTGAAATCAAAAAAAGCGACATTCTTAAAAATATTTAGTATTTCAATATTTTTTATTAGCTGTGTTATATTACTTAATAAATGGAAAGGTATTCCCATTGGCTCAATGACTAGGGATATTACAACTTCAGCCAATGTTCCATTGTACATTGGTTTTTTCTCACAAGTGGGCTTTATGTTCTGGATTGCATCAGCAACACTTTGTATTTTTAGTTCTCATCTGAATAAAAAAAATCAAGGTAATCCTATGTTTCAAAAATTTCTTTTTTTATCAGGTCTATTATCATTACTTCTTTGTTTTGATGATATGTTTTTATTACATGAAAGTGTATTTCCGGGTATTTTTGGCATTCCAGAAAAAGGTGTCTTTATTACCTATGGTATATTACTAATTTTTTTGCTTGTAAAATATTACTCGGTCATAATAAAAACAGATTATACTATACTTGCAACAGCTTTACTGTTCTTTGCCATCTCAATTGGATTAGATTTAATACACATACCAAATATAAATCCATATCTTCTCGAAGATGGGGCAAAGATGATTGGTATAGTTAGTTGGTTTTTTTATTTCTGTAGTAACTATTCACTAATAATCTCTAACTTATCCAAATCAATGAAAGACAAATGAAAGTAATTAGATTCAATGGTCAAATGAATTTGTAATTTTTAAAAATTTAAAATCATCTCGTAGCTACAAAAGCTATCCCAACTTTGGATGGTGTTAGTAATAAATTCAAAGTATATAAAAACACCTATTCAACGTAGGTAAGATAGACTAAATTTAAAGGTTTTAGCTCGCTCAAAGATCATGATAATTTAATAAGGTTTAAAACCTAAAATCGACTACTTTATCTCTACTAGCTAATGCTTTAAAATTCACCTAAAAGTGAACTCATTATTGTCTTACGATGTGTTCCAAAAAAATCACTAAGTTAAAAGCTATATCCATTTAGACCTACCCTCTTAAATTTAGTTTTTATGCGTAACTTAGATACAAAAGACTATAAATCCAATTAAAAGACTTTACACGGTTCTATATTGACGGTAATTTAAACAAACTGATAAAAATGAAGTTAGATTTATATCAGATAGATGCTTTTACAGACAAGACTTTTGGAGGAAATCCGGCCTGCGTTGTACCACTAAACGATTGGTTACCTAATGATATCCTTTTGAATATCACAAAAGAAAATGCCGTTGCTGAAACTGCTTTTTTTATTAACAAAGCTGGCAACATACACTTACGTTGGTTTACACCTGAAATGGAAATGGATTTATGCGGACATGCAACGCTTGCAACAGCTCATTGCCTTAAATCAATTCTAAATTATCCTAAAGAAGAAATTGTATTTAATACATTAAGCGGCAATTTAACCGTTGTTACAAAAAATGATTATTACTTTTTAGATTTTCCTTCGCGTATACCAAAAAATACAGTACTACCAGATATCCTAAAAGAATCTTTAAATATACAGCCCAAAGAAGTCTATAAATCTAGAGATTATCTATTGGTATATGATACTGAACAAGACATAAAAAACATCAAAATAAATAGACATGTATTTGACCAAATAAATCTTAACCAAGGAGGAGTAATCGTTACAGCAAAAGGTGACAAAAGCGATTTTGTTTCAAGATTCTTTACACCAAAAGCATCAATTTTAGAAGACCCAGTAACTGGTTCTGCACATTGCTCTTTAATTCCATTCTGGTCACAAAAGCTTGGAAAAAAAGAGCTGAATGCAATACAAATCTCTGATAGAGTTGGACATTTAAAATGTGAGCATAAAAACGAAAGAGTAATCATAGCCGGAAAAGCAAAAACATATTCAATTGGGAACTTATGGATAGAATAAAAGGACTGTGAGAAATATACAATCAAGAACGCACCAGATTCAACTAAGTCCAAATCCACTCGGAATTGCAAACTCCAGTGCTTAACCAAAAATTAACGCGTATTTAACCGTAACTGACAGTTATACAAGACCATTCCATACAAGCATAACCCCAAGAAATAAAAATAGCCTCTATTACGATTCAAAAAAATCTTAAAGAGATATTATGCGCACATAATATTATGATTTATTTTTGTAAAAATTCAAGATAATAAAGTTCCATTTTTTCATGCAAAGGATACAAAAAATAGAAAATGAACTAAGCGAGTTAAGAAATGATCTGCAAAATCATAATGTTTACAGTTCATTAAAAGACATCAATGACATAAAAATTTTTATGGCAAATCATGTATTTGCTGTTTGGGATTTCATGTCTTTGTTAAAAGCTTTACAGCTTGAATTAACAACGGTAAAGATTCCCTGGATTCCTGCAAAAAATCAAACTTTATCGAGGTTTATTAACGAAATTGTGCATGATGAAGAAAGTGACATTAACGAACTCGGAGAGCCTAAGAGTCATTTTGAAATGTATATTGATGCAATGAAACAGGCAAAAGTGGATACTTATGAAATTGAGACTTTTATTCAAAATATTAGACTTGGTCATTCAATTGAATATTCGTTGAATGAATTAGATATCGATCAAAGAGTGTCAGATTTCGTAAAATTTACTTTTTCAATTATTGAATCGCAAAAAACGCATCTAATAGCTTCTGCTTTTACATTTGGACGTGAAGATGTTATACCTGAAATGTTTATAGAAATACTAAAAAATGCTGATTCAGAAAACCATTCATACAGTAAGTTAAAATATTATTTAGAAAGGCACATCGAACTAGATGGGGATGAACATGGACCTTTATCCCTAGAATTGATTTCGGAATTATGTCAAGATGACGCCCAAAAATGGGAAGAAGTTTTAGTAATTGCAAAACAATCGCTAAAAAAAAGAATTGAACTATGGAATTGCATTGATGATTTGATTCAAAAAAGAAAGCCTGTCTTTAACACCTTCTATAATTAAAATTTGAAACATACAATTCACCATTGACAAAGACAAAGTGTACAATTCACCAAAAGGTATTGGTAAATCATTGCTTATCTGCGCTATTAAAAACCTAAATATTACCAAAGTTGATGTTAACGAATAAAATGAAGAAGCTGTTGGATTTTATAACCATTTTGGTTTTGACGTATTAGCGGGTTCTGAATAAGATACTGCTTATACACCTTACCCGATTTTAAATATGGCTTTGATAAAATAACCTATACCAACTTAATTGATAATTAATTACGCTAAAATCTTCTAATCCAATTAAAAGTCTATCTTTGCGCGCAGAAACCTCAGGGTGAGGTGTGTTACCAGAAGTATGGGTTATTGTTTGTCGCAACACTTCTAACGTAACACGACATAACAACATACTAAAGGTAACAATGAGTACATTCCAAGAATTAGGTCTTAATACGGACCTTATTAACGCTATTAATGATCTAGGGTTTACACAACCTAGTGAAGTTCAGCAAAAAGCCATTCCTGTTTTATTAGAAGAAGAACGTGACCTTGTAGCACTGGCGCAAACAGGTACAGGTAAAACCGCAGCCTTCGGATTTCCAATGCTGCAAAAAATTGACATCAACAGCCGCACCACGCAAGGCTTAATCCTCTCGCCTACGCGTGAGCTTTGCTTACAGATTACTAATGAGTTAAAACTTTATGGGAAATACTGTAATGGCTTAAACGTAGTGGCTATTTATGGTGGTGCTAGTATTACAGAGCAAGCCAAACAAGTAAAACGTGGGGCCCAAATTATTGTGGCGACACCAGGTCGTATGAAGGATATGATAAGCCGTAAATTAGTGGATATATCTAAGATTCAATACAGTGTTTTAGATGAAGCCGATGAGATGCTTAATATGGGTTTTTATGAAGACATTACTGATATTTTATCGCATACTCCAATGGATAAAAGCACTTGGTTATTCTCTGCAACGATGCCTCGAGAAGTAGCATCCATTGCTAAAAAATTCATGTACGATCCTATTGAAATTACAGTTGGTAACAAAAATGAAAGTACTAGTCAGGTATCTCACGAGTACTATTTAGTAAATGGTAGAGATCGTTATTTAGCCTTAAAACGTTTGGCGGATGCCAATCCAGATATCTTTTCAGTAATCTTTTGCCGTACCAAACGCGATACACAGCGTGTGGCCGAAAAATTAGTTGAAGATGGGTATTCGGCTGGAGCCTTACACGGTGATTTAAGTCAAAATCAGCGTGATTTGGTCATGAAATCTTTTAGAAATAAGCAAATACAAATGTTAGTCGCTACTGATGTTGCTGCTCGTGGTATTGATGTAGACGATATTACACATGTAATTAACTACCAATTACCAGATGAGATAGAAACTTACACCCACCGTTCTGGTCGCACTGGTCGCGCTGGTAAAACTGGTGTCTCTATGGTAATTGTAGCTAAGAGTGAAGTACGCAAAATTAAAAGTATAGAGCGCATCATTAAAAAGGAATTTCAAAAGAAGGACATTCCGTCTGGAATGGAAATCTGTGAAGTACAACTTATGAGCTTAGCTAATAAAGTTCATAATACCGAAGTAAGTCACGAAATTGATACCTACCTCAACAGTATCAATGCGCTTTTTGAAGATACCGACAAAGATGAGCTCATCAAGAAATTCTTCTCCGTAGAGTTTACACGTTTCTTCAATTATTACAAAGGGGCTAAAGATCTTGCTGTAACTGAGTCTGGTGACTCTGGTGGTAAAAGCCGTTCAGGTGATGAAACCCGTTACTTTATCAACGTTGGTCGTAAAGATGGTTACGATTGGATGAAACTAAAGGACTTCCTTAAAGAGATCTTAGAGTTAGGCCGTGATGATGTGTTTAAAGTAGATGTTAAGGACAGTTTTTCATTCTTCAACACTGAAAAGGCGATAGAAGAGAAAGTATTGTCCTTCTTTACCGACTTCAAACACAATGGTCGTTTTGTAAATGTAGAAATCACAGAAAACAAAGGAGGTAAACGTGGTGGTGGAAAACGACGCGACAGAAAACGTGATGGTCGCAGACGTGATGACAAACCAAGAGGAGAACGTCGTTCTCGTAGAAGCAATACTTTAGAATCTAAAGGTGATCGCCGTGGTAGACGCTCGGATAGCCCTAAACCAAGACGTTCTAAATCTCCATCGGATAGACCACGACGCTCGAGACGTCGCTAAAACATCTTAACGCAGAATTTGAACCCTAGGTGTTAATATTTAGTCAAATCTATATCGAGGACTTACAAAATACGTTTTGTTTAGTACCTTTACAGAGAATAACTATTAATGAGATACGTATTATTAATATTCTTATGTTTTACTGCGGTTTTTAGCTATGGTCAGGACAGTACAGCCACCAAACTGCCAGAAATGGTTAAGGGTACCATTACAAGTTCTACAACTCAAGAACCATTAAGTGATGTTAATATTGTTAACATTAACCAAGTGGTAGGAGTGGCAACAGATCCCAAAGGTGAGTTTGAAATTAAAGCAAATGTCAACGATACATTACATTTGTCTTATGTAGGTTATAAGTCCATTAAAGTTCGTGTAACCAATGACTGGTTAAAGTTTGGTAATACAGAAATCATTATGACTGAGTTAGCGTTAGCCCTTGAAGAAGTAACCGTAAAATCTTTAGAATTAACCGGTTATCTTGAAGTGGACATGAAGCAAGTGCCTATTCGCACCAACAATCAATATCGAATTTCTGGTCTTTATGGTAAAGCCTATGAAGGTGGAAAACCTAATATTGCTACGAAAGTCTTAGGCGCTATTTTTAATCCTGCCGATTTCCTATATAATATGTTTGGGCGAAAACCCAATGAGATGCACAAACTCAAAAAGATTAAGGAGGATGATGAAATCCGAAATCAATTAGCGAAGCGTTTTGATCGTGAAATGTTAATGGTATTATTACAAGTTACCAAATACGATTTGGATGAAATTGTAAATCAGTGTAACTATTCAAAAGACTTTATCAATACTGCTAATGACTTACAGATTTTAGATGCCATTAGTGAGTGCTACGAAGAATACAAGGTGATTCAGCGCAGTAAAGAGCGTAAGAAAAAGAAAAATAAGAAAGGGAAAGCTTAATGTATTGATTCTTGTAAGACGCGATTTCCTTCCCTATCCTTAAAGACCCCTATTATAAGGCTATTAATGCTAAAAGCACAATAACGGCCGAAAGATCAAACCAGACTTAGAGTACTAAAATCATGATATTTTGATTTTAGTTTGTCCTTTGAAGTTATAAAAGTTAGTTGGATGCGTAATAACGCTCAACAATAGCGTCGTAATTTTTTATGGTCTTTTTGATCCAATCAAAACGCTTTTCGACGCGTTCAATTTCGGTTAATCTCCAGTTAATATTTGACTTACGCAACTTGGAAGTTACGTACTGCAAAATAATAGCCGCTGAAACTGAAATATTAAGGCTTTCGGTAAAGCCAACCATAGGAATCTTAAGGAAGCAATCTGCACCATCAATGACTTGATGTGATAAGCCTTCTGTTTCACGACCAAAGAAAAAGCAGGACTTTTTAGAGATATCAAAATCAATGAGGTCGCAGTTTTCGACATGCGGACTTGTAGCCACAATCTGATAGCCTTGGTTATGTAAATCTTGAATACATGATTTGGTAGTGTTGTAGCGGTTAAGGTCTACCCACTTTTGTGCTCCCATAGCAATCTCACGATCAATCCGTTTAGAGTTTACCTCTTCAACAATATTCACCTCCTGGACACCAAAGACATCACAAGAGCGAATGACTGCACTGGTATTATGCAACTGATATACATCTTCTGTAGCCACAGTAAAATGTTTGGTACGCTCTGCTAAAACTTTTTGAAAGCGCTGACGACGGTTATCAGTAAGATACGATTCTAGGTGCTCTAAAAGCTGTAAATCTGCCATAACTCAAAAATACATAATGTGATTAAATTTTCTATTTTTAAACTATGAAACATATTGTTGTACTAACAGGTGCTGGTATGAGTGCCGAAAGTGGTGTAAAAACTTTTAGAGATCACGATGGACTGTGGGAAGGTCATGACGTTATGCAAGTGGCATCACCTCAAGGTTTTCGTGAAAACCCAGAATTGGTACTTGAGTTTTACAACCAACGTCGACGCCAACTTGAAGAAGTAGAACCCAACCAAGCACATAAAGATATTGCCGCTCTAGAATCTCGATTTAAGGTGACGGTTATTACTCAGAATGTAGACGATTTACACGAACGCGCAGGAAGCACAGACGTGGTACATCTGCACGGCGAATTACTTAAAATACGAAGTACAGGAAACCCAAGTGATGTTCGATTTTGGACGAAAGATATTAACTTAGGAGATGTATGTCCAAAAGGCCATCAACTCCGTCCTCACATTGTTTGGTTTGGTGAAGACGTCCCTATGATAGATACAGCCATTAAAATCTGTTATGCTGCAGATGTCTTGGTGATTATTGGCACCAGTATGCAGGTTTATCCTGCCGCCAGCCTTATCAACTTTGTGCAACCTGATACACCAATTTATTATATCGATCCTAAACCTGCTTTAGGTAACAGCCATAACATTAATGTCATCGCTAAAACCGCAACTGCAGGCATGAAAGATTTATTAAATGTTCTAGGCTAATAAGGCAACTAGTAGAAGCAACACCAATTAAATTGCAATGAGGATTACACTAATCATCTGCACTAAGTTTAAAAAAGTCATTAACTGGTTTATTAAAAACCTTTGAGAGTTTTAAGGCCAAAACTGTAGAAGGGACGTAACGATTCGCTTCAATAGAATTAATGGTTTGTCTGGATACACCAATTTTTTTAGCCAAATCGCCTTGCGTTAAACTTAAAATGGCGCGTTCTACTTTTATGGTATTTTCCATTATCTATAGCGTTTTAAAACATGATAACACATAAGCTGTACCATGAGCATAAACAACAGCATCTGGAAATCACCGAGGCTTTTAAAGGCTTCACCATCACCGTTCACCACAATAGAAACACCAAATTCAACAAAGGGCATGATTAACGCGTAAATCACACCCATAACAAAGGCCCAGCCGTAGGATTGCATTCTAAATTGAATGGTCATCTCATCTTCTTCACGGTCTCTGGTTATGGACATAATAAGCATACCAACTAATAAGGCACGCTGAAGGGTATCTCTCATAAGTAAAGACGCTTCTCCAAGTAAAGTAGCTCTAAAAAACATTAATACAATTAATGATAAGGCTAATACAAGTCCGATGTTCATAAACTGACGTGGTAATCTAAAGTTGATTAGTTTTTGCAACGCACGTTGCTCTTTTTGCATATAACTTTCAGTTTTCTTAATTGACAAATATATTTTATATAAAGTCAAATTATTTTTACCTAATGAAAAAGATACTTTACATAATAAGAATAGACAAACAGTTTAAGAAAATCTTAAAACACAAGGTTTAAATTTGATTATTTTTAGAGATTAGAACTACTAAAAAATTATTCTAAAGAATGTTTTCACTAATGTCTATTTTTTAGCTCGATATTGATAGGGCTTTCGGCCAGGAGTATTTTTATTTAATTTAGGTAAACGCTTGTATAACCCTGTGCTTAGCATCTTTTTCTGAAATCGACTTCTATCAATTCTATCTCCTAGAATTGTTTCATATAATTTATGAAGTTCTGGCATGGTAAACGATTCTGATAATAAATTATGAGCATGATACTCATGCTGAATGTCAGTGATTAGTTGTATTCGAGCAGTATTAACAATAGTATTATGATCCATCCACATTTCGGGCAAATTCTTAAAATCGAACCATCCAAATGCTTCATCAAAATCGCCAGTTGTCGGGAAAATTTCTTCATAATTAACTAAAGCGTAGTATGTTAAAGAGACAAAGCGATCAGTTAACCACGACTTTTGATCTAAATGAATGTGCTCATTTATCGCGAATTGTTCCAAAAAACTTTTAAACTGTCGATCTTCACTACCAAAAACTGCCAGAAATTTCAAAAAGGTATCTTCGAGTCCTGCTCTACTTTTTAGAATTCGTTGAGCTGCATCTTCGACAGATTCATTTCTTTGCACATAACCGCCAGGCAATAGCCATTTCTTACCAATTTTCAATAACAGGCATTTTAGTTTGGCATCAGAATAACCAATAATTACTAAATCAATTGAAAGATTTGGTAAAAAATACTGATCACCATTTTTTACAAATTCTGAAATATCCATAATGCAAAAATAGAATAATACGTGACAATGCGCCACAATTAAAATATATTTATATATTTGTGTCTTTATGTCACAATTAATAACAAAATGAATAAAACACTGAAAAAAACCCTGAAATTTTTAAGTATACTGATTGGTATAATAATCTTTGCTGGCATAGGTATTTGGTGGTATATTAATTCAACTTTTTTAGATTTTGAAGATGGCTATGAAGAAAAAACGGATATAGCCGAAATAACTAGTGATGGATATTCATTTTTAGACAGAAATGGCAACAATAAACTTGACGTTTATGAAGATGGCAGAAGGTCAATAAATGTGCGTATTGATGATGTATTAGAAAGAATGACCTTAGACGAAAAAATCCATTTACTTAAAGGATCTGGAATTGCCTCTGCTATAGGTAAAGGAGACTCCAAGGTCGTTGGTGCTGTTGGAACTATCGTTCCAACTCCACGCTTAGGACTCCCAACCTTATACCTGTCTGATGGTCCTGCAGGTTTGCGGATTGAGCCAAAACGAAAAGGAGAAGACCGAAGTTATTATTGTACGGCTTTTCCTATTGGTACGCTTTTATCTTCTACATGGAACACTGATTTAGTTTATGACGTCGGTACTGCAATGGGTACTGAAGCAAAAGCATATGGCATTGATGTTATTTTAGGGCCTGGAGCAAACATTCACAGACATCCTCTTTGCGGTCGTAATTTTGAATATTATTCTGAAGACCCAATATTAACAGGATATATTGGCGCTGCGATGGTAAATGGCATTGAATCTCAAGGTATTGGGACTTCTGTAAAACATTTTGTAGCAAACAATCAAGAAACCAATCGAAATTTCAATGATGTAATCGTATCAGATAGAGCAATGCGCGAGATATACTTAAAAGGCTTTGAAATTATTATTAAAGAGTCACAACCTTCAACAATTATGTCATCATATAATAAAGTAAATGGTGTTTACACTTCTGAAAGTAAAGTATTACTCACCGATATTTTGAGAGACGAATGGAATTTTGAAGGTTTAGTTATGTCCGATTGGTTTGGAGGAAATAATCCAGCGGCAATGATTGCAGCTGGTAATGACCTTTTAGAACCTGGAACCAACCTGCAATGGACAGCACTAAAAGCTGCATATGAAGATCTAACACTTACTGAAACACAGATTGATATTGCGGTAAGAAGAATTTTGAGATTGATTATGAGGTCAAATAAGATGCAGAATTATAAATATAGCAATAATCCCGACCTAAATGCTCATGCTAAGATAACACGACAATCAGCTGCAGAAGGAATGGTATTACTTAAAAACGAAAATACCCTCCCAATACATCAAGATCAAAACATAGCATTACTTGGTCTATATTCTTACGATTTTATCGCTGGAGGAACTGGTTCTGGAG
>NZ_JABSST010000065.1 GCF_013213975.1 Winogradskyella sp.
ATAGCGTTTGAAATGCCGTCCAATCTGCAGTAACTAAAAGTGCCGTAAATAAATTGTTAGCTGCATGGAATCCTGATATCATTGAAAAAGTTCAAAATATCAATAATATTAGAAGAGAAAAGCAAGCCGAGATAGAAGAAGCTGGGCAAGAATTAATTTATGAGTTTGATTACCTACTTCTCTGTAATAAGATTTGCGGAAGATCTCACTACAACATGCAAATGAAAATTATTGTTGAAACCCAAGAAGAATACGATGCTTGGATGGAAAAACAGACAACATTTGCAAATTCATTGAATTAGTTAAAAAATTAAGAAAAGGAAAAGAATATGTCAGCAACAGTAGATACACACAGTCACGATGATCACGATGTACATCATCACAAAGAAACTTTTGTAACTAAATACATATTTAGTCAAGATCATAAAATGATTGCGAAGCAGTACTTAATTACTGGTGTAATCATTATGGGTATTATCGGAATTCTAATGTCACTTATGATTAGAATGCAAATTGCATGGCCCGAACAGCCTAATGTAATTTTTGAAGCCTTATTAGGAAAGTGGGCACCAGAAGGAGTTATGGATGCCGATATTTATCTGGCTTTAGTGACTATTCATGGTACCTTAATGGTGTTCTTTGTGCTTACAGCAGGTCTGAGTGGTACGTTCAGTAACTTATTAATTCCATTACAGATAGGTGCACGAGATATGGCTTCAGGATTCCTTAATATGATTTCATATTGGTTATTCTTTTTGTCTTGTGCTGTTATGATAGCATCATTCTTTGTTGAGTTTGGTCCGGCGGCAGCAGGATGGACAATCTATCCTCCGCTATCTGCCTTGCCAATGGCACAACCTGGTTCAGGAGCAGGTATGACCTTATGGTTAGTGTCTATGGCAATATTTATTGCATCGTCTTTGTTAGGATCGCTCAACTACGTTGTAACGGTTCTTAACCTAAGAACTAAGGGGATGTCTATGGTAAGATTACCATTAACAATCTGGGCATTCTTTATTACGGCCGTTATTGGTATTATTTCATTCCCTGTATTATTATCTGCAGCATTATTATTAATAATGGATAGGAGTTTTGGTACATCATTCTTCCTATCAGATATTTTTATACAAGGTGAGGTATTACATTACCAAGGGGGATCTCCAGTATTATTTGAACATTTATTTTGGTTCTTAGGACATCCAGAAGTATATATTGTATTATTACCAGCCTTAGGTATTACCTCTGAAATTATTGCGACAAATTCAAGGAAACCAATTTTTGGTTATCGTGCAATGATATTGTCGATACTAGCTATTGCATTCTTATCGACAATAGTTTGGGGTCACCACATGTTTATTTCAGGTATGAATCCTTTCTTAGGATCCGTATTTACATTTACAACCTTGCTAATTGCAATACCATCTGCGGTAAAGGCCTTTAATTACATTACCACCTTGTGGAAAGGAAATCTACAAATGAATCCTGCAATGCTGTTTTCAATAGGTCTTGTTTCAACCTTCATTACTGGTGGTTTAACAGGTATTATTTTAGGTGATAGTGCATTAGATATTAATGTACATGACACCTATTTTGTTGTGGCGCATTTCCACTTAGTAATGGGCATCTCGGCATTGTATGGTGTGTTTGCAGGGATCTATCACTGGTTCCCTAGAATGTTTGGGCGTATGATGAATAAGAATTTAGGATATTTACACTTTTGGGTAACAGCTATTGGTGCTTATGGAGTATTCTTTCCAATGCACTTTATTGGAATGGCTGGTTTGCCAAGACGTTACTACACCAATTCTAATTTCCCATTATTTGATGATACTATCGATACGCAAGTAGTGATTACAAGTTTTGCATTATTGGCAGGAGCCGTGCAGTTAGTATTTTTGTACAATTTTATATATAGTATATTCTATGGTAAGAAAGCTCCTCAGAATCCGTGGAGATCGAACACATTGGAATGGACTGCACCAGTAGAACATATTCATGGTAACTGGCCAGGTGCTATTCCTCAAGTTTACCGTTGGCCATATGATTACAGTAAGCCAGGGCATGATGACGATTTTGTGCCTCAGAACGTACCAATGAAAGATGGTGAAGAAGAGTTGCATCATTAGATGCTTCATTAATATATTATCAAAAAGCCTTTCTGAAACAGAAAGGCTTTTTCGTTATATTTGTTTACTATGAACGAAAATCTTAATCCTTCAAGTGATCACTTTAGTCCAGAGGAATTGGACGTTGAGAAAAAGTTGCGTCCGCTTACCTTCACTGATTTTACAGGGCAAGATCAAGTTTTGGAAAATTTATTGGTTTTTGTTCAGGCGGCGAATTTGAGAGATGAGGCTTTAGATCATACGCTTTTTCATGGGCCTCCGGGTCTTGGTAAAACAACATTAGCGCATATATTGGCAAATGAATTAGATGTTAATATAAAAGTGACATCAGGACCAGTTTTAGATAAGCCTGGTGATTTGGCCGGTCTATTAACGAATCTCGATGATAGAGATGTCCTTTTTATTGATGAGATTCATCGTTTGAGTCCAATTGTGGAAGAGTATTTATACTCTGCAATGGAAGATTATAAAATTGATATAATGATAGAGTCAGGACCAAATGCCCGGACTGTTCAAATCAATTTAAATCCATTTACATTAGTAGGTGCCACTACACGGTCAGGTCTATTAACTGCACCAATGCGTGCACGATTTGGAATTAGCAGTCGCTTACAGTATTATAAAACAGATCTATTAACCACCATAGTTCAGCGAAGTGCATCCATTTTAAACGTACCAATTTCTATGGAGGCTGCTATTGAAATCGCCGGACGAAGTCGAGGAACACCTAGAATAGCGAATGCATTATTACGTCGAGTAAGAGATTTTGCTCAAATTAAAGGTAATGGTAAGATTGATATTGGTATTGCTAAGTTTGCCTTAGAAGCACTCAATGTTGATGCTCATGGTCTTGATGAAATGGATAATAAGATTCTAACTACCATTATCGATAAATTTAAAGGTGGTCCTGTAGGTATAACTACCTTAGCAACAGCAGTGAGTGAAAGTGCTGAAACTATTGAAGAAGTTTACGAACCATTTTTGATCCAGCAAGGTTTTATAATACGTACCCCTCGTGGTCGTGAAGTTACAGAACAAGCCTATAAACATTTAGGTAAAAATAAAGGACCAACACAAGGAGGTTTGTTTTAATAAGAATTATTATCCTGATGATCGATAATACATCTAAATATACACAACTCATTAAAACCGAAGCAAAACGCCTCGGTTTTTTGTCATGTGGCATTTCTAAAACAGAGTTTTTGGAGGAGGAAGCCCCTCGTTTAGAAGCTTGGCTCAACAGGAATATGCACGGTAAGATGACATATATGGAGAACCATTTCGATAAGCGCCTTAACCCAATATTATTAGTTGAGGGTTCAAAAAGTGTGATTTCTTTATTACTTAATTACTACCCTCAAGACTTCCAAAATGACGAGACCTACAAAATTTCTAAATATGCCTACGGTACAGATTATCACTTTGTAATTAAGGATAAATTAAAATCACTTCTCGCTTATATTCAAGAAGAAATTGGTGATGTTCATGGTCGAGCATTTGTAGATTCTGCGCCGGTCTTGGATAAAGCATGGGCCGCGAAGTCTGGATTAGGATGGATTGGTAAACACTCTAATCTTTTGACCCAGCAAGTTGGGTCTTTTTATTTCATTGCCGAACTAATTGTTGATATCGAATTGGACTATGATGCGCCAGTCACAGATCATTGTGGTACCTGTACTGCATGTATAGATGCCTGTCCAACTGAAGCTATTACAGAACCTTATGTTGTTGATGGTAGTAAATGCATCTCGTATTTTACTATAGAGCTTAAGGATAATATCCCAAATGGGTTTAGAGGTCAATTAGATGATTGGATGTTTGGTTGTGATGTTTGCCAAGACGTCTGTCCTTGGAATCGTTTTTCAAAATCACATAATGAGCCACTATTTAACCCACATCCCGAATTACTATCTATGACCAAAAAAGATTGGGAAGAAATTACGGAAGATACGTTTAGAAAGGTATTTAAAAAATCAGCTGTAAAGCGTACTAAATTTTCTGGGTTAAAGAGGAATATTGGGTTTTTGAAGGATTAATTTTTTTCAATCTCATCTGTTAATTGATAGTCTGGATGCCCTGTTTGCCAAAACACAAAAGAGAATACGTTGCCCCATTCCTCATAAATTGTCTTATCAGAAGTTTGGTTACCTTCATGTCCAGCATTAAAGTCTGCATATAATAAAACAGGTTTTTTTAACTCTGTGGCATTTTGTAAGCGAGCAGCAAATTTACCTGATTCCCATGGAACTACTCTTGGATCATTCATGCCAACGGTTAAATATACAGCCGGGTAGTCAATACTATCTTTAATGTGCAAATAGGGATCCATTTCGATTAAAGCCATTGCTTCTGTTGAATCCTTCATGGTTCCAAACTCTTTAATATTGGATCCTCCACCACCAGGTTGTGTTTCCATACGAATAGGATTAAGCACTCCAACCTCAGAGACTACTGCGGCAAATAATTCTGGCCGTTCTGTCATAGCTCTACCGACCAAAATTCCACCTGCACTACTACTGTATATCGCGGTTTTCTCTCTTGAGGTATATTTTTTAGAAATCATATATTCGACACACGAAATTAAATCCTTCCACGAGTTGGGTTTGGTTGTCTTAAAACCACCCTTACGCCATTCTTCACCTTTCTCATCTCCACCTCTAACATGAGGTATAGCTATAATTCCCCCCTCTTTAATAAATTCTAAAAATAAGGGCGAAAAGAATGGTGTTATACCATCTCCATAAAATCCATAACCATAGAAAAATGTCGTATTGCTACCGTCTAACTTTATATTTTTATTATATATAATCGATAACGGTATTTCTTCACCGTCATGAGATTTTACCAAGACTTCTTCTGCTATCAGATTCTTAAATTCAGGATATTCAACTTTAGAAGATAAGTTGTCTTCTTTGAAATTATTAGTTTTGTAGTCATATTCATAGCGATCATTTGAAGACACCCAACCTCTTAGCGATACCCAGATATCGTCTTGGTATGCCGATTTAGATGATAAGGTAATTCTACCAGATTTTTTAGGTGTAGTTAGTTTTTCAATTTTACCATTTATAATTTTATATAAGTTGGCTTCTATACCATATTTAGTTGTCGTAACATAAATGGCATTTTTATTTACTTTATATGATTGAATAACCTCATCGTCTTTTGCAGGGAATAGTATAGAAGGACTGTCAAAATTTAAGCTATCCATATTAATACAAGCCAATTCATAATTCGATGAATTTTTACTCGTTAGATAATAATAGGTATTACCAACAACTAAACCCTTATTTGTTTTAATCTTTTGCCCTTTATTATAAAACGGTTTCCAAATAAGATTGCCATTTTGAATATCTTCAATTTTTGCATAATACGCATCCCAATAAGTATCTACACCCGAAATATAAGAGACCATATATTTTTCATGTTGAGAATCAATATCTGGACAAGGGTGCTCTGAGCTAGAGATATTAAACTGAGGGTGAGTTTTATTACCAAAAATAAAATTTAGATGATTTGAGTCTTGCCCTAAATTATAAAGTACCGCTTGGTTATTCCTTCTAAAATCTGGGTCTTCAGAATTTGGATGTGGAAAATATAGATATGTAAAACCACTATTATCGGGCAGCCACTTTACTCCAAAAAAAGCAGAAGGCCAAGCATTATCTAAAATGACAGGTAGTTGTTCCTTAGATTTGGTATTAATTATTATCATTTCTGAAACCTCTTTACCAGAATGACTTAAAGACACAACAATGTAGTTATCGTCCCAACTGGGTCTTATATAATTAATGTTATAATCATTACCTGAACTTGATTTAAAAACTCTTGGATCATACAATAATGTTTCATTATCCCAATCAGTAGTATTTGTATACAATTTGTAATAAGATTCTTCTACGTTCTTCTTTAAATAAAATCGTTGGTTTTGTTCCGATAATATATGACTCCTTATATTGTATGAGCTCCTATTATCAATTTCATAGCTGTTTTCAATAAGGGAGTCTCTGTTGTTAATCTTATTTAAAAATGATTGAGCATACTTGGTCTGATCTCTATACCAATTTAAAACAGATGAGTCTTGGGTACTTTCAATATTTCTAAATGGGTCGTTTACAAATTTTCCGAAAATAGTATCTGTAACTGATACTCCTTCAATCTTGGGTGGATTGTACGAAATGGCATCTTTTCTCCCGTTTTGGCAACTAATTAGTACAAAGCAAGCAAGTAAAAATTTAAATAATGTTTTCATGATCCAAAGTTATTAAAAATAAAAGGTGGCTTAGAATTGCCACCCTTTTAGTTTAATCCTAATCCAGAACCTTTGTCCATGAGTAAAAAAGATTGGGAAGAAACAACAGAAGATACCTTCAGAAAAGTGTTTAAAAAATCAGCTGTAAAGCGTACTAAATTTTCTGGGTTAAAGAGGAATATTGGGTTTTTAAAAAAGTAGATTACTTAAATGTAAATCCCAGTGAAAACTTTAAAGCAAAATCATCATTAAAATTACCTAAGTTATGATAGCCATACCTATAAAAGCCCCCAACCCCTAGTCCTAAATATCCAAAATCCATAAAGTCTATACGATAAAGATTTTTTAGCTCTAGTCCTGTTTCTAGGAATAACTCTTCTTTGGTAGAAAAATCAATTTGTTGATGATGTTCAGGATTTATAAGACTGCCAATTCCAAAATTATTATGGAGTACTACATCAGGTTGTATATTGCCTTTATTATTAAATAATCTTCCAAAATTATGGACTGTAAATAAATGAGCATATTTATTTGATATAAACTCATAAGGCTTTACTGTTTGGAAATAATTCCTAATAACAAAAGGAATTTTTCTATCAAGCGAACCTTCACCTGTAAACATTAAACCAATCGGTAATGAATTGTCTATATAACCGAGATCCAATCGATATGTTGTTTTTCCTAATGCTCTGGTTCTAAAACTGTGATCTAAAGTAAATCGAAGTTTGTTATATGAAAAATCTCCCGCTAAGGCGCCTTTTAGACCACGAGAATACAATAGGTTAAACACAGGCGCATCATTAGGTATTCTATAAATTAGTCCAAAGTTATTGAGTAATTCTTCATTGACGTGATACCCTATACCTATGTTTAATTCTGTATTAGTGTAGTCTCTGAGCGCTGTTGCGTTGTTTAAATATGTATAATCATACAATGGAGTTACATCAGCGGTATTTAAACCAATTGTCCAATTAAAATTTCTCCATATTTTCATTTTAGTTTGTATTCCAAATAATTCTATGCCGTCCATTTGATTGGCCATCCAATTGCGTGGAGATAGCGTGTTAAAAAATCGATTATCTGAAGGAACTCCTGTCTCACGTAAGTCATTCGTGTAGTTTAGATTTAAGGTAATATCTTTTTGTCCTGGGAATTCAACAAGTAAATCTCCTCCATATTTCCATACCTTATCTCCAAAACCATAACCTGCATATGCACCAAAGGAAATGTGTTTAAGTAGATCATCATTTGTATAAAAACCAAGTCCAAATCTAGGTCCTTCATATTCATTTACGCTTACGATTTTGGTGAGGTCTAAATCAACGTACTTAAAAGGATATCTCCCTTTTAATAAACTAGGCAAAAGATCAAAAGTTCTATCTAAATTAACTTTTTCTCCAATACTATCAATAAAAACATATGTCCGTTGTTCTTGCTTATTTAAGGAGTATCTTCGATTTAGCTTCCAGAAGCCTTCGTCTTTTAAACCTGCGGTTTCAGGAAGGGTAATCGAGACAAAAGGAAAGTCTTTTTTAGTTAATGGAGCATTAGGTTGAATTTTAGATAAATAACTTTTACCTATATACGTCATATTCCCAAGTCCTTGTCCTATAGTTATTTGAAAATTTAACTGTTCAGGAAACCATTGCGTATTATTGAGTAAGGTATACTTTTGTTGAATGGTTATATCGAGTTTACCCGAATTGAAAGTTGTAGCATCCACACTTTGAACAGCGTAGTTGTTAGAATTAATTTTAAGTAATCCTTTAAGACCTTCAAAATTACGGTTGGCTTTAGGTTCAAAAGAAATCACAAAAATTGTATCCTTTCCTTGCAGATAGTTTTCTTTAAGTCTGAATTTATATTTACGTGTACTTCCCTTAGATATTGGATTAAGAAAATTAATATCAAATAGATTTATATAATCTTCGTAAAATGAAAATGGTTGGAAGCTATTTGCCAATAATGCAAATTTTGGGTTTTTAAGCCCTGAAGATTTAGTAGCAATGATACTATCTTCTGAAAATCGTGGATACAAGTACTTGTGTTTGGCTATGGTCTCTGTTATAAATAGGTGAGAACCTTTCATAACACTATCAAGGCGTTCTCTAAGGGTGTCTCGTTTGGTTGTGTTATTTGATTTTCCTAAGGTTAATACTATTTTATCATACGATTCATAAGTGAAGGAGTTAAGACTTTCAGGATTGTTTTTTCTTTTATTTAAAACCGCATTTCTAATGATGCGATGTGCTGGATTTTCTCCATTGATAACCACTTCATCTAATTCACTAACTTGAGGTTTTAGTTTTATTATATTAGAATCTACTTGGCTAAGAGATAATTCCATTGTCTCATAGCCTACATAGCTAATTATCATAGTTTCAATAGCAGAAGGAACATAAAACACACCATCAATATCGGTAGAGGTGCCTTTGTAATTTGTTTTACTAAATAATACATTAGCAAATGGTATAACCTGTTCTGTATCTGCATTAATTAAAATAAATGTTCTCGAATTTTGTGCGTAAGCGGCTAAACCGAAGGATAGAAAGAAAATTATGAGAAATTTCTTCATTGAGAATTTGTTTGTAAACTAATAACGAAGAATTGCCTGATAAAATTGTTAATAGAATCAAAATTCAATATTCGTATCTTTACGTCTTAATCCATTAAGATTATGAGTAAACAAAGCAAGCGAATAGAAGCTTTAATATATCACGCTAAACCGACACCAGGTAAAATCAAAGTAGTTCCTACAAAGCGATATGCCTCGCAACGAGATTTATCTTTGGCCTATTCCCCAGGTGTCGCAGAACCATGTTTAGAAATAGACAAAGACACTTCTAATGTCTATAAATACACAGCAAAAGGAAATTTAGTTGCTGTTATTTCTAATGGAACAGCGGTTTTAGGTTTAGGAAATATAGGCCCTGAAGCTTCGAAACCTGTAATGGAAGGAAAAGGTTTGCTTTTCAAAATCTTTGCTGATATTGATGTTTTTGATATTGAAGTAAATACTGAAAATGTTGATGAGTTTATCGAGACCGTTAAAAATATAGCTCCAACTTTTGGTGGCATTAATTTGGAAGATATTAAGGCGCCAGAGGCTTTTGAAATTGAACGACGTCTTAAAGAGGAACTAGATATTCCAGTAATGCATGACGATCAGCATGGAACTGCCATAATTTCTGCTGCTGCTTTATTGAACGCTTTAGAATTAGCAGAAAAAAGGATTGAGGATATTAAAATCGTCGTAAGTGGTGCTGGTGCAGCAGCAATATCCTGTACGCGATTATATAAATCTTGTGGTGCAAAGGAGGAAAATATAGTAATGCTAGACAGTAAAGGTGTTATTAGAAAAGACCGAGAGCATCTTACTTCACAAAAAGCTGAATTTGCTACTGCGAGGAAAATAGATACCTTAGAAGAAGCTATGGTAGATGCAGATGTGTTTATTGGATTATCTATGGCAGATATTGTTACTCAAGAAATGCTGAAGTCTATGGCTAAAAATCCCATCGTTTTTGCCATGGCCAACCCAGATCCAGAGATCAATTACGATTTAGCCGTTTCAACTAGAGATGATATTATTATGGCAACTGGTCGAAGTGATCATCCTAATCAGGTAAATAATGTCCTTGGTTTTCCTTTTATTTTCAGAGGTGCTCTCGATGTAAGAGCAACTAAAATAAATGAGGAAATGAAGATGGCTGCAGTTATAGCATTGTCCAAATTAGCGAAGGAACCTGTTCCTGAACAAGTCAATATTGCTTATGCTGAAACACGTTTAACATTTGGTCGAGATTATATAATTCCCAAGCCCTTTGACCCTAGATTAATTGCAGAGGTTCCGCCCGCAGTCGCAAAAGCAGCTATGGAAAGTGGAGTTGCCCAAGAACCAATCGAAGATTGGGATCGTTACAAGGACCAACTCAGAGAACGTTTAGGATCTGATAATAAATTAATTCGTTTGCTAACCAATAAGGCAAGAAGGCAACCTAAGCGCGTTGTATTTGCAGAGGCCGATCAATTAGACGTTTTAAAGGCAGCCCAAATCGTTTATGATGAGGGTATTGCAATACCTATCTTGTTAGGGCGAAAAGATACCATTCAGGATTTGATGAGAGAGATTAATTTTGATGTAGAACTTGAAATAATTGATCCTAAATCTGATGAAGAGTTAGAACGTAAAAATAATTATGCCCAGGCCTATTGGAAGCAGAAAAAACGAAAAGGGGTAACAAAGTATGCTGCTCAGAAGATTATGCGAGAGCGAAATTATTTTGCGGCAATGATGGTTAATGAGGGAGATGCTGATGCGCTGATTTCGGGTTATACTACAAGTTATCCAAAGGTTGTTAAACCAATGTTAGAACTTATTGGTAAGGCAAAAGGTGTTACTAGGGTGGCTACTACAAATATCATGATGACCAGGAGAGGTCCGCTGTTTTTGAGTGATACAGCTATTAATATTAACCCAAGTGCTGATGATTTGGCCAAAATTGCCATAATGACTTCAAAAGTGGTTAAGATGCTTGGGATTGAACCCGCCATAGCAATGACTTCGTATTCAAATTTTGGTTCATCGGATAATCCTAGTTCTAAAAAGGTTAGAGAAGCTGTTAAGTACTTGCATGAAACTTATCCGGAAATGATTGTCGATGGGGAGCTGCAAATTGATTTTGCCTTAAACTCAAAAATGCTTCAGGATATTTTTCCATTTTCAAAATTAGCAGGTCGAAAAGTAAATACTCTAATTTTTCCGAACCTAGATGCAGCCAATATTACCTATAAGCTTCTAAAAGAACTGAATAAGGCGGAGTCTATTGGTCCTATAATGATAGGAATGAACAAACCTGTTCATATTCTTCAATTAGGTGCCAGTGTCGATGAGATTGTTAATATGGTTACTGTTGCCGTTGTTGACGCTCAGGAGCGAGAAAAGAGACTTCAAAAAAGCTAACCCTATCAACACATACCTTGGCTTTATAATGTAAATAATTTTATTACATTTGGGTTTCTAACTATTCGTAATACATGATTACTCACTTAGAGGGGAGACTTGTTGAAAAAAATCCTACAGATGTTGTTATAGATTGTAATGGAGTTGGGTATTTTATTAATATTTCCCTTCATACATTTTCTCAAATTCCAGATAGGGAAAATCTCAAGTTATATACATATTTACAGGTCAGGGAAGACGCTCACAGTCTGTATGGATTTTCTTCAAAAACTGAACGCGATATTTTTAAACTTCTAATTTCCGTAAGTGGTATTGGTGCCAATACAGCTAGGACAATGTTGTCGTCTTTAACACCAGAGCAAGTTAAGGACGGGATTGCAAGTGGTGATGTCGCTTTAATTCAGAGCGTTAAAGGAATTGGGGCTAAAACTGCTCAGCGTGTGATCATTGATTTAAAGGATAAAGTGTTAAAAGTATATGGTATAGAAGAACTTTCTTTAATACCGAACAATACTAATAAAGAGGAAGCGTTATCTGCTTTAGACGTTTTAGGATTTAACAAAAAGCAATCAGAAAAGGTAATAGATAGAATTTTAAAAGATCAGCCCGATGCGGAAGTGGAGCAAATAATAAAAGAAGCTCTGAAAAACTTGTAATGCAATTGAATAAAACTAACTATAATCAATTAAAATCTGCAGTCTATTATATATCATTAGCATTAATGATGCTAATGAATATTTCAGTATTTGCGCAGGAAAATGAAACTGAGCAAGATTCTACTAAAACCACATTTGCATTAGGTAAATTAAATATGCCTAATCCAAATAGTATAGTTTCTAAATACACATATGATCCAATTTTAGATCGTTATATCTATACTGAAAAGATAGGTGACTTTAATATTAATTATCCATTAATTCTCACTCCAGCTGAATTTCAAAAGTTGGTGCTTCAAGAAAAACTAAAGGACTATTATAAACGAATGGCAGATGCTGCTGCTGGTCAAAAAGAAGGAGCTGAAGAGGATCAGAAAAATCTATTGCCAGAATTTTATGTTAATTCGGGATTGTTTGAAACTATTTTCGGGGGTAATACCATAAGTGTAATTCCTAGCGGTTATGCCGAAGTAGATTTAGGAGTTTTATTTTCTAGACAAGACAATCCAGCGTTTTCTCCAAGGAACAGAACTAATTTTACATTTGATTTTGATCAGAGAATTGGACTTAGTTTACTGGGTAAAGTAGGAACCAGACTTCAGGTTACAGCCAATTATGATACGGAAGCAACTTTCGATTTTCAGCAACTGATAAAATTAGAATATACTCCAACAGAGGATGATATTGTTAGAAAAATTGAAGTAGGTAATGTAAATATGCCTTTAAACAGCTCGCTTATCACGGGTGCACAAAGTTTATTCGGTGTTAAGACAGAGCTACAATTTGGGAAAACTCGAGTCACTGCAGTTTTCTCTGAACAGCAATCTCAATCAAGATCTGTTGTTGCGCAAGGTGGTGGAACCCTAGAAGAGTTTGAGTTCTTTGCAAGAGATTATGATGAAAACAGGCATTACTTCCTTTCACACTATTTTAGAGATAACTACGACAAAGCATTATTACAATATCCATTTATTGATAATCAAGGTTTGCAAATCACAAGAGTTGAGGTTTGGGTAACCAACAGAAATAATCAGACAGACAATGTTAGAAATGTTGTTGCCTTTCAAGATTTAGGCGAATCTGAAGCAGAAAATATAGGTTTACAACCTCTACCTCCTGGCTTTGTTAATAACCCAGGTGCACTTCCAGACAATGAGAATAATGATTTTGACCCAACAAATATTGGTGGTGCTGGTTCATTACTCACGGAGGCTGTAAGAGATATTACTAACGTTGAAGCTGGTGTTTTAGTTAGTGTTAATGAGGGGTTTGATTATGGTAAACTTGAGGCAGCACGTAAACTCCAAGAAGGGCAAGATTATGTCTTGAATACAAGATTAGGATATATTTCTTTAAACCAAAGACTACTTAATGATGAGGTTCTGGCGGTTGCGTTCCAGTATACGAGGGGAGGCGAGGTATTTCAAGTAGGTGAGTTTGCAAATGATGGTGTTGATGCTACTGATGTAAGTCAAGGTACAAATGGAGGCGAAGTCATTAATAATCAGAGTTTGGTCTTAAAAATGTTGAAAAGTGCTGTAACCGCTGTAGACCAGCCAATTTGGGACTTAATGATGAAAAATATTTATGATACTGGTGCATTTCAACTAAGTCAAGAAGATTTTAGATTAAATATATTTTATACCGAAGCGTCACCAGTCAATTATATAAGACCTGTTGAAGGTACTACGTTTCCACCCTTTGATAATAACACACCATTCACCAGTGATGATACTGAAATTAATGAAACGCCATTAATTAGACTATTCCATTTGGATCGGTTAAATTTTAATAATGATCCGCAGGAAGGTGGTGATGGGTTCTTTGATTATGTCTCTAACCCAAGTATTACAGTAATTCCTCAAAATGGGAAAATTGTCTTTACAAAGATCGAGCCCTTTGGACGTTACTTATTTGACGTTCTGGATGACGACGGCAATCCAAATAATAATGATGCGGACTATGAATTAGATACTTACACAAATGAGAATCAGGAAAAGTATGTATATGATTTGCTCTATAAGTCTACTAAAACTCAGGCTTTAGATGAAGCAGAAAAGAATAAGTTCCAGATTAAAGGACGATTTAAGAGTAGTGGTGGTGATGGTGGAATTCCAATTGGTGCATTTAATGTGCCTCGAGGTTCAGTAAGAGTAACTGCAGGAGGTCGTCTTTTAGTAGAAGGTATTGATTATACCGTAAATTATCAGCTTGGTCGTGTTGAAATATTAGATGAAGCATTGAAAGCCTCTAATACTCCAATTAATGTTTCTGTAGAAAATAACGCAGTTTTCGGTCAACAAACAAGACGATTTACAGGCATTAATATTGAGCATCAGTTTAATGAAAATTTTGTCTTAGGAGCAACACTCTTAAATTTAAACGAGCGTCCCATTACGCAGAAGGCAAATTTTAATTCAGAGCCCATTAACAATACCATTTTTGGATTTAATGGTAACTATTCAACTGAAGTTCCTTTCTTAACGCGCTTAGTCAATAAACTTCCTAATGTTGATACGGACGTTCCATCTAATTTATCGGTTAGAGGTGAGTTTGCATACTTATTACCTGGTGCACCAAATGGGACTGATTTTAATGGTGAAGCGACCGCCTATATTGATGATTTTGAAGGAACCCAGGGCGCTATAGATTTGTTGAGCCCACTATCTTGGTTCTTATCGAGTAGACCTAAAGATTTAAATGGAGATGGTGCTGATGATCCAGAAGACGGAGCTGGAATTGAAAATGGTTATGATCGAGCTTTCTTAAACTGGTATACTATCGATCCAATTTTTTATAGTACACAAAGACCAGGTGGAATTTCTGATGATGATGTGTCTAATCTTTATACAAGACGCGTATTTATTGAAGAAATTTTCCCTGAAGTTGATATTGTCCAGGGTCAGACCTCAGTGATTAACACCTTAGATCTAGCCTATTACCCAACAGAACGTGGACCCTATAACTTTGATCCAGCTGCTGCTAATGATGCCCCTTTAAATCCAAATGATTCTTGGGCAGGGATTACAAGGCAAATCACCTCGACGGATTTTGAGCAGGCCAATGTCGAATATATAGAGTTTTGGCTTCAAGATCCATTTTTAGATAATCCAGCTAGCACAGGTGGTAAGTTGACTATTAATCTTGGTAATATTTCTGAAGATGTCTTAAAAGATGGAAATAAACAATACGAAAACGGATTACCAGAAGATGGCGATGTGTCATTATTAAATCCAACTGTTTTCGGTGGTGTTGTACCACAGAATCAGTCTTTAATATACACCTTTGCAACCACAGGTCAAGAACGAACAAATCAAGATGTTGGTTATGATGGTTATGATGATACTGAAGAGCTAGCTGCTTTTGGTACTCAATTTGGTGATGACCCCTCTAATGACAATTACACCTATTACCTTAATACAGAAGGTGATATTTTTGAGCGTTATAAGCAATATAACGGACTTCAAGGAAATACTCCTGATGTATTTACAGATACAAATAGAGGATCTACTACACAACCTGATGTAGAAGATATCAACCGCGATAATACAATGAATACTATCGATAGTTATTTTGAGTACGAGGTTGAAATGAATCCGACCAACCTAAACATTAATAACCCGCAGATTAATGATGTTAAGGTGAGAACAGTAACCTTGCCTAATGGTGATCAGAGAGAAGTGTCTTGGTATCAGTTTAGATTACCAATTAATGAAGAGACAAGAAGAGTTGGCGGTATTACCGATATTAGATCAGTGCGTTTTGCGCGTTTATATTTAAGAGACTTTACAGAAAATACAGTGTTACGTTTCGCAACTTTGGATTTAGTGCGTAGTGATTGGCGGCGCTATACATTAGATTTGGATAACGATCCAACGAATAATAGTGCAGATGCGGAATTTAATGTGGCAATAGTTGGTGTTCAAGAAAATGATGGTGATTATGTAATTCCTCCAGGAGTAAGACGTGAGGAATTAAATAACAATAACAATATTATAAGACAAAACGAACAATCTCTAGTACTTCAGGCCTGTGATTTAGAACCAACGGATTCTCGAGGTGTATTTAAAAACATTAATGTAGATATGCGTCAGTATAGAAACCTTCGTATGTTTTTACATGCTGAAGCGCAAGATGGTTCTACGTTACAGCCAGGAGAGATGGTTGGGTTTATTAGAATGGGTAATGATTTTACTCAAAATTTTTATCAGATAGAAGTGCCATTGTTACCTACGGATTTTGCTAATGAGGGGTCAATAGAAGAACAAGTTTGGCCATCAGTCAATGAAATCAATTTACCACTTGCATTCTTACAAAAGATTAAGGCACTAGGAATTGAAACAGGTACTTTAACCAATGCTGATCCAACCTTCTACAATGTTATTGATGGAGAACTAAACGAAACTCCTTTAGCAAATGGGGATGTGCCATTTGATGATGTTATAAATAATGGTACGAGACAGCAACGTATTGCAGTAAAAGGAAATCCAAATTTTGGGGCGATAAGGGTGTTGATGGTAGGTGTTAAGAATTCTGGCAATACTAGTATGAATGCTTGTGGTGAAGTATGGTTTAATGAATTACGCATGTCTGAGCTAGAGAACCAAGGGGGTTGGGCAACCGTTGTAAGTATGGATTCTAATATTGCTGATTTTGCAGACATCAGTGCTACTGGTAGACGCAGTACAATTGGTTTTGGTGCTATTAATCAAGGTCCAAATGAAAGAAGCTTAGAAGACGTTCAACAGTATGATGTTGTTACAAATATTCAGTTAGGACAATTATTGCCTAAAAAGTGGGGGGTTCAAATTCCATTTAATTACGCTCAGAGTGAAGAATTGGTAACTCCAAAATTCGATCAATTTTATAACGATTTAACCCTAGAGTCAAGATTGGACGCAGCTCAAAATGCGGAAGATGAAGAAAGAATTAGACGGCAATCAGAGGATTATACGAAACGAAAGAGCATCAATTTTATTGGAGTTAGAAAACAGAGAACAACTGATAAAAAGAAGCGTTTTTATGATGTTGAAAATTTAACCTTTAATTATTCCTATAATAAAGTAGAGCATCGTGATTTTGAAATTGAAAATGCACTAGATCAAAATGTAAGAGCAGGAGTAAATTATAACTATGTGTTTAATCCAATTAAGGTAGAACCGTTCAAAAAGAATGATTCCTTATTTACAGGGAAGTATTGGAAAATTTTAAAGGATTTTAATTTTAATCTTTTACCAACAAGTTTATCCATAAATACAGACATTAACCGACAGTTTAGCAAGCAAAAGTTTAGAGAGGTAGAACTTGGTGGTGATAATATTGGTATCGAAGAATTATTTAGACGTAACTACACTTTCGATTTTCAGTATGTGATTAATTACAATCTAACAGATGCCTTAAGTCTAAACTTCACTGCGGCCAATAGCAACATTGTAAGAAACTATTTTATAGATGACCGAATTAACGGTAGACAAGATCCAGAGCTTAATGTTTGGGATGGCTTCTTTGATGTTGGTGATCCAAACATTCAAACCCAACAATTACAGCTCAATTATGAATTGCCGTTGTATAAGATTCCAGCTTTAAGCTTCTTGAGAGCAACCTATGCGTATAACGGTACCTTTCAATGGCAAAAGGGTTCTGATCTTAATGAAGGTTTAGAAATAGAAGATCCAGATAATCCAGGAACCTTTAACACGTTCAATTTAGGACATTCGATTCAGAATTCGAACACGCATAATCTTAACTCGACCTTAAATATGGAGACATTTTACAAGTCCATAGGTCTTGTACGAAAGGGGAGACAACGCGGTCGAGGACGCACAAGAACGTCAGCTCCTAGAACGAGAAGAGCAACTCCGGATGCAAAAACAGTTAATAATAATCAAAACAATGATCCAAATAAATTAAGCGCAGGTAAAAAAGCCTATAATACCTTAATTGATATTGTAACTATGGTTAAGCGTATTCAATTTGGATATACTGAAAATAATGGTACCTTCTTGCCCGGATACTTACCAACTCCTGGCTTTATAGGCACGTTGCGACCAACGTTGGGATACACTTTCGGAAGTCAAAAAGATATTAGGCAATTGGCTGCAAGAAACGGTTATTTAACAACATTCCAAGATTTTAATCAGCAGTACACAGAGGTTACGAACAAAACATTAGATTATTCTATTAACGTAGAACCAATGCGTGATCTAAAGATCGATTTAATTGGTAATAGAACATTTGCAGAAAATCTTACAGAAAATTACCGTGTTGATGAAAACTCTAACTATGTGTCTTTAACACCAAACACCTTTGGAAACTTCAATATTTCAACGTCCTTAATTAGAACGGCTTTTAGCAAGAGTGATGAAAATCAGTCGGCAGCATTTGATGATTTTAGAGCTAATAGATTAATTGTTGCAAATCGATTAGCAAGAGCAGCAGGTATTGATATTACTGATCCTGCAAACTTAGATTCAGAAGGTTATCCTTTAGGGTTTGGTAAAAATAGTCAACGTGTACTGCTTCCTGCATTTTTATCTGCATACCAAGGTGGTGATCCGGATAAAATTTCTACAGGTGCATTTAGAGATGTGCCAATTCCAAATTGGACTATTAAGTATACAGGTTTAATGAGAATTCCATGGTTTAAAAAGACCTTCAGACGTTTCTCAATTCAGCATGGTTACAGATCAAGATACACCATAAATCAATTTAGAACTAATTTAGATTACGTGGCACCAGATTTTGATTTTTCAGCTACAGCACCTCAAAATGCTGATGCAGTGGATCAGGCTGGTAATTTCAAAAATGAAACCTTATATAGTAATATTAATTTAGAAGAGCAGTTTAGTCCTTTAATTCGACTTGAGTTTGAGATGAAAAACTCGATTAAGGTATTGGCTGAGGTTAAAACAGACAGATTATTGTCTTTGAGTTTTGATAATAATCTTATGACTGAAATTCAAGGTGAAGAGTATACACTCGGTTTAGGCTATCGTATAAAAGATTTACGAATAAGATCGGCATTAGCAGGATCTAAACAGGTTATTAAGAGTGATTTAAATATGCGTGCAGATATCTCTGTAAGAGATAATAAAACGATAATAAGATACTTAGATCTAGAAAATAATCAAGTCACTGCAGGTCAAACTATTTGGGGAGGAAAATTTACCGCAGACTATGCATTTAGCAAAAACCTTACTGCTATTTTCTATTTTGACTATACGTTCTCAGATTTTGCAATTTCTACATCTTTCCCGCAAACATCATTAAGAAGTGGTATAACACTGCGTTATAATTTTGGTAATTAATTTTCGATTTACTTTTTGAAAAGCAGCGATTAAAAAATTACTTTTGTTGTATTAATACTTTATCTCAATTAAAATGAATATACCATCAGAATTAAAGTACACTAAAGATCACGAATGGATTAAAATTGAAGGTGATGTTGCAACTGTAGGCATTACAGATTTTGCACAAAGTGAGTTAGGTGATATAGTGTATGTTGAAGTAGATACATTAGATGAAACTTTAGACGCCGAAGAAGTTTTCGGAACAGTTGAAGCGGTTAAAACTGTTTCAGATTTATTTTTACCACTTTCTGGTGAGATTGTTGAGTTCAACGAAAATCTAGAAGATGAGCCAGAGAAGGTAAATACTGATCCTTATGGTGATGGTTGGATGATTAAATTAAAAATATCTGATGCTTCAGAAGTTGACAACCTTCTATCTGCGGACGATTATAAAGCTCTAATCAGTGCTTAAAAAGCTGCTTTTACCAGCAGCGCTAGTTTACACATTAGCACTAGTTCTTGTAAGTTTAATCAATTTGCATGGTGTGCCTAGTCTAGGATCATCCTTTGATGATAAGATTTATCATTTTTTAGCTTACTCTCTTTTAGCTGGACTCTGGATTACTCATTATAAATCTGTAAAGAAAAGGTATACCTTACATTTGGTTTTCAGTGCACTATTACTCTTTGGAATTTTATTGGAATCCGTTCAGCATCAGCTTAATCCTAATCGAACATTTGACCCCTATGATATGTTAGCCAATTGTATTGGTATTGTTGTTGGCACACTAATTGCAGCAAGATTCAGTGTAATAAAGTTAAAATAACACCAAGTTTTGCTTTTTTGGCTATTATTTAGTTAAATTAGCATCACTATAAAAGACAGTACTATGGAACCTAAAAAGAATCCAAAATCAGATGTAAGTCGCAACAGTGCGTTGTACTTTGCGGTAGGTCTTGCTTTAATGCTTGCGTTAACCTACATGACTATAAATTACAAGACTTACGAGAAGAGTGATATTGCGATTGACACCCTTAATTTAGATGATGAATTAGATGAGGAAATCCCAATTACAGAACAAATTGTAACGCCCCCACCACC
>NZ_JABSST010000066.1 GCF_013213975.1 Winogradskyella sp.
CCTAGGAGCTGCATCAGTTAAACCAAATTCTCAAGAAGTTGAGACCATGCGTAAATTTGGGGAACTTATTGGTATGGCCTTCCAGATTAAGGATGATTTGTTTGACTATGGGGAAGAAGCTATTGGTAAGCCTACAGGTATAGACATTAAAGAGCAAAAGATGACCTTGCCGTTAATTCATGTTTTAAATAACTGTTCTAAAAAGGAAAAGTCCTGGTTGATTAATTCTATTAAGAATCACAATAAAGATAAAAAACGTGTCAAAGAGGTTATTGCATTTGTAAAAGATAATAATGGTCTTGAATACGCTATCACTAAGATGAAAACCTTCCAAGAAGAAGCTCTTGGTTTATTAGATAATTATCCTGAGTCTCCATTTAAAACTTCTCTTAAAATTATGGTTGACTATGTTATTGATAGAAAAAAATAAAATCCAATAAACTGGTAATCAATAGTTTTTAAATTTTGTTAAAGATTTTTTTAGCTTCAGGCAACCGTTTTAAGCAATAAATCGTCTTTATAAATAGAAGTGCAATCGTAATCAACAAAATGAAAGTTATACAACTTTATAAAAACGAATCGAAACTCATACAAAGGGCAGCGAAACAAAATCGTGAAGCACAACATGTATTGTATGAGTTACATGCACCAAAAATGCTAAGTATTTGCAGGTATTATATAAAGGATGTGCACCAGGCAGAAGAAGTAATGTTGAACGGTTTTTTTAAAGTTTTTAAACACTTAAAATCATTTAAAAACGAAGGGAGTTTTGAAGGATGGATAAGGAGAATAATGGTTAGAGAAGCAATTTCGTATCTGCGCCAAAAGAAAACTATAGAATTTGCGGCAGAGCATGAACATTTAGAGCACGATTATGACAACAATATTAAATCAAATATTGAAGTTGCAGAAATACAACAAGTAATAGATAGCCTCCCCGAAGGATATAGAATGGTATTTGTGATGTATGCCATTGAAGGCTACAAACATTTTGAAATTGCAGAATTATTAAATATTTCAGAAGGCACCTCCAAATCACAACTTTTTAAAGCGCGAAAGATGCTTCAAAATAAAATTAAAGAATTAAATAAAAGCAGTTATGGCACCAATTAAATTCGAAGAACAATTAAAGGATAAGCTTGAAAAAAGAAGCTTACAGCCTTCAGCAGATAGTTGGTCAAAATTGTCTGATCGTCTGGATAAAGAAGAAAGACAATCTAAAAAGCCTTGGTTTGGTTGGCTAAGTATCGCTGCAGGATTAATACTATTTTTAGCAATTGCTATCCAGGTCTTTGGGTCTAAATCTGCTGAAGAAGCTAAACCTGAATTGGTAAATGAGGATGTTAAGGAGCAGAAAATAGATGAAAAACAACCACAATTTAAAGAGCCTAATACAATAGATTTAGCTCTAGAAGAAGAAACAATTGAGGTAAATGAGAAGAAGAGTCAATCTGTGGATAAGCCAAAAATTAGAAACTATAAATCTGCAGTAAAGAAAAGACCAAAAAAAGATATCCAATTTGCAGATACAAGAGCAGAAGACAATTCAAAACTGGAACAAGACCCAAGTCAGTTTCATAAAAGTGAGATTTTAAATAAAGAAGCACTGATTAATACAGAAGCAGTTGCTAAAGCTTTAGGTACGATTAAAACAGAAAATACGATTGTTACAGATAAAGAAGTTGACTCCCTATTAAAAGTTGCTAGTAAAGAGCTTTTTAGAAATCAACTCAAAAAGGAAACGTCAAAAACTGTAGATGCAAAATCCTTATTAGAAGATGTTGAGGAAGAAATGGGTCAGTCATTTAGAAGTAAGGTGTTTGAAGCTTTAAAGGGAAGTTACGAAACGGTTAAAACAGCAGTTGCCGAGCGTAACAATTAAACTAGAATCATATAAATAAATATATCATCAAAAAACGAACAGTTATGAACACAATTACACGATTATTAGTATATGGTATTGTAGCCATGTCTTTATCAACACTACAAGCACAAGTAAGTCAGGACTCCACAAAAGTTCAAAAATCAAAGAACAGCGCACGTCAAGACTATATTAATGAGCAGATTCAAAAATTAGTTGCATTAAGGGTTAAGGTTGAAGAGCAAGAGAAACAGTATTTAAAACAAGATATTGAGGATATTAATAAACGCTTAGATAAAAAGGAAATCTCTGCAGCAGAAGCTGAAAATTTAAAGAAAGAAGCGGCAACGAAAAGAGCCAAAAATATTGAAGATAAGTTAGCTATTATCGATAAAAAAATAGCCATTTATGAACGCTCAGACAAAGCATATCAGGTAGGTCTTCCAAAGACAGAAGGCGATCAAACCATAATTAGAATTGGCGGCTCCGAAGATACAAATGAAAGCTTTATCTATATCGGTAAAAAAGAATTCGATAGACCAAGGCCCTACGACAGAAGAACAACGTCTGATATTGTCTTTGCTTTTGGTTTTAACAATGCACTTATCGAAGATCAGGACCTAGGCGATTCTCCATATAAGATTGCTGGATCAGGTTTTATGGAGTTAGGTTATGCCTGGAAAACTAGAATTTTTGATAACACTAATTTTTGGAGGATAAAATACGGTTTCTCATTTCAGTGGAACAAACTAGACGTTAAAGACAATCAGTTTTTTGTAAACCAAAATGATGAAATTACTTTACAAGAATTTCCAATAGAATTGGATAAGGCAAAGTTTAGAACAACCAATTTGGTATTTCCTGTTCATTTAGAATTTGGACCATCTAAAAAGATTGAAAGGGAGAAATACTTTAGGTATTCTACACGAAAGAAGTTTAAAGTTGGTCTTGGAGGTTATGCGGGTCTTAACATTGGAAGTATGCAAAAGCTAAAATATAAAGAAGATGGCAATCGCATAAAGAATAAGCAGCGCGGTGGATTTGAAGTAAATGAGTTTGTTTATGGATTGAGTGGTTATTTGGCTTGGGGAAGCACAGCGCTTTATGTAAAGTATGATCTTAACCCATTATTTAAAAATCAAATTGTAGATCAAAATAATATTTCAGTTGGTATTCGATTTGATATGGACTAGACCAGTATCATCAATCAATTTTTGAGTGTTAAAAAGCCTTAGTCTTAGTCATAGATTAGGGCTTTTGATTTATTACATTTAAGGTGATACTATTGGTAAGCTAAACACCTTTTTAAAATTACTTTTCAATAACTATGTACTAAACTGATAGATTATCTTAAATTTACAGGCTTACAAAAATTTAGAATTTGATCTCACAAAACACCATAGCTCAGGTATTTGAAATTGCTCGCGTCGAAGAGGTGATTGGTGATTTTGTTCAACTAAAAAAGGCAGGGAGTAATTTTAAAGGATTAAGCCCATTTAGTGAAGAGCGTACGCCAAGTTTTATGGTATCTCCAGTAAAACAGATTTGGAAGGACTTCTCTAGTGGTAAAGGCGGTAATGCTGTGACATTTTTAATGGAGCACGAGCATTTTACATATCCAGAAGCCATTCGATATTTAGCTAAGAAGTACAATATTGAAATTGAGGAAACCGAACGTACGGATGAAGAAAAGGCGCAAGCAGATGCTCGTGAAAGTTTGTATTTAGTGAGTGAATATGCCAATACGTATTTTCAAAAAATATTACACAAAACCGACCAAGGTAAGGCGATTGGTCTTAGCTATTTTAAAGAACGGGGTTTCACAGAAGAAACGATAGAAAAGTTTCAATTAGGATATTCCCTAGATGAGTGGCAAGCCTTTACTGATGAGGCTTTAGGAAAAGGCTATCAGATTGAATTTTTAGAGCAGACAGGACTCACTATTGTAAAAGAGGAGAAGCGTTTCGATCGTTTTAAAGGTCGTGTTATGTTTCCTATTCACAGCATGAGTGGGCGTGTTTTGGGCTTCGGAGGTCGAATTCTTACTAACGATAAAAAGGCAGCCAAATATCTCAATTCGCCTGAAAGCGAAATATATCATAAGAGTAAAGTGCTCTATGGATTATATTTTGCTAAGCAAACTATAGCTAAGGAAGATAACTGCTATTTGGTAGAAGGTTATACGGATGTGATTCAATTTTATCAAACAGGAGTTAAAAATGTGGTGTCATCTTCGGGAACGGCCTTAACTTCAGAGCAGATAAGACTAATTAACAGATTAACTAAAAATATTACGGTACTGTTTGATGGTGATGCTGCGGGTATTAGAGCTTCAATACGTGGTATTGATCTTATTTTAGAACAAGGTATGAATGTAAAAGTTTGCTCCTTTCCAGATGGCGAAGATCCAGACAGTTTTGCTAAGTCAAATACCTTAGAAGAGCTTACTAGCTATCTCAATGAGAATGCTAAAGACTTTATTCAGTTTAAAGCCTCATTATTGGTCAAAGAAGCCAACAATGATCCAATCAAAAAAGCCGAAACTATTAGAGAAATTGTAAATAGTATTGCTAAAATTCCGGATGCTATTAAGCGTGAAATATATATTAGAGAGTGCGCATCTATAATGGATATTAGTGAAAATGTACTGTTTAGTACCCTGGCGCAAATAAGCAAGAAAGAAATTCAAGATGCTAGCAAGAGAATAAAGCAAGAGCAAAAAGCTTTTGAGGTGGTGAAAGATCAGCCGCAGCAAAAGCCAAAAATTGATGTGCAATATGAACTAGAGCGTAAGATTATTGAGATATTGATGTTGTATGGAAATAGAACAGAACAGTTTGAGGATTTAATTCTAAAAGAAGATGAGGTGTCGGGTGATTTGCTTTTAGAACCAACCATCCATGAAGCACGTGTGTTCGAAAAAATCTATTTGGATTTGCAAGAAGACGAAATGATGTTTTCTAATGCTCAGTTTAAAGTATTGTATTATTCAATTATTGACAAGTTAAATCAAGATGATAACTTTTCAACCAAAGACTTTGTCAATCAGTTAGATCAAGAGTCTGCAAGTGAAGTAACCAGTATTTTAATGGAGGATGAAAAATATAACCTTCACGACTGGGAACGCAACCAGATAATTCCTAAGGAAAAAGAGCATTCAATAGCACAATTGGTAAGTCAAACCATTTTGAGTTTACGTTGTTACCGCATTGACCAAAAAGTCGCTGAATATAAAAACGAAACCTTAAAAGACAACATCGATAGACGAGCTATTATAGAGGATGTCAAAGATTATGTTGGCCTTAAAATGCTTCTTTCTCGTAAATTGGGTAAGGTAATTGGGGGTTAAAACCTTTGCTAGGTAAGATTATGATGCTTAGCTTGATGAATTAAATCAACGATATTAGTTACATTCAACTTCTTAAATAGTCTCGCTTTATATGTACTTACGGTCTTCTCGTTAATATCTAATTCTTCAGCAATCTCTTTGTTCTTGCGTCCGATAGATAAAAGTTTTAAAACTTCAACTTCTCGTGTTGACAATTTCTTAAACAAACGGCTACGACTTTTCTTAGTGTCTTCATAGCGCAAATGTTTGTCCATTTTTTCACTTAAAGAAATTTCACCTCTGTGTATTTTTCGAATAGCCGCTTCAATACTTTCAACATCAGCAGTTTTGTTTAGGTATCCTGAAGCACCTGCCTTTAGTGTACTAATGGCATAAATTTCTTCAGGCTGATGACTAAACATCAACACATTAATAGTTTTGTTATCTTTTTTAATGGCTCTTAATGCAGTAATTCCATTAAGTTCAGGCAAATCGACTTCTGATACAATTACATCTACTCTGTGACGTCTTACAAATTCAAAAATTTCAATACCACTACTTAACTTACCTACTACGTTTAAATCTGGTTTGCTATTTAAGAACAATTCTAAGCCTGTCCTTACAATAGGATGGCTGTCAACAATCAAAATATGTATCATGACAATTGATTTTGTGTTTGGTTAGGGTTAAGAGTATGCAACAAAAGTTAAATCAAGGGTGTGGTGGAGATTTGTTACGTAAAAGTAACTAAAAATAAAGCAGTTTTGCTAATTTATTCGTTAAACGGTAGTTTTTATCTTAATTTTTTAGGAATCTCACAAACTGGAATAGGGTTCATTTTGTGTTGATTTTTTTTGTAATAGCTCGTAAATATCTTGAAAACTTCCTGCTCTCGTCCAGAGAAGTCGTCTGCATTTTTACCTTTATCTTTCATTTGCATAGCCCATTCCAATTCCGGATATGAGGCTCCGATTTGATCTTCATCACTTCGTGCGTCTCCGAATAAGCCGTCGCTTGGTGCAGCTTTCATAATAGATTCTGGTACATTTAGATAGGCGCCCAAATCATATACTTCGGATTTAAGTAAGTCAGCAATAGGACTTAAGTCAACACCTCCGTCACCATACTTGGTAAAAAATCCAACACCAAAATCTTCAACCTTATTCCCTGTACCTGCAACTAATCTTCCTAGTAAACCTGCATGATAATATAGGGTTGTCATACGCAATCTAGCGCGTGTATTGGCTAAGGCCATGTCTACCGTTTCGTCTTTGCCATCTAGGCTTACTTCTGTTTTAAATTCTTCGAATACAGGAGTCAAGTCTACTCTAGAGTCGCTCACATTTGAAAAGCGATTTTTTAATTGTGAAATATGTTCTTGCGCTCTGGTAACATGACTCACTGCTTGGTGTATTGGCATTTCAATGCACAAAAGGTCCAAGCCAGTCATGGCGCAAAGAGTAGAGGTAACAGCAGAATCAATACCTCCTGAAACACCAACAACAAATCCATTAACTCTTGCATCTACTGCATATTCTTTTAACCAATTTACAATGTGATCTACAATCTTTTCTGCCTGCATAATATTTAAGATTTACTACAAAGAAGTGTACCTTTGTACAACAAAAATAAAGTAATCGTGTTAGGATTAAAAATGTTTTATGATATGTCATTAAGATTTTTCCTTGTTGCTCTAATCGCTGTGATATTTACGTCCTGTGAAAATGATTCTAAGCTTGAAAAAGAGATTCAATCTGTTGAAGTGGATTTTATTGTGGAACGATTTGATAAGGCTTATCTCCAGGCACAGACTAAAGATTTGCCACAGTTAAAACAAGCATATCCATTTTTGTTTTCTAAAAGGGTGTCAGATTCTATCTGGATTGAGAGAATTGAAGATACTCTTCAGGATTTATTACTTAACGAAGTATCAACGTCTTTCAAGGAGTTTTCAGAAGAAAAAACCAACCTAAATCGTCTCTTTCAGCATCTTAAATATTACGATAAAACATTTAAAGTGCCTCGTGTGGTGACATTAACGAATGATGTGGATTATAGAAATAAAACTATTGTTACTGATACTTTATTACTAATTGCGCTAGATAATTTCTTAGGAGAAGATCACGAATTTTATCAAAATATACCGAGATACATTGCAGCCAATATGAAGCCGTCACAGATTGTACCAGACATAACTCAGAACTATGCGGAAAAATATAGCTTTCAAACCGATCGCAAAACCTTATTGGATGAAATGATTTATTTTGGTAAGCTATTGTATTTTAAAGATATCATGATTCCTAATTTTTCTGACGCTGATAAAATTGGATATACTGAAGAGCAAATACAATGGGCTGAAGCTAATGAAAGTCCAATCTGGAGTCATTTTGTAGAGAATGAAATGCTTTACAGTACGGACAGTAGATTGTTAAATCGTTTTATCACAGATGCACCGTTTTCAAAGTTTTATTTACAATTAGATAATGAATCACCTGGCAGGCTAGGTCAGTATATAGGATGGCAAATTGTTAAAGCCTACGCTGATAAGACTGGACAAAAGCCATTAGATATATTACAAGAAGAAGCAGAAGAAATTTTTAATAAAGCAAAGTTTAAACCAAAGAAATAATGTCTAAAACCATAACCTCTACAATAGAATTAAAAGTGGAACTCGATGAGAATAGAGTACCAGAAAAATTAAAATGGTCAGCCGAAGATGGGGGAGTAAATAATGAGGAAGCGAAAGCAATTATGTTATCTGTTTGGGATAGTGTAGCTCAGGAAACCCTTAAAATAGATCTATGGACTAAGGACATGCCAGTAGATGAAATGAAAAAGTTTTTTCATCAAACTTTAGTTACGATGAGTGATGCATTTTTACGTGCAACGCAAGATGAGAAAATGACGGCCACCATGAAAGATTTCTGTGATTACTTTGCGGAAAAGCTCGAATTAAAGCAGTAGATCTTAGATCTCTGAGCCTTTTGAATGCTCGTAAGGTATTTATATTAAAGCACTCAGGCTTTGCAATAGTCGCATAATTTGGATTTCGTCTTTTGAGACATAAAAGCGGAAGTATCATTAACTTCCTAAATTTTTAGTTGATTGCGTTTGTTAGCTTTTGAATTAAGATCAATATTGTGCGGTGCAATCATTCGTTCCGCATCTGTGTTATTTCCAATGCGCATCAGCTTGCTTGGGCTATGTCCTTTATTTGTGCTCTTAACTATCTCTTAAAATTTCTCAATTTGAATAGGGCTTTTGCAGTGAAATTAGCTTTTAATTGTTTTTTTTCATAGCTATTTTTAATTTGAAGGTTACTATCACAAGAATCTTTTTTCGAAGCCTTTTTCTCAATTTTAGATAAGGATTTATTAGAAGGCATATGTCTTAGAAGTGTCATTATAATTAATTTATCATGCACTTTAGCTTGAGTAACATAGCGACTAGTCGGAAATTTTCAAGTGAAATTTTAGAAGAGGTGTTATTAATACTGAATGTTTTTTTAAGATTATTATTGAAAATATCAACCTTGTCTATGTTGCGTTTACCATTAAGAATTAAAACTGTTATCAAGACTTAACCAATTTGGAAGCTGTAATTGTACATTAGCGTAGAATTCTGGATATTCAAAAGTGCCATCCTTAACAATAGTGTATACTTTTAACGGCCAGTTGTCAATGCTGAGATAACCTTTGAATTCTATTTTGCGTGCTTGATAAGACTGCATCAATTGTTTACGTAAACTACCTTACCGTCAAATATGGTTATCATTATTTTGGTTTCAAGAATTTTTTCTTCTGCTACGGTCATAATATCTTGATCGTAGATTGTAAAATCTGCAAGTTTGCCTACGCTTATAGATCCTTTAATATCTTCTTCAAAAGCACCAAAAGCAGCATCTAATGTGTATGATTTAAGTGCTTGCTCTCGGGTCATTTTTTGTTCTGGTTCGTAACCACCCTCTGGCAAACCTTTCAATGTTTTTCGACTAACACTGGCATAAAAACTTGCTATAGGGTTAATTGGTTCTACAGGGACATCTGTACCATTGACAATAGGAACTCCACTTTGTAATAAGTCTTGCCACATGTAAGCGCCTTCTTTAATGCGTTTTTCACCTAGTCTATCAATAGCCCAAGGACGGTCAGATGACATATGAACGGCCTGCATAGCAGGTATAACCTTCAATTCTGCAAATCGTGGAATGTCCTCAGGATGTAAATGCTGTGCGTGTTCAATTCTAAATCTGTGATCTACTGCCGATTCAGGCAATTCCTTCATGGCTAACTCGTAGCGGTCTAAAATTTCTCTATTAGCACGATCTCCAATAGCGTGAGAACACACCTGAAAACCATAGTTAAGTCCATTTAATGCTGTCTTTTTTACAAATTCCATAGGAAGAGTTTCATGTCCAAAATGATCTGGTCTATCAGAATATGGTTCTAATAGCCAAGCACCACGAGAGCCAAGAGCACCATCACAATTTAATTTAACAGACCTAATTGTAAATAAGTGGTCTTCATCTACCATTATACCTTTTTGGAACCAGTTATTAAGTAAGTCTTCATCCCAACCTGTAAGCATCGCGTAAATACGTGTTCGCATTTTTCCTTCAGATTTCATTTTATCGTACAATGCAATGGTCTCTTTTGGTATTCCTGCATCATGAAAACTTGTAATGCCATTTTTATGACACGCTTCAACAGCTAATTGGAAGGCTTTATTGTCAGACTCTGGAGTGCGCTCTGGAATATGCTGTGTAATCAAGGTTTGAGCACGTTCGTTAAAGACGCCTGTAGGTTTTCCAGAGGCATCAACTAAGACCTCACCACCTTCAACGTCATAGGTTTTAACACCGTCTAATGCTAAATTTACTAATCCCGCAATTTCCATTGCTTTTTCATTGGCAAAACCCGCATGACCACTAGCATGTCGTAAATAAACAGGATTGTCGGGTGACACTTCACTAAGTAAGTGATGTGTTTGAAAACCGTGTACAATATCAGAAGGCATACTATCCCATTTGCTTTGGTGCCAACCGCGACCAGTAATCCATTCCCCAGGTTTAGCGGTTTTAACACGCTCTGCAACTGCATCTACAATAGCTTGATAGCTCGTTGTGTGCATAAGGTCTAGGTTGAGCTCATTATACCCTAAACCCATAAAATGACCATGACCTTCAATAAGCCCAGGAGTCATCGTTTTTCCGCCTAAATCTAGTAATTGCGTATCTTTATTTTTATACAGTTCTGCTTCTGCTAAGGATCCGGCAAAAATGATCTTGTTGTCCTTTGTGGCAACAGCTTCAACAGTTGAAGTATTAGAATCTACGGTGTAAATGGTGCCGCCATAAATAAGCATCGTTGCATATACTTTATTGTTATCAGAGCAAGAACTTAATAGTACCATGAACAAGAAAAGACTAGAATAGAAAAGAAAGGATTTTAAACGTTGCATAAGTATTAGGATTTGTTTTCGAAGTTACAATTATTTGATGAGTATAGTTTAATGGATAATCATTGACGAGATAATTTTTTAAATTAGCCTATGCGAAAAATTCTATTGGGTGTAATTATTACGCTTATAATTCTTTTTTGCTTCAAGTATTGTGGTGACAAGAACGAAGCAAATATAGTTCTAAAAGAAAATTCAGCTTTAATACAAGAGCAGATTAAGAATGTTGGAAAGTTGGTTGTGACTGAAGGGTATTTTAGTGAGGTATTTACCTATGAGAATTCAAAAGCTGTATTTGGCGATTTAATGGAAGCAGAAAAAAGAGCTGTTGTTATTGTCAATGCAAATGTGACAGTTGGCTATGATTTAAGTCGAATAGATTACAAAATTGATGAAGCTTCTAAGACACTTCACATTATCAACATTCCGGAAGAGGAAATAAAGATTAGTCCAGATTTAGAATATTATGATATTCAGGAGGACTTTCTTAATCAATTTGAAGCAGAAGACTATAATGAAATTAAAGAAACTGTCAAGTCATCTTTGATGAAAAAAGTCGAAGGATCAGAACTTAAGTCAAATGCTAAGAATAGATTAATTAGTGAACTTTCTAAATTTTTTATACTTACAAATTCTCTAGGTTGGACCTTAAAATATAATAACACGCCTATTGATTCAATGGAATCCTTTAAAACTATAGATTTTAAACTTTGAGCCCAAAATCTGAAACACGCAAAGAGGAAATTGTTCGTGTAGCAGCGCAACTTTTTAAAGAAAAAGGATATACTGCTGTAACCATGCGCGATATAGCTGCAAAAATGGGTATTAAGGCAGCGAGTCTTTACAATCATATTACTTCCAAACAAGATATACTCGATGCAGTTATTATTTCTTTAGCAGAGGCATTCACTAATGGTATGCAAAGCATTAAATCATCTAATAATAATACCATCGACAAACTGAAGCAGATCATCCAATTGCATGTGAAGCTGTCTAGTCAGAATAGTTATGCTATGGCATCTCTCAACAATGACTGGATGCATCTTGAAGAAAGGCTTGACTATTACAAGAAATTAAGAGTAGAATATGAGGATGATTTTAGGACTATTCTTGTTGATGGAATTACTGCTAGCGACATTATTGAAGCCAATCCTGAAGTAATGTTATTTTCAATATTAACCACCTTAAGATCCCTCTATATTTGGATTCCAAAAAAGGAAGATTTAAATCTCGAAGAATTCACAACAACACTTTATCAAATTCTCATAGAAGGAATTATTAACAAATAGTTTAGATTAAATTTTATAACTTTGTTGATGAAACTAACAGTTGTTAGTTTCATAAATTAAAATTGAATGGCAGAATTTTATAACCTTGTTATTGAAGATATTTACAAAGAAACTGAAGATACGTCGGTAGTAACTTTTGAAGTGCCAACCGAATTGCGTAATGACTTCCAGTTTAGACAAGGTCAACATTTAACACTGAGGGCAGATATTAATGATGAAGATGTAAGACGTTCTTATTCTTTGTGTTCTGGTCCTTCGGATGGTAAGTGGCAAGTTGCGGTAAAGCAAATACCTGGAGGTAAGTTTTCAACATATATCAACCAAGAATTAAAGTCAGGTGATAGTCTAGAAGTGATGGCCCCGAGTGGTACATTTGGTGTGGACGTTAATCCTGATGTTTCAAAGAATTACTTATTTTTTGCCGCTGGTAGCGGAATTACTCCTGTCCTATCAATGTTAAAAGCACATTTACAAGCAGAACCAAATTCGACTTGTAAATTATTTTATGTCAATAAAACTGCAAAATCAATTATCTTCAAAGAAGAGTTAGAGCAACTTAGAAATACGTATTTCGGTCGATTAGAAATCTACTATTTTTTAACAAAAGAACGCCGAGATATAAAACTGTTTAATGGTCGTTTTGATGATGAAAAAATGAAAATTCTGACCAACACTTTTATTGATATTCCAGATACCAACGAAGTGTTTCTTTGTGGCCCAGAACAAATGGTAAAATATGTTAGTCAATATCTAATAGACGCAGGTTTACCGAAAGAATTGGTTCATTTTGAATTATTTGTAACTGGCCTGTCGGATGAAGATATTAAACGCGCAGAACGCTTAGCTAAGCAAAACGTTGAAGGAACACAAGTCACTATTGTCGATGGGGGTAAAGAATTTTTGTTCACCATGACCAAGACATATGATAATATTTTAGATGCAGCGCTTGGTGCTGGTGCCGATTTGCCTTTTGCATGTAAAGGTGGAGTTTGCAGTACTTGTAAGTGTGAGGTTATTGATGGTTCTGTAGAAATGAAGATTAATTATGCTTTAGATGAAAAAGAAGTGTCACAAAACTTAGTTCTAAGTTGTCAGGCCGTGCCAACATCAGATAAGGTAGTAGTAGACTTTGATGTCTAAAAAACATATAGAAAAAGAAAAATAAGTTGCACCCGCTAAAAGCGAAAAGCTAATAGCCAAAAGCGAAATGAAATGAGTGAAGATCAAATTAAAAGTTTAGAAAAAGAATTCGAGGCACGTATTGCTCGTGATGAGAAAATTGAACCTAAAGATTGGATGCCGGAAAAGTATAGGGAAACCCATATTAGACAAATGTCACAGCATGCGCATTCTGAAATTGTTGGAATGCTTCCAGAAGGTAATTGGATTACAAGAGCACCCTCTTTGCGACGAAAAGTAGCTTTACTTGCCAAAGTACAAGATGAGGCTGGGCATGGATTGTATTTGTATTCTGCAACAGAAACGTTGGGTGCTTCTAGAGAGGAATTATACGACCAACTGCACACTGGTAAGGCCAAGTATTCTAGTATTTTTAATTATCCAACCTTAACCTGGGCGGACATGGGTGCTATTGGATGGCTAGTAGATGGTGCAGCCATCATTAATCAAGTACCATTATGTAATACAAGTTATGGGCCATATGCAAGAGCAATGATCCGTGTTTGTAAAGAAGAAAGTTTTCATCAACGCCAGGGGTTTGAGATTATGCTAAAATTGGCAAATGGAACTGAAGAGCAAAAGGAAATGGCTCAAGATGCATTGAATAGATGGTGGTGGCCAAGCTTAATGATGTTGGGTCCTACTGATGATAAATCGGTGCATACGGCACAGTCAATGAAATGGAAGCTGAAGCGTAAAACTAATGATGAATTACGTCAGCAGTTTATTGATCAAACAGTACCTCAAGCAGATTTAATAGGTCTTACAATTCCGGATCCAGCTTTAAAATGGAATGAAGAACGTGGAAGCTATGATTTTGGCGAAATTGATTGGGATGAGTTTTGGCAAGTTGTGAAAGGTCACGGACCAATGAATAAAGAGCGTATGAAAGCGCGAGTTGGTGCTTGGGAACGTGGAGAATGGGTAAGGGATGCAGCCATGGCTTATGCCGAGAAAGCGCAGAATAGAAAAGAAAAACAAGCAGTTTAAAACGATAGATGATGTCAGTAAAAAATTGGCCCCTTTGGGAAATCTTTGTAAGAAGTAAAAACGGATTAGAGCATAGGCACTGTGGGAGCTTACATGCAGCAGATGCAGATATGGCTTTAGAAAATGCACGAGATGTATACACCAGGCGTAATGAGGGTGTAAGTATATGGGTTGTTGAATCAAAACATATTACGGCATCAAACCCTGAAAATAATGGTGAGTTGTTTGAACCAGCTCAGGACAAGGTATATCGCCATCCTACGTTTTATGATTTACCAGACGAAGTAAAACATATGTAATGAAAAACCAATATTTATATAATTACATTTTAGGTATTGCAGATAATAGTCTCATTTTAGGACAACGAATGGGTGAATTATGTGGTCATGGACCTAGTTTAGAAACGGATATCGCTTGTACCAATATTTCATTAGATTTATTCGGTCAGGTAAGAAGTTATTTTCAATATGCTAGTAAAATTGCTGGAGATGGAAGAACAGAAGATGATATCGCAATGTTACGCAAAGAACGCGAATATAAAAATGTACTCCTTGCAGAACAACCAAACACGAATTTCGCGTATACAATTGGACGTCAATTTTTGTTTGATGTGTATCATTTGGCTTTTTTAAAAGAGCTACAAAAGAGTACGGATTTAACGTTAGCAGCAATCGCCAATAAATGTGTTAAAGAGGTAAGTTATCACGAGCGTTTTTCATCGGACTGGGTAAAGCGCTTAGGCGATGGTACCGAACAAAGTCGTCAAAAAATGCAAGAAGCAATAGATGACCTTTGGACTTACACAGATGAGTTATTTCATCTAACAGAATCGGATAAAGAAATGGTAAGTCAAGGTATTGGTGTTGATGCTACATTACTTAAAGATGCTTATTACAACAGCGTTAAAGAATTGCTGGAAGAGGCTACACTTCATATTCCAGACTCTAAATACTTTCAAAAAGGAGGTAAAAAAGGAATTCATACTGAACATTTGGGGTATCTTTTATCAGATTTACAGTATATGCAACGCACCTATCCAAATATGGAATGGTGATAAATCATTGATTTGTTATCCTGAACTAATTTCAGGATAACATCATTAATATGACGACAACTAAACAAAACATAGACAACGATCTTGTAGCAATACTAGAAAAAGTTTCTGATCCTGAGATTCCAGTGCTATCTATTATGGATATGGGAGTTGTTCGATCTGCAATAATAATTGATGATACTGTTAAGGTTGAAATCACACCGACGTATAGTGGTTGCCCAGCAATGGATGTAATAGGTGATGATATTAAAAGTGCCCTTATCAAAGCTGGTTACAAAGCAGAAATAGACTTAATTTTATATCCAGCATGGACTACCGATTGGATTACTTCGAGAGGAAGAAAAGCATTAGAAGATTATGGTATTGCAGCACCTCTTGACGCTGAAGCGGATAAGAGTGTGTTATTGGAGGGAAAGCGACTTGTTAAATGTACTAACTGTGGATCAGCGAATACACGTATGGTAAGTCAATTTGGTTCAACAGCCTGTAAGGCTCAATTTCAGTGTGAGGATTGCCAAGAGCCATTTGATTACTTTAAATGTTTAAAATAAAATATGAATCAATCAATACAACTTCATGTAGCCAATAAGGTTGCGGTTATCACTTTAAATCGACCTGAGGTATTTAATAGTTTTAATAGAGAAATGGCTTTAAGCCTTCAAAGCATATTAGATGCTTGTGAGGCTAATGATGACGTAAGAGCCATTGTACTCACTGGTAATGGAAAGGCTTTTTGTGCCGGACAAGATTTAAAAGAGGTAACAGATCCAGAATTAAATCCAGGGTTTAAAAAGATTTTAGAAGAGCATTATAACCCAATTATTATAAAATTGCGATCCATTAAAAAGCCAATCATTGGTGCAATCAATGGTGTTGCAGCTGGTGCTGGTGCAAATATTGCCTTGGCTTGTGACATTGTTATTGCACATGAAAAGGTAAGTTTTATTCAAGCATTTAGTCTCATAGGCTTGGTTCCAGATAGTGCGGGGACTTTCTTTTTACCAAGGTTAATAGGTTTTCAAAAAGCGCAAGCTTTAGCCATGCTGGGTGATAAAATTTCTGCAGAAGAAGCTGAGCGAATGGGAATGATTTATAAGTCCGTTTCACTTGATGAGTTTGATACTACCATAGATGCATTGGCACAAAAGTTAGCCAATATGCCCACAAAAGCCTTAGGCTTAATCAAAGAATTATTTAATAGTTCAATGACTAATACTCTAGAAGACCAATTGGCTTTAGAGTCAAAATTACAAATAGAAGCTGCAAGCAGTAATGATTATGCTGAGGGTGTTGCTGCATTCATAGAAAAGCGTAAGCCGAATTTCAAAGGAAATTAAATGGATAAGCAGATCCTTTTAGAAGTTCATAATAGGATAAAACCTTTTATCCATAAGACACCTGTCCTAAGCTCTAGCCTCATTAATGCTATGGTAGGTGCAGATGTTGTATTTAAATGTGAGAACTTTCAAAAAATGGGTGCCTTTAAGATGCGTGGTGCTGCCAATGCTATATTGTCCTTATCTAATGAAGAAAGGAATCGTGGGGTAGTCACCCACTCATCAGGTAATTTTGCACAAGCCGTTTCACTCGCTGCACAAAAACTTGACGTTAAGGCGTATATCGTTATGCCAGAAAACGCGCCTCAGGTTAAAAAGAATGGAGTAAAGACCTATAACGGTGAGATTATTGAGTGCGAATCAACACCACAAGCCAGGGAGTCTACAGCAAATAAAATTAAGGAACAAAAAGGGGCGTCTTTTCTACATCCTTCAAATCAAGATGAGGTCATTTATGGCAATAGCACTGCAGCGATAGAATTATTAGAAGAATGTCCAGAATTAGATGTAATTTTAACACCAGTAGGAGGTGGAGGGTTAATTGCTGGTACTGCTTTGGCAGCAAAATATTTTTCAACGAAATGTCAAGTCATAGGTGGTGAACCAATGGAAGCAGATGACGCTTATCGCTCTTTAGTATCTGGAGAAATTGAAACTAATGATAGCTTTCATACCATTGCCGATGGATTGCGTACCCACTTAGGTGATCGGAATTTTCCAATTATAAAAAAGCATGTTGATAAAATTATAAGAGTAGAAGAGCATGAGATTGTTGAGGCCATGCAAATTATTTGGGAACGTATGAAAATAATTATTGAGCCATCTTGCGCGGTACCTTTTGCGGCAGTTTTAAAGAATAAAGAAGAATTTAAAAATAAAAAGGTAGGCATAATATTATCAGGAGGTAATGTTGATGTTAAAAACTTACCTTTTTAAAAGGTGATAAAAATTCTCAATGCGAAGCATTGAAATAAGTGTTGAAATACAGAATATAAAAATCAAATCGTTAAGAATCCAGGAAGCCTTGGACTGAATTTAGATTTTATTTTTGGTTTTCAAGCTGGAAAAATCAGATTGAAAAATTCCTTATTTCAACTTGAATTTTTGATTCGTTTTGTTTCAAGACAAAATGAATGGAAAGAAAAAATAAAGTTTAATTAAAAAGATTCCTGCTTCTGCAGGAAATAAATATGAATGTAGGAATTATAGGTTCTGGGACAATGGGAAGCGGCATAGCGCAAGTTGCCGCTACCGCAGATTCTAAAGTAAAACTTTATGATACAAATCAAGCTGCTTTAGACAAAGCAAAAGCAAGCCTTGAGAAAATATTGAATCGATTAATAGAAAAAGGGAGAATTGATGATGCTGAAAAGCAACGTATTCAAGCTAATATTTCCTATGTAGATAATCTAAAAGCATTATCAGATTCAGATATAACAATAGAAGCTATAGTTGAAAATCTCGATATTAAGCAAAAGGTGTTTTCTGAGCTTGAAACTTATGTTTCTGACGATTGTATTATTGCATCAAATACATCGAGTTTATCTATTGCTTCTATTGCTTCGGCTCTACAAAAACCTGAACGATGTATAGGAATTCACTTTTTTAATCCAGCTCCATTGATGAGGTTGGTTGAGGTGATTCCAGCCATTCAAACATCTAAAGATTGTCTAGACAAATCCGAGAAAATCATTTCAGATTGGAAAAAAGTTGTGGCTGTAGCCAGAGACACCCCTGGCTTTATCGTAAATAGAGTTGCAAGGCCTTTTTATGGGGAATCCTTGAGAATTTATGAAGAAGGGATTGCCGATTTTGCAACAATTGATTGGAGTTTAAAAACACTAGGTGGTTTTAGAATGGGACCATTTGAACTCATGGATTTTATTGGAAATGATGTTAATTATACGGTCACCGAAACAGTATTTACAGCATTTTATTTCGATCCAAGATATAAACCAGCATTTACACAAAAACGATTTGCTGAGGCTGGTTACTTAGGTCGTAAATCGGGCAAGGGTTATTATGATTATTCCAAAGGTTCTGAAAAGCCTCAGCCTAATGAAGATAAGCTACTTGGGCAACAAATTTTTGATCGTGTTTTAGTGATGTTGATAAATGAAGCGGCTGATGCTTTATTTTTAAATATTGCCTCTGCATCTGACATAGATAATGCCATGACCAAAGGGGTTAATTACCCAAAAGGTCTATTGGCTTGGGCAGATGAAAAAGGTATAGACTGGTGCGTTAATCGACTAGATACCTTATATGAAATATATCATGAAGATCGTTACCGTTGTAGTCCATTGCTTCGTAGAATGAATAAAGAACAAAAAACATTCTTTTAATGGAAGGTACACAAATTCCATATAAAATGTTAAGTCAAGATGCCTACAGTCAATGGTTAGGTGTTGAGATTTTAGAATGTGAAATTGGCAGATGTAAAGTAGCAATGAGCATCCGGAAAGAAATGCTCAATAGCATGAGTTTTGCACATGGCGGAATTAGTTACGCCTTAGCTGACACGGCATTTGGATTTGCAGCTAATACACACGGTAAATATGCGGTGTCTATTGAGACAAGTATTAACCATATTGAAGCATTAGAAGAAGGCGATTACTTAGTTGCAGAATCTGTGATTGAAAAAGTAAATAACAAACTCGGTTTTAATATAGTTGAGGTAAAACGAGGTAAAGAATTAGTTGCACTTTTTAAAGGTGTTGTTTATAGAACTCAGAAAGACTGGGAGAAATAAAAAATTAAATGAAAGAAGCATATATTATTGATGGTGTACGTACACCAATAGGAAATTATAAAGGGACACTATCCGCAGTTCGAACAGACGATTTGGGTGCGTTAGTCATCTCTGAGGTTGTAAAGCGAAATCCTAATATCCCAAAAGAGGCTTATGATGATGTTATTATGGGTTGTGCCAATCAAGCAGGTGAGGATAATCGTAACGTTGCGCGCATGTCATTGTTATTAGCAGGTCTACCTTTTACTGTTCCTGGTGAAACTGTAAATCGTTTATGTAGTTCTGGATTGTCAGCCATTATTCATGCAAATCGTGCCATAAAAGCAGGAGATGGTGACCTGTTTATTTCTGGCGGTGTGGAAAACATGACACGTGGCCCTTATGTTATGGCAAAACCCTCAAGTGCTTTTGGAGGTGATTCTAAAATGTATGATTCAACATTTGGATGGAGATTTGTTAATCCAAAGATGCATGAAATGTATGGTACAGATGGTATGGGAATGACTGCTGAAAACCTAGTTGAAAAATATAATATATCTCGCGAAGATCAGGATAAATTCGCCTATTGGAGTCAGATGAAAGCCACAAAAGCGCAAGACAATGGAAGGTTAGCTAAGGAAATTGTTACAGTTGAAATTCCACAACGAAAAAAAGATCCCATCCAATTTTCTAGAGATGAGTTCGTAAAACCAAATACCTCGCTTGAAGTTCTAGGAAAATTAAGAACAGCATTCAAAAAAGAAGGTGGTAGTGTTACGGCAGGAAATGCCTCAGGTTTAAA